>JBBSVV010000033.1:0-5050 GCA_038046625.1 archaeon | reverse complement strand
ACTACTTGATTCCATAGTACAGGAAATACAGGAACCCGGGCAAAAGCCACGGCACAATGAAGATTATGGCTGCGCTGGCAACAGCCACGGAAATGTAGGTTGCTATGAGAAGCTTGAGCCACCCGGGCTGTTTTCCAAGTTTTTTTGAAACATACTCATAAATGAACGCGCCCACAAATTCAAGCGGCAGAAGTATCAGCGAAGCGACCACGGCAACCACAAAAACCCAGAGGGCGCCGAAAACAAATCCCGCAACCAGGCCGGCGAGCGAGGGCGCGAAGGGCGAGGGAATTTCCCCGACATTGGACTGCTGCAAAGCAGCCAGGTACGGGATAAAATACGCGAAGAGCAGGATAAAGTACATCACAATTATTGTCGAGGCAAGTAAAGTTGCAATCCAGCTTCGCTTTGTTTCCTTCTCTATTTTTTTCCTGAGCCATGAAGCAAATAGCACAGCCAAAAAAACAGGGATAGTCGGAACAATCGAGCCGCGCAGTATGTCAAGCACGGAAAGGAAAAGGTCTGTTATTGCCTCGAAAACCATGCAGAAACATAGGGTTTTGTAATATAAATAATTTTAGTGCGCGTTTTTTGGCAAAAATAACTTTTATTAACCCAAAAAAACATGTGTTGTGGCATGGCTTTTGCTTCTATTCTGGCTGGTGTGGGGCTTTCGCTTTACGTGCTTTTGGGCTCGGCCACGTGGGGCTACATTCTTCTTAGGATTGGGTGGCCGAACATCCGCTCAATAGACCTTGAGTACAAGAGCGGCGCCAGCATCGCAATCGGAGCTTTTGTGAGCATAATGGTTGTGCTTGTCAGCGCGGCAATTGCTTTCCTTAATCTCGCGGACCTCGGCTTTGAGCAGCTTATCCTTGTGAACACAATCCTCATTTTCCTGATTGCAATCGCGATTCTCACTGTAAAGAGGAAATTCATGTCCACAAGAAAGGTGAACGTGGGGGTCCCGAAGCGCGTGGTTTCCGCAAACATCGCGGCGAAAAAGGCGATGGAGAAACTCCCTGAAAACAGCTACACAAAAGTGAACAGCATGAGCGAGGAAAAGGCTGAAAGGCTGAGGGAGAGGCTCAGGGAAAAAATCGGGCCACCGGAAAAAATTCCTGATGCGGTTCCTGTTCCAAATGTTCTGGCTGCAAAAAAAGAGGAAGCGAAGGTTACGCGGAGCGGGAAAGAAGATGACAAAAGGCAGAAGACCATGGAGGAAATAATCAGCAGGCTTGAGAAGAAGCAGGCCGAGGAGAAGTCAAGCGTAATGGAAACCAGAAACCAGAGCGAGAAAAAAGTTGATGAGTCCAAGGAATTCATCAGGCAGAACCTCATGAAGGAAGTCGGATTGGCGGAAGAAAACAGGGAACTCGGGGAGCTCGCGGAAAAGCAGAAGGAACTCGAGGAAAAAAAGGATGGAACGGAGGCAAAGGAGCAGGCCATGCCGAAATCCATGAAGGCCCTCAAGGAACTGCTTAAGGAAGGCGAGGGCAATGGCTGATGAAACCCCGAGGAGAATGAGGCGTTTCAACAGGGAAAGCGGCAATAAACCGAGCGAACAGGAAGTGAGGAGCAAGAGCACTGAAATCGCCTTGAAGGAGGTTGACAGTTTCAGGGAGGAAAAGTCGCGCTATCCGGACAGGAAGGAGATTGAGGAAATAAGCGACAATGTTTTCACGCAGCTCCGCGATGAAATGCGCAAGGGGCAATTGAATGAAAATGCGCAGGGCGCGCAGGCCGATTCCGGGGGAACGCCGAAGGGCGGGGAACCCACTATCGCGGAAAAAAGGATGCTGAGGAGAAAGGGCAAGCTTGAGGAAAAGGACGGGGAAAAAGAAGCGCCGAACCCCGGGAAGGCGCAGGCCAAGGATGCCGGCGAGGAACCCAAGGAAGATGACACTGCAATGGAAATGCCATCCTTTGAGGATGAGAAAATTCCTGACTTGGCAAGCGAAGAGGAGAACGAGTCGCAGATAAAGGAACTCAGCAGCCTTGATGAGCTTTCTTCGCTCGAGGATAACATCGAGGGCAATGACATTGACTTGGTTGACAAGGAAGTCGAAACCGACAAGACAAAATGCCCGAAATGCGGGAACCACACGAAGCAGATTGTTTACTGCGTGAATTGTGCCCAGGGATTCTGTGACCACTGCGCAAAAAGCATTGAGGTTCAGCAGGACACGGTTAAATACACGTGCCCGAAATGCGGCGCGGGCTTCAAAAAAAGGAAGGTTTCCTACGTATGATTTCTCAGGCTTCCAACCTTCACGCAATCCCAGCCGCCCTCAAGCACGGCAGAGTCATTTGAGTAGAGCAGCCCCGAGTTTCTTTCTTCTGTTCTTCCAAGCCAGACAGCATCCCACATGACCAAATCGGCCTGCGCCTTGAAGTCATCGAAGCTGCCGCGCGAACTTTCCTTCACGAGCTTTATGGAGGAAGCGGCCTGTGAAGTCGGGCCCACATTGGTCAAAAGGCGCGTGAGCTTTGCAAAAAAGGCATCATAATCCGGCTCGAACTTATAATCCGAATCCTGAACGGGTTTCACTCCGCAGAAATAATCAATGTGCGGTGGGTCGCCGGGCGAATAAATGTAGTACCTCCCCGGGTTGAACGGGCCTTCCTTTTTGAAGTTTGTTGTGTGGATAAAAAAGTAAACGAGCTTCTTGTCATTCGGAATGGTTATGTAAAACGCGTAATCTACCGAATCCGAGATCGGCGCGAGAATCGAGGTTATGGTGTCCGCCAACACCAGCTTTTCCCTGTCGCCGATGACCTGGTCGTCTGAATAATCCTCCTTCAGTATGGCCAGGAGAAAATCTATTTCCGCGTCCCTGTCGTAAATGCTCTGGGAGGAATCTCTTGGGGTTGAACTGTAGAGTATTGTTTTGAGCGCATTTGTCGCGAAGGTCGTGCTGTACTCGTCGTTTATCTTCTGCTTGACGGAGTTGCCGTAATTGTTCGCGAACCCGAAAAGGAATACCGAAAGCACTGTGATTATCATGAGGAAATAAAGCGCATCCGTTATTGCCGCCTGCCCCTTCGAATTCATTTCCAGGCCACCACGTACAAATGCATCGGCTTCACCACCTTATTGTCCTCGACAACTATCGGATAAATCCTGGAGACGAACTGAAGGTCGGCGGCTTCCTTCAATGTTATGATGTCGCTGAATTTTTTCGGTGAGTCAACCCCGGTTACGTTCGTGCAGTAAAAGGTTTGCCCCTCGCCGTTCGTGAAAAAGCCTATGTCAAAAATGTTTTTGATTTCAGCCGCACCGGATGCATCGCCGCTGCCCGGAGTTGTTTCGCCGTTTGAAATCGCGCCGACAAAATTCAGGTTTGAAACGCCTACCTGCGAGCACAAAGCCTCGAAGTTCCGGTAGCTGAAAATGTAGCTGTTGGACTGAAGCACGCGTGAAATCCTCATCAATGCAATGTCATGGTCGAATTCCGCATTGCGCGCATCAAAGGCGTTGAACGTAACCGAGAAAGTGGAGAAGAACATCACAAGGCCCACAAGCAATGGTATGAGCGAGGGCAAATCGTCCCCGATTGGGCCGATGAATCCTTTTGCTAGCATCTGAAGCCACCGCTCCCATCCGGCTGCTCGGGATGCACCATGTTGCCGACAAAGGTTTTGTTCGCGAGGCAGGTTGCGGAATTGCATGCAATGATGTAAAGCTTTGGCTGCCCCTCATCAACCTCCTTGATGAACTCAACAGAATTGAACGGGATCTGCGCCTGCGGGTCAACATAAAGCTCGTCCTGCTCCTGTATCGCGTCTTCATAAGTGGTTCCGTTATAAGTTTGCGAGTATAGGTGGATTTCCGCTTCGGTCCTGAAGCTGTCCGCGGCAATGGCCTTTGCCGCGTAACTCGAGTCCCCGTATTGGTTCTTTATTTCCGTTCTCGGGTAAACGGAAAAAACAACTACATTGACCGGTTCCCCGGAAATGCTGTTCTGCGGAATCACCGCGGTTTTCGAGATTTTCAGGACGTAGTAATAGCCGCTTCCCGCAACCATTATCTCGTTGTCAAGAACATACCGGTCGCTGAAGCAGTAGTTCGGGGATGAAACCAATGCAAAAGATTTTTCTGCAATCCTCGAGGCAACCGCACCGGCTTCATTAACCTTGGTTATGTCCGTGAGGCCGAATGTGAAGAAGCTGACTATCGCAAAGATTGCCGTAACCAGAATGAGGAGGTTCATTTTGCTCAGAATGAAGTCAAGCACTGCTCACACCTTCCTTTTGTACGCGCATATCACGGGCGCGTTGCTGAAGAGGTTGAACTGCCTGACGAGGGTGTACTGGCCCGGCTCTATTCCAGATTTGGTGCTTTTCCACTCCGAAACCGTGTAGCGTTCCGAGCCTCCTTCAAGCACTTCAATCGGGCAGGAATCCGCGTTCGGAAAAACGGTTGCGGAGGAAATCCTGAGGCATTTCGTGCTCGTGAATTCTGGCGAAGAAAACTGGAGCACGGTGCATTGGGAGAGGCTTCCGCCGCAGTAATGTGAGCAGAAGTCGAGTTCGTCGCGCTCTATTATTTTCAGCCTGCTTTGCTCCTCGCTGAAGCAGCCAGGCAATTCAAAAGAAACGTTTGCCTTTGATTTGTCTTTCACGACCTGCTCTATGCCGGCCTTTATCTGCTCGAGGTTCTGCTCCAGGTTGCCGCGGCAGGTTTGCGTGTTCAGCGCGTTAAGCGCGTTGAAGCCGATTATTATGACAAACGTCATTACAATAATCGCTATTAGGAGCTCGAATGGCGCGGACTCCTGTCCCCTTGCGGAAAGCATGCACTTTTTTCGTTTTTTCCAAGAACAAAAAACCTGCATTAAAAGGTTTGGCAAAGCCATGAATCAAAGTAGGAAAAAGAAGTATTTAAAGTTACACAATTTGAATTTTGCGGAGGCTATTTGTTGGTTACCGGCGCGGTTTTGATTATGTCCTGGCTCTGCCTGAACATGGGCTTAATCAGGGCAATGACCAATATTGCGGCAATGGCGAAAACAACGAGCAGGTAAACCGAGTTCCATTCGCTCTGGCT
>JBBSVV010000032.1:23164-31816 GCA_038046625.1 archaeon | reverse complement strand
CTTCGCAATGACCTGCCGCGTCTTCAAAACAGTGTCGGGATTCAGGGAAATCGAGTCAATTCCCTCGCCAACCAAAAACTCGGCAAAGTCCGGGAAATCGCTCGGCGCCTGCCCGCAGATGCCTATTTTGCGGTGCTTCTGCTTCGCAACCTTAATCACATGCGAAATCAGGCTCTTCACGGCGGCATTCTTTTCATTCGCAATATGCGTAACAATACCCGAATCCCTGTCAAGGCCGAGAGTGAGCTGCGTGAGGTCATTGCTGCCAATCGAAAAGCCGTCAAAGACCTTGCAGAACTCCTCCGCCAAAATTACGTTTGACGGGATTTCGCACATCACGTAAACCTCCAATCCATTTTCTCCTTGCTTGAGGCCGTTCTTCAGCATCTCCGCAATCACTTTTTTCCCCTCTTCAACAGTCCTGCAGAACGGAACCATTACTTTCAAATTAGCGAGGCCCATTTCATCACGCACCTTCATTACTGCTTTACACTCAAGGCCAAACGCATCCCTGAAACCCGGGCTGTAATAGCGCGAGGCACCTCTCCAGCCAATCATCGGGTTCTCCTCCTCGGGCTCGAACTGCTTCCCCCCAATGAGGTTCGCGTATTCGTTGGTTTTGAAATCCGAAAAACGGAGTATAACCGGCTTGGGGTAGAAAGCCGCGGCAATCATGGAAATTCCTTCCGCAAGTTTATCCACGTAGAACTGCGGCTTGTCCTTGTAACCTTCGGTCATCTTCAGGATTTCCTGCTTCGCCTTCTCATCCTTGAGCTCCGAAAATTTCAGAAGCGCATTGGGATGCACCTTCACATAAGAATTCACAATGAACTCCTCGCGCGCCAAGCCGACACCGTCATTCGGAATCGAAGCGAACTCAAAAGCCTGCTCGGGGTTCCCGACATTCATCATTATGCGCGTATGAGTATCAGGCAAGTGCGCAACGTTCAGTTTTTTTATTTCGAACTTCTGCAAGCCATCCATGACAACCCCCTTTTCACCCTCGGAGCAGACAACGGTAACATGTTTTCCGGTTTTCACTTTCTCCGTTGCGTTTCCGGTTCCGACAACCGCAGGAATACCCAATTCACGTGAAACTATTGCCGCGTGTGAAGTTCGCCCTCCACTCTCGGTTACAATTGCGGAAGCGATTTTCATTATGGGTTCCCAGTCAGGGTCAGTCGTGTCCGTAACCAAGATTTCGCCTTTCCTGAATTCGCCGATTTTCGAGGCATCGCGGATGATATGCGCAATTCCTGAACCGATTTTTTGGCCTATTGCCCCGCCCTCAACCAGCACCTTTCCACGGGATTTGAGTAAGTATTGTTCGAGCGTATTCTTGTCCTTCTGGCTCTGCACGGTTTCAGGGCGCGCCTGCACAATGAACAATTCATTGGTTTTGCCGTCCTTTGCCCACTCCAGGTCCATGGGGGTGTATTTTTTGCGCTTCTCGGAATAATGCTTCTCGACAATGACGGCCCATTTCGCGAGCTGCAGAATTTCCTTTTCATTCAACGTGAATTTTTCGCGCTCCGAAGAATGCGTCGCAACCGTTTTAATGGACTTGTTGCCCTCGTGGCTGTAAACAACCTTAATCGCTTTCCCGCCGAGCTTTTTGCTCAGCAACGGCCTGAAACCCTTTTCAAGCGTGGGCTTGAAAATAATGAACTGGTCAGGGTTAACCGTGCCCTGAACAACGCTTTCCCCAAGCCCCCACGCGGAATTAATGAGCACGATTTTGTCGAAGCCCGTTTCAGTATCAATGGTAAACATTACCCCGCTGCATGATAAATCCGAGCGCACCATTTTCTGCACCCCTATGGAAAGCGCGATTGAAAAGTGGTCGAACTTCTTGTCGACCCTGTAAGAAATCGCGCGGTTAGTGAACAAAGAGGCGAAGCATTTCCTGCACGCATTCAAAAGGTCATGCGGGCCGCGGATGTTCAAATATGTTTCCTGCTGCCCCGCAAATGAGGCGTCCGGCAAATCCTCTGCGGTTGCGCTGCTCCTCACCGCAACATCAACGCCCTTGGAATATTCGGATTCGAGGCGTGAGTAAGCCTTCAGTATTTCCGCCTCTATTTCCTTTGGAATCTGCGTGTTGAGAATCATCTGCCTCACGTTATGGCCTTTGGTTGAAAGCGAATTCATGTTGCCGGTATCAAGGCCCTTCAGTTCGTGCCTGATTTTTTCCTTCAAACCTGTTTTCTCTATGTAATGCCTGTAAGCGTGCGCCGTAACCGCAAAGCCATTCGGAACCTTAACCCCTCTCGAGGCCAGTGAACGGTACATTTCCCCCAAACTGGCGTTCTTTCCCCCTACCAACGGAACGTCCCCTATTGAAAGCTCGTCAAACCACATCACGAACCTTTCACTTGCCATTTCGCATCACACTCCAAAAATCACTGCACAGCCTTGTCCTGCGCCTGCTTCGCCTTCTGGCCCTTCTTTTGTGCGGCCTTATTATGCTCCATGACTTTTTTCGCGTCGGTTATCTGCTTTTCGCTCGGCATCTTTTCAAGTATTTCTGAAACGTCCTTCGCGAACTTCTTCTCGAAATCCGAGAGCTCCGCCATTTTCGCATCAATCTTCTTCAGGTAATCATTTATGTTCCTGTCGCGCTCAATAATCGCGTCCGCGAGCTCCGCCTTGGTTTTGTTGTAATCGTCAATGCTGACCTTTATTGTTTTCACGAATTGCTTCTTGAATATGTCCAGGGCTTCCATTGTTGCGTTGAACTTTTCAAGGTCCATCTGCTTTTTCATGTCCTCGATTTCCCTGCGCTTCTCCTTGAGCTTCTTGTTCCACTCCACAATGTTCTCGGCAAACAAGTCATCAATGCTCGCCGCGTACTCCTTCTTTAATTCCCCGAGGTTGCTGTCCTCAAGCTTCGCGACATCCTTCTTGAACTGGTTGAATTCGTTCTTCACGCCCTCGAAACGGTTGTCAATGCTCTTGTCAATTTCCTTCTGCCTCTTCACGAGCTCCTTCTCCAGTTCTTTCAGCGCGAGGATGCGGTCATTTATGGATTTCGGGTCCACCTGCGCAACCATCTCGTCGATTTCGCGCATCTTGGCCTGCAATTGCTTCGTGAGTTCGCCTTCCTTTTCCAGCGCGAGCGAATCGATTTTCTGGTTCGCATTTTGAATCAGGCCCTCGGTTATTTTGGATTCCAACTGAAGCGCGCGGTTGATGCGCTCCTCGAGCTCCTGCCTCTTCGCCTTTGACTCCTCCATGAAATCGGAAAACCCGGATTCAGCCTGAATGATGGACGCATTGGTTTCGGAAATCATGCGGTTCTTCACCATCTCGAGACCCTCGAGTTTTCCCGTTATCTCGGAAAGCATTTTCTGTGTCTCCTGCTTCTCCCGCTGGACCTTGAGCATCTCCTCCCTCGCCTTTGCATAGAGGTCCTCCATTTCACGCGCCTTGGATTCAACCACCTTATGGATCTCATCCGCTTTGCTCTGCAGATGCATGTCAATCTTGTTCGAAAGCAAAACCTTCTGCGAATCAAAAACCGTCTCGATTTTTTTCACCTCAATCCTGAGGCGCTCCTGAATCTTCGCATCAAGGATTGCGTCCAGTTCATCCTTGAGCTTCTGCATCTCGCCAAGCTTCGCGTCAACTGTGGCCATTATCCCTTTTTCCCAGAGCTCGGACATCGTCTTGTCCGAAGCCTGCGGAGAGGAATAAGAAGGATTGTTTATGGGCTTCTCCTTAACCGTAACCCTCGGCTGCCGCTCCTCCTCGAGCTCCTCGTAAGCCTCGCTGTACAAATCATCACCCTCAAAGCTCCTTTCTTTCTGCTCCGGAACCGGCTTAGCAGGCGGGGGAGAGGGCTGCTTTGAGGACGAAGCCTGCTGCGCCGGCCTTTTGCCCGCGACCTCATCCTTTGTTTCCTGCAAAACCCGGCGCGCCTTGTCCTCCTCAATGCCCACATTCTTGAGGTTATAAATGATTTCCTTGTCGGGAATGTTAAGTTCAACGAGCTTCCTCACCGAATCCCTGATTATCTGCTCCTTGTCCAAGCCAAAAAACCCCTTTAAAAGCCGAAATACTATTTGGATTTTCTATTATATAAGATTACGTTTGCCTTGAAACGGCGGAAACAGCCATTTCTCCAACGCGGAAATCAGCCCTCGCCCCTGCAATGAGTTCAAGCGCTTCAAGCACCTTTTCCTCCTCGAAAAAACCCATCGTGCCGATGCGCAGCCCATTGCCGGAAAAAATCCCCTTTCCCGAGGCAATGGAAAAACCCTTGGAAGCGAGTTCTGATTTTATGAAATTTTTTTCCTCGGGAGAACCACACAAAAAACCCGTTACGGTCCTCGACTCAAAACCGTTTTCGGCCATGAGTTCAAAACCGGCTTCCAAAAGCATTTTCCTGGCCTTCGATGCCATCGCCTCATGCTTCGCCACAAAAGCGCCGAGACCCGACTCCAGAATTGCGTCAAGCGAATCATGAAGGGAGTAAAGCAGCGTCACTGCGGGCGTGCAAAGCGTTTCGCCCTTCATTCTGTAGGAGCTTATGTTCCTCGCCAAATCGGCATAGTAACTGCGCGGCTTTTTCAAAAGCAGTGAATCAGCCTTTCCATGAGCAAGAAAAACAATCGAAATTCCCGGAGCAATGCCAATGCATTTCTGTGAGGCGGTTGCGATTGCGGAAACATCGCGCGCGGAAACATTTCCAACTGGCCAGCACGAAACCGAATCAACAATTATTTCGCCGCCGAAATTCCGCGCAATGCTTTTCACATCATTCATGCAGCAAGTGGAGGTCTCGTTCTCGACAATTGCGACGGAATCAAATTCGCCAAGGCCAGCCTTTTCCCTGAGCCGCGGATAATTAATTCCTTTTCCCTCGGGAAACTCCGCAATGGAAGCGTCGCAGTAAAGAGACGCTATTTCAAACAGGCGCCTCCCGAAAACCCCGTTCGAGGCAACCAAAACTTTTCCGAGCGAACCTGATGCAAAAATCGATTCAGTCGCGAGCGTCCCTGAACCTGAAAGCACCACCGCATTCTCCGCGCCGGAAATTTCCTCAAGCATCCCCATTACGGATGAGTAAAATTCCCGGAATTCGCGGGACCTGTGATGCATGAGTTCCCTTTGCGGGAAAAGCAGGCGCTTAGGAACATGAACAGGCCCGGGAGTGAGCAGCAAAAAAAATCACCCAAAACCGCGCTGCGAAAGTATTTCCTTAACGCGGCTGGCCATGCGCTCCTGCGCCTCGAAAGTGTTTCCGCCTATGTGCGGAGTGAGAATCAGATTTTCAAACTCCCTAAAGGCACTGTAATCAGCTGGCTCCTCATAATGCACATCCAGGCAAACGACAGAAGCCACGCCCGAACCAAGCAGCACATCCAAGGCACCCTTAGCAATCACTTTTCCTCGCGAAGTGTTTATCACTATCGCGCCGCGCTTCACAAGCCACGCGTTCTCCGCATTCAGGAGATGCGTTGTTTCGGGGGCAAGCGGAACATGGAAAGTTATTATGTCGGAGCACGACAAAAGCTCGTTCAGCGAAAACTTTTTTTCGTAGGAGGTTTCCTCCACAAAAGGGTCGTAATAGGAAACATGCAGCCCCATCGCGTGGCATATCCTCGCCACAATCGAGCCGATTCTGCCGAGGCCAACAACCCCTATCTTTTTCCCGAACAGCTCCGAACCCATCACTTCACTCCTTTCACGCCAGACGCCGCGCTTCATTTCACTGTCCATGCACGGAATCCGCCTTGATGCATTCACCATGAAGCCTATCGTGAGCTCGGCAACCGAAGGCGCGGAAAGCGGCGTATTGAGGGTTTCTATTCCCCTCGCGGAAGCGGCTTGCACATCAATATTGTCCGTGCCTACGCCCTGCCTTATTATCACCTTCAGGTTCGGAGCCATTCCGATAAGCAAGGCGTCTATTTTCTGGCTCCTCACCACAAGCGCGGAAGCAACGGGAAGCCTGCGCTCAAGGTCAGCACGGGATTCAAAGCGCAAAACTTTTCCGTTCAAACCAGACGGAACCGAATCGGAAGAGGCAACAACGAAACCTGAATCCAGAATTCCGGCAAGGGAAAAAAAATCAGAAACCGAAAAATCCGCGTGCTCCGCAACTTCCCCGCGGTTTCCAAAGGCGAAAGAAACCGAGGCGTGCCTGAACATGGCAACATCATTCGCGCCGTCACCAACAGCAACAAGCACATTCCCTTTTCCTGAAAATTTTTCCGCAACATTTCCCTTGTCCACAGAAATCGTGGCAGAAACTATTTCCCCGTTTTCAAAAACAAGCTCGTTCGCGTAAACCTCGCGGATGCCGAGCTCATCGCAAATCGGCTTCGCAAAAAACATGAAGCCGTTCGTGGCAACAACTACGCGCCAACCTGTTTCATTCAGGCGCCTCACGAATTCAAATGCCCCATCGCGTATTTTTGTTTTCAGGAGAAGGCACTCCGCATCGGTTTTAGTGATGCCCTTTATGAGGCCTATCCTTTCCTTTATCGCGTCCTCGAGGCAAATCCTGCCGCTCATGGCGAACTCGGTTATCTCCGAAACTCTTTGCGCTGAGCCGTTGAGCGAGGCAAGCTCTACAAGAAACTCATTTTCTATAAGAGTCCCCTCAAGGTCGAGAAGGCATATCTTTTCCATAATACAGAAATTCACCCGAACACGGATTATAACTTTTTGACAAAAAACTTGAAAAAAACACCAAAAAATGACCAATTTTTAAGGTTTATTGAATACACATTCAAACATGGATAAGGTTGATTTAAAAATAATCGAGACGCTGAAGCAGAACAGCAGATCCTCCATAAAGGAAATCGCGAAAAAAACCGGCATACCCATGACTACAGTACATTACAGGCTCAAAAACATGCAGAAGGCTAACGCAATAACTTTCACTGCAAGGGCCGACAGGAAATACATTGAACGAGAACTCGTGACTTATGTTCTTGTAAAGGCGATGCCCGGAGTAAAGCACCAGAAGCTCTTCGACCAGATAATGGAAAGGCCTGAAGTCGAATCCGGCTCCATAATAACCGGGGATTTCGACCTGATTTTCATGGCGAGCGTCAAGAACATGGATAAACTCAATGACTTTGTCCTGAAATACCTGAGGACAAACCAGGAAGTCGCGGAAACAAGGACAATGATAAGCTACGAAACCAGAGAGAAATAAAACGGGCGAAAAACGCGGAAAAAGCCAGCTATTAAAATTTTATGCTAATAGATTCTCTTTGCGGGCCCTTAGTTCAGTGGTAGAACGCTCGGTTGGCAATCGGGAGGCCGCGGGTTCGATCCCCGCAGGGTCCACACCTTTTCTTTTCGTTAACACGAAAAGAAAATCTGTACCAAAAGAAAAGTGCCGTGAAAAACCTGCACTAAAAAGAAAGAGTGAAAAAAAGTTTGAATCAAAAAGGAAAGTGCGCATCAATTACAGAAAGCAACTAAACAGCAAAAAAATTAAGGCGAAATCAGCAGCACATTGTCGCCGCGGAGCAAAAGCGTCCCGTACTTTTTCTTTGCTTCGCCGCCGACCAGCTTCTCGGCATTCTCGAGAACAAGGTTCATGTGCACGTCAAACGCCTGCAGTGTTCCGCGCACCGAAACGCTGTCCTTGAGCTCGACAAGGACGTTTTTTCCGAGCGAATCGTTCAGCAAATCAAATGGCCTGTTGTTCATGCCTGTTCCTCTTCAATTTTCTTTGGCTGCTTCTTCTTAAAAATGGATAACAGGGAGCTTAAAAACCCGCCCAAAAAATTCTTCTCCTCCTCGATTTTCACCGGCAGGCCAGCGAGCTTTGCCGCCGCGCGCTGTATCGCAATCGCCGCGGGAGTGCCGGGCTTGCGCACCATAACCGGCATTATGGTTTCCTGCATGAAACTGCGCCTTACCTCATCATCATAAGGAACTGTCGCAATCACCGGCAACTCAAGCATCTTCATGACGTCATCCTTCCTTATCTCGCCCTTTTCCTCGCGCACAAAATTAATTATCACGCCAATCGGCTTTGCACCGAGCCTTTGAGCCGTGATTTTGGCCTTCAAAACATCCGCAATGCTGGGGCTTGTCGGCATCGTAATCAAAAGAACCTCGTCAGAAGCAGAAATCGCGGCAAGCACATTCTTCTCTATCCCCGCGGCACAATCAAGCAGGACAAAATCGAACTGCGGCTTCAATGCGTCAACCACAACCTGCAGCCTCTCGGAATCAACACGCCTGTAATTCTCCAGGCTTAAGCCTGAGGGCATGAATTTTACCCCGCCGGGGCCGTCATAAATCGCATCATTAGGAGTGGCCTCACCCAAAAGAACATCATGCAAAGTAATCGGCGAATTCTGCATGTTCAAGAGCAATGAAAGGTTCGCCATTGCAATGTCAGCATCCAGCAAACACACGCTGAGGCCGCGCTTCGCCAGCGCAATCCCCAGGTTTGCGGTTATCGTTGTTTTGCCGACGCCGCCCTTGCCTGAAACCAGTGCAATTACCCTGCCCATTAAAACCACTCAAAAAACTGCAAATTCATACATTTAGAGCATATTATCAATTAAAAAGCTTCCCATGAAACAAACGGTTTTTCCGCTTAAAAAACCGGGTTTCGTGACTTCCCGCCAACGGAACCCCGACAGGGGGTTGGGTTGATACAAAGTAGACCTTCCG
>JBBSVV010000032.1:0-23064 GCA_038046625.1 archaeon | reverse complement strand
CAACGGAACCCCCTACGGGGTTGGGTTGCTCAATTGACATCCCTTGCAACCAGAAATGAATCTATTTCCTTTGCAAGTGCCTTCAATTCAACGCCGGCAAGGTTCGCGGCCGCCCTGACAATGTAGAGCTTGTTGAGATGCGGGAAAAGCATGTACCAGCCGTTGCTCTGAATCAAAACGCTCCTGCTTTTCGGGAGCTCGGACTGGATGTAATTGAACAGCGCGGCGCCAGTAACGGCATCGGAAACCGCGTTGCCGTTCGTTGAAACTATAGAACTGCCGTTCATGGTTGAAACAACAATCTCATCAACCAAATGCTTTTTTTTCAGCACCTTCAAAAGCTCGGCAACATCCGTTGTTTTTGTTTCGAAGTTGAATTTTCCAGCGTAATCCTCCAACAGCTTCAGGTGCGCGACCGGCTTCACCGTATCATCGATGTCGAAAATCACCGAGGCAATCTTTTTCAGCATGCTCCTTGTCCCGTTGAACATAAAAATTAACCGCCCAGACCACCGAGGCCGAGCTTCTTGAAAATGTCCTTCTTTGACTCCTTTTTATCAACCACTTGGCTGAGGGTCTGCTTCGCGAAATCTGCCGAATAAGCGTTCGGAATCAGCCGGCCCACATCGCTTTTTTTGATTTCTTTTGTGAGCCTGCTCTTGTCGTTGAAAGCAGTTACCAAATCAACCTGCTGGTTGCTCAAATAAACTACATCCGCTACAACGTAGGTTGCCGCAAAAGAATTAAAAACCTGCGGAATCGCGGCATCCCCGAAAATCGTTACCCCGTAAAAATCGTACTCGAAAAGCGATGCCGCCAGCGAACCTTCCTTGAACAGCAGAACCCCTTCCTCGAGGCCGTCATAACCCCTAAGCGTAGCCACTAGGTAGCCGGAAAACTTCTTGTCATAAAAGCTCTCAATGAGCCTTTTGGCATCCACATCCTTGAGGTTAACGCCCCTGCTTATGACTTCTCCTACGGGGAGATTCAAAAACAGACACTTCCAGGCAGCACAAGAACCTACTAAATATAAGGTTCGCTTTATTTATAACTTTTGACAAACCCCTTTCAGGGGCAAAAAAACCTTTATCGGCCGCCTTTATGCCACGCAACCCCCGCAACTTCTCGGAAAGCTATTTAAACTGAACCAAATTATTTCAATAGAGTGATTCGATTTGGCGGACGGCGAAAAAAAATTCCAGCCCTCGGGAACATTAAAGCCGGGGTCTTATGTGCTCATTGACAATGAACCCTGCCAGGTGAAGGACGCGGAAAAATCCAAGCCCGGAAAGCACGGAGCGGCCAAAATAAAGGTAACCGCAATGGGAATCTTCAAGGACTCCAAAAAAAGCCTCATGAAGCCCACGGATGACGATGCCGAGGTTCCAATCATTGAGAAGGGCCGCGCACAAGTCGTTGCGGTAATGGGCGAAACCGTGCAAATAATGGATTTGCAGGATTACAAGAGTTATGATTTGCCGAAGCCGAAGGACATACAGGGCCTGAGCGGAGGGGTCGAAGTCGAATACATAAAGTGGGGCAGCAACATCCGCATCACGAGCACAAAGAAAGCGTGACTAACTAATTCTTTTTACTTCCACTTCTGAAGTGAGCGTTCGAATCATTTCAGCAACCGCCTCTTCATCATGCTTAACGCCGAAGCCGTGGCCGGTTTTTTCGCCCCTTTCAAGAATATCATACTGGAAAGTAATCTGGTCTATATCCATGTCCCGGTTGAAGGTGAACTGCACCCAAACATCACGCCCCAAAAAGCGCATCTTGGTTTCCCAGGTGTCACCCATCGTGTTCTTCCAATTCGCAGGCACAAAAACTTTTTGCCCATTAACAAGTGCGCCAACTTTCTTGACTTTGCGCGCCCTGAGCCAAGGCATTTGCTTCTCAAGAACTGACTTGGCCATCTTTCTTTCAAGAACATTTACCGGCTCGAGTTCCCAGGCACTATACTTTCCTTCTCGGCCTACATGCCTCACCCTCATTAGTGTCTCGGGAAGAATTTTCCCGACAGCATTTACCCTGAACCTGAACACGCCAAACTTATTTACAGGGGCGGTAAAAGCAAAAGTAGATCCTCCTCTGCGCGGCATTTCAATCCGCCCGGCATTCCACCCGACTGGAAGTTGATGCCTAATGTGGTCATCGAAATAAATTACCCTATGAGGCCTTGAAGGAGGCATAAAAAAAATAGACAGCGCCGAAATATTTAAATCCTTCACTCGACCTTAACTTTCCGCCACGAGCCGCCGCAATACTTCACAATGTTCCCGCAGATTTCCTCCAAAGCGTCATCAATGTATTTCTGCGGCGTGTACCTGTTGCCCTGCACGTAAAGGAAAACGTTTTTCGTTTCGTTTGTCACCTTCGTGTGCTCCCCTTGCTTCACGTCCATGCGGCACAAAACAACCTTATCATCCGCAAAAACGTACTCGCCCTTCGGAACCTCCATCGCTTCGCTTTGCCCGAGAGGAATGTAAAGCCCGGAGCCATCCGCAATCTTCACGCGGACATTTCCGGAAACCTTGTCCAAATCATGCGCGCCGACAATCAAAGCCTTTTTTATCGAAACCAAATTGTAAGAATCAACCACGGTGTTTATTGTCGGCAATTTTCCCGACTGCGCGGAAATCTCAACCAAGTTCGCGACCGCGTGCTTCCCGCGCTTCACCTTCAAGGCGTCATACAGCTCCAAATAGCCCTTTATCACGGGGCTCTTTTCAATCTCGCCCAGATTTATTGCCTTCACGGCTTCCCTCGCTTTCTTGTCCAGGCCTTCGTGCTTCTTCTTAACGCGGACATTCTCTATTATGGCGACGGCAAGCTTCAAATCCAGCTCTTTGAGTTTCGGCTCGATTGAAACCCCTATGCTGCGCGCCTTCCCCTCGCGCACCTCCTCCTTCGGGGCCTCGAGCTTTTGGAACAGAATGTCCTTTTTGCCGATTTTCACCCCTGCCTTGAGAAGATTGAATTTTGCATCATTCAAAGAGCCGAGGGGAACGTTCAATTGCGCAGAAATTTTTTCCGCCGAGCCCGGCATGAACGGGGAAACGAGGATTGCAATAATGCGCAGCGAGTCCAAAAGAGAGTAAAGCGTTTCCTCCAAAGCTTTTCCCTTGAGCTTCCACGGCTCCTTCCCGTTCACGAAGCGGTTACAAGCCGTCACGAAAGAAAAAATTTCCGCCAAGGCATTATGAACCTCAAGCCGCTCCATATAGGAGCCGATTTTTTCCAGATTGAGCTGCTTCACAAGTGCCTCACTCGTTTTTGCCTTCGGAACCGTTCCGTTGAGCCTTGTTTCGGTAAGGGTTAGAGTGCGCTGCAGCAAATTCCCCAAAGAATTCGCGAGCTCGGAGTTATGGCGTTCAACCATTGCCGCAACCGAGAAATTGCCGTCCTCACCCATCGGAATCTCTCGGAGAAGGTAGTAGCGCGCGGAATCCGCACCGTACTTTTCAACAAGCTCAATCGGGTCGATTACGTTTCCAATGGATTTCGACATTTTTTCGCCGTACGCGTCATTGATGAAGCCATGCACAAAAATTTTCTTCGGCGGCTCTATTCCCGCGGAGAAAAGCATTATCGGCCAGATTACGGAATGAAACCACAGTATGTCCTTCCCGATTACGTGCATGTCGGCGGGCCAGAATTTTTTTGATTTCTCCGAAGAGTAATCTATTCCGGAAAGGTAATTGAGGAGCGCGTCAAACCAAACGTAAATCACGTGCGCCGGATTGTTTTTCAGCGGGATTCCCCAGTGAAAACTGGTACGTGAAACGCTCAAATCCCGCAGGCCTTCCTGAACGCGGTTGATTATTTCCTGGCGCCTGCGCAGGGGAAAAATGAATTCAGGGTTTTTTTCGACAAACTCAAGCCACTTCGAGGCATAATTGTTCATTTTGAAAAAATAGCTCTCCTCCTTCAAAAGAGCCGGCCTTGTCCTGTGCACGGGGCAGAGGCCCGAGTCAAGCTCCTTTTCAAGGTAAAACCTTTCGCACCCGTTGCAGTAAAGGCCTTCATACTCGCCCAAATAAATGTCGCCCTTTTCGAGCACGCGCTGGAAAATGGTTTGGCAAATCATTTCATGCTTTCCATCTGTGGTGCGGATGAAATTATCATAGGAAATGCCCCATTTGGCGCAGAGTTCCTTGAAGGACTTCACCTGCGCATCAACAAAAGGCTTCGGCTCCTTGCCCGCTTTTTCCGCGGCATCCTGGATTTTCTTGCCGTGCTCATCCGTCCCCGTGAGGAAAAAAACATCCTCGCCCTTCAAGCGGTGCCAGCGCGCGAGGCAATCAGCAACAGTTTTCTCGTAAGCGTGGCCGAAGATGGGGCTTAGAGTTGGGGTAATCAATTGCAGTTGTAATATAGAACTTGCCTTTTCCGCTCATAGCCGCTTCACCTCTGCAGAGTTAATAGAATTTAATATATATTCATTATAATAGAACCTTAGAATTTATTTAAAGGCAACTGGGCCGCAACAAAAATGCTGAAAGGAATATAATTGGTTTTTCCCGCAAAAAGTGCCTGGGAAAAAACATAGTGGATGCGTTCTCACAGCAGGCATGAAAACCAAAACTTATGCGCCCCTGATTCAGTTTCCTGATTTTTTTCCGCAAAAAAGTTCCGAAACCTAAGGAAGAGCCCTTAATTAGTTCAGAGGGGTACTTGTTATAGAAAATTACCCAATGCGAATCCAATAACGGGTTTTGGCTTATTCTTGGTGGGACAAGCCGAATCTAAGACAATCAGAGAACAACTGCTTCAGAGGCTGTGTTGCGCAAGCAAGACCTATCGAGCCCCTAAGGGGGGTGAAGGTGGGGTGCTTTCCAGCCGCTGGCTCGCGGTGCGATAGTTATTGTCCCGCTGTTGCGGGACCAAGGCCCTGCAAAGCAGGGGCTGTCGCTCCCCTTGCACCCGCTATATAGGGCGAACCGGCGAAAGGATTGCGCGCAGCGGCAACCAGCCCTCAGAGCGTTTTTAAAGGCCGAAAAAACAGTGTTTAGTGGGGAAAAGCATGTACGAGGAGAAGGTGCGCGAGGACAATCCCTTTGTCGAGAAATTCGAATTGTTCCTGAAGAACAGGTGCATGAAAGATATAGAGCGCCTCGTGGGTGAATACCCACAAAAAAGAAGCCTCTTTGTCGATTTCAAGGAACTCGAGCACTATGATTTCGAGCTCGCGGACGAACTGCTGGTTAATCCTGACGTCTGCCTCGAGGCGGCACAATTAGCAATCAAGAACATTGATGTCCCAATGCTCGAGGTCGAGGATTTTTCCCCGCACATACGCGTATTCAACCTGCCCGAAGAAAAACAGCCGCTTCTCATGGACATCAGTTCCTCGCACATAGGAAAACTCATCAGCGTCGAGGGCGTAATAAGGCAGGTCACGGACGTGCTGCCGAAATTAAAGTCCGCGACCTGGCACTGCACGCGCTGTGACGCAACCTACAAGGTTCCGCAGACCAAGAACCTGTTGCCCAAGACGCCTTCAATGTGCAGCGAATGCAAGAACAGGACATTCAACCTTGATGAGGAAACAAGCGATTTTGTCGATTACCAGAAAATACAGATACAGGAACCGCTTGAAGCAATAAAGGGAAGCGAACAGGCAATCAACCTCGACATTTACGTGAGCGATGACAACGTGAATAAAGCCGCGCCGGGGGACAGGACAAGAATAACCGGAATAATAAGGCTCTCGCCGCCAAAGGAAAAGAAAATCGTTTACGGCAGGTATCTCGAGGCGATTCACATCGAGGAAACCGCAAAAGAATTCGAGGAAGTCGAAATATCAAAGGAAGAGGAGGAAGAAATAATCAAGCTCGCGAAGCGCGATGACGTTTATGAACAGCTCATACAGAGCATTGCGCCGCACATTTACGGCCACGAAATAATGAAGGAATCAATCGCGCTCCAATTGTTCGGCGGAGTGAAAAAACTTTTGCCCAACGCCCAGCAGGTAAGGGGAAACATACACATACTCTTGGTAGGAGATCCGGGAATGGCCAAAAGCGCGATTTTGAAGGCAACTGATGCCATAGCGCCGAAATCGATTTACGTCGCGGGAAAATCGGCTTCAGGAGCAGGCCTTTCCGCAACAGCCGTGAAAGATGAATTCGGGGAAGGAGGCTGGACACTAAAAGCAGGCGCGCTTGTTCTCGCTTCAGGCGGAATGGTAATGGTGGATGAATTCGACAAAATGGAGCCGGAAGACAGGAGCGCAATGCACGAGGCGCTCGAGCAGCAATCCTACCACAAGGATTTTGAAATAATGCTTGCGGACGGCTCGACAAAAAAAATAGGGGAACTCGTTGATACGCTCATGGAGGAAAACGGCGGCAAAATAATTGACGGCAAGGATTGCCAGATACTGCCGGTTGAAAATATTGAGGTGCTGAGCACGGACTTCAAGGAAATGTTTTCGGTGAAGGCCGACAGGGTGAGCAGGCACATTGCGCCAAGCCACTTCATTGAAGTGACATATTCGAACGGAAGAAAAATAACTGTCACGCCCGAGCACCCACTTTACATTTTTGGCGAACACGGCTTTGAGGAAGTGGCCGCGGAAAAAGCCGAACCCGGAGTGGTTGCACCCGGAGTGGGCATTTATGAAACAAAAAAGGCGCCCGTGCAATTAGATTCGAATGTGGAAATGACGAGGAAACAACTCGAACTGCCGGCTTCAATGAATCCGAGCGTGGGCAGGCTGTTGGGTTACGTGGCGAGCGAGGGGCACTCATACATAAGCCATGAAAACAGGTATGCCGAAATAGGCGTGAGCAACACGGACCCGGAAATACTGCGCGACATGGAAAGCGCTTTCACTAGCAGTTTCCATGGCAGGCTCAACACCAGCATAGCAAAGGCGGAGAGAAGGGAAAAAGCCACCAAAGACCTCACAACAATAAGAATGGCTTCAAAGCCCCTCTACAGGTTTTTTGAGAAAAACTTTACGGAAATACTTGCAAAGGCGAGGCAGAAAAGGGCGCCAAACAAGATCAAGCAGGCTGAGCTGGAAACAATCAAAAATTTCCTCCAAGCGGCATTCAGCGGAGACGGTTTTGTGGACAGCGAAAGAATCGGTTACGCTACCGCTTCCTACGGGCTCGCCTGCGATTACCAGGACATGCTGCTGCAGATTGGCGTATTTTCGTACATTGCAACGGAGCAAAGAGGCCCCTATCACAAAGTTGTTGTTTCAGGAACCCAAAACATGGAAAAATTCAGGCAAATAGTTGTATCGCCCACAGACAGGAGAAAAGAAAAAATAGGGAAATTTATCCTGAGGAGCGGGAACAGGGAAAGCTCCAGAAGGCTGCTTCCGCCACAAATAGTGAGGCAAATCAATGGAATACTCAAGGAAATAGGGATAAGCGGCGGGTATTTTTTCAGCCATGCAAAGAAAAACCATAATGCGGAAGCAAACACGGTGCTAAAATACTTATCAAAAGCCCAAAACAAACTCGATTCTGCGGAAAAAGCACTTGGTTCCGAAGACCCGCGAGAAATAAGGAAAGCATCTCATATCAGCCTGAACGACATTTCACAAAGAATGGGGCTTTCGCCAAGCGCCATAACTTACATTGAAAGGAACCGCTCATCCAAACACGGCGAACTGCTTGAAACAGCCGAAAAAATGGCCAGGGAAAAAATCTTTGCCCTTGGAAAAAAAGTACAATCTATAGCTGGACTTATAGACTCTCCGATCAAGTTCCTTGAAATTACCGAAATCAAAAAAATAGAGAACAAGGACTCAAAATGGGTTTATGACGTCACAATAGAGCCGACACATACCTTCATATCAGCAGGTGTCGTGCTACACAATACCGTTTCCGTGGCAAAAGCAGGAATCATAGCGAAATTCAAGGCCGACACAACAGTACTTGCGGCCGCAAATCCCAAATACTCAAGGTTCGACCCTTACCAGCCATTCATAGAACAAATCAATTTGCCGGCAACACTCATAAGCAGGTTCGACCTGTTCTTCATGATCCGGGATGTCCTTGACAGGACAAAAGACCAGGAGATTGCGGACCACATAATCAAGAGCCACAGGGCCGGGGAAATGAACCTGCAGAGGCTCAAGAAAGGCGGCGGAAAAAAAAGCGTGGAGCTCGAAAAGCTCGAAGAATTAATCACGCCGAAAATCAGCGGAGAGCTCCTCAAAAAATTCATTTCATACGCGCGCCAAAAAATATTCCCCATAATGACGGACGAGTCAATGAAGGAAATATCAGATTTTTACATTGCATTGCGCGACCAGGGAAGAAAGGAGGGCGCATATGCGGCAACGCATCGACAATTGGAGGGAATAATAAGATTGTCCGAAGCGAGCGCGCGCGTAAGGCTCAGCGACGCGGTTGAAAGGAACGACGTTGAAAGGGCGATAAGGCTGGTAAAAACATCGCTGCAGGACCTTGTCACCGACCCCGAAACCGGAAAAATCGACATCGACATCATTACTTCCGGCCAAACGCACACAACGCTCTCAAACCTCAAGAAAATTTTGGGATTAATCAGGGAGAAGGCAAAGGAAGTCGACATGATTTCCATCGAGGAAATAATCGGCGAGGCAAAAACGCTCGGAATAGAAAAGGACAAGGCCCGCGATTTGCTTGAAAAATTGCATAAGGCCGGTGACATTTACTCCCCAAAGAACGGGTTTTACAAACCACAGGATTCAAAATAAATACGTTTCGGAATTCCTGAAGTACGGTCTCGAATGAAATGCGCGCAGTGCGGGAACACCGCAACCAAAATCAATTCCAAGGGAATTCCGGTCTGCTCACAGCACCTCAAAACAAAGTTCTCGGCGCCGAAGTGCCCCAACTGCGGAATAGAAATGAAAATCCGCGAAGGAAAATACGGCAAATTCTGGGGATGTGTGGCATTCCCCATGTGCGACGGAATAAGGAAACTGTAATTGCGTTTAACACAAAAAGCGGTAATTAAAACTTTTCCCAAACCTAATTTGTGCATGAGCATCAAGTCCAACTACGAATCAGTGAAAAAAGAAATAGCCCAAACCTGTGCACGCGTGAGGCGCAACCCGAAAGAAATAACTCTCGTGGCGGTCACTAAAAACGAGCCCGTGACGAAAATAAGGGAAATCGTTTCTCTCGGCATTGAAGACATCGGCGAGAGCAAGGCGCAGGAACTCGAGGAAAAATACCCAGACCTCAAGGAACTCAAAACGGAAATACACTTCATCGGGCACCTGCAGAGCAACAAAGTGAAACCGGTCGTTGAAATGGCGGACTACATACAAAGCGTTGACTCGCTGAATTTGCTCAGGAAAATACATTACGCAGCTTTGGACATGGATAAGGTGCAGAACATCTTCCTGCAGGTGAACACTTCCGGGGAAAAACAGAAATTCGGGATGCCGCCTCACGAGGTTGAATCACTTTTAACTACGATGAAGAACCTGCCTTACGGGAACGTGAAATTCATGGGCCTCATGACAATGGCGCCGCTCACGGAAAACGAGGAAACAATAAGGAACTGCTTCAAAACCCTTTTCGACATCAAGGAGCACCTGAACCTGCACCACCTCTCAATGGGAATGAGCAACGACTACAAAATCGCGATAGAGGAAGGAGCCACTGTTCTCCGCATCGGGAGAAGACTGTTCGAATAGGATTAAATAAGCGCAAACCGTAAATTGTTTCCATGAACATGCGCCTCATTGCACAGCTCGTTCTTTTGTTCCTGCTCACGCAGGTGCTTGGCCTTCTTGTGGGGGATTTCCTCATAAATCAGGGCATACACACTACACTCTTGAATGATGACCCGAATGATGTCGCCAACAGCATTGGCCTGTTCGTGTGGATAATTATTTTCACCGCATTTTTGCTCGTGCTCATAAAATTCGCGCCGGACTGGCTGTTCTCAATTCTCATAAAAGGTGTTGAAATAATGGCGATATTCGGAACCGCAATAATAGTGCTGATGCCGTTCATTTCAACTGATGAAATAATATTCGGAACCGCGCTGATCCTTGTTGCGCTCAGAATAATTTTCTCCAAAAACCTTATCCTGAGAAACATCACAAGCATCATCGCCGCGGCAGGAGCCGGATCTCTCATAGGTGCGAGCCTCGGAGTAATGCCCGTGCTCGTTTTCGTGGTGCTGCTTTCCGCATACGACTTCATCGCGGTGTTCAAGACAAAGCACATGGTTACCCTGGCAAAAGGAATCACCAAAAAGAACCTTTCATTCACTTACGCTATGCCCACAAAAGGGCACCAGTTTGAACTTGGAACCGGCGACATGATTATTCCGCTCGCGTTCGCTGTAAGCGTTCTCGGCGAGGCGAAAACCGCGCTTGCATACCCTTACTTTTTCGTTTCACCCGCATTGGTGCTCTTTGTTTCCCTTATCGGCCTGATTTTCACCATAGACTTTGCCTCCAAAAAATCTGGAAGGGCGCTCCCCGCACTGCCGTTCCAGGTCATTCTGATGCTCATTGTGTGGGGAATAACGAAAATAGCAGGCTATTGAAACACGGAATTATTTTTTCAGGCTATAGCAGACCATGAAAGTTTTTCGGCATTTATGGGGGTCTGCTGGATAGCAGACCATGAGACTTCACCGAATTATTTTATTGGCCTGCTATATGTTGAAAATTGATTTTATTATCCCGATGCCGTAAAAACCCGCGAGCGCAATTATCAAATACCTAGTAGATTTGCCCAGAAGCGCGGCAACAAAAAATTTCCTGAAATCGTATTTTATGAGGCCCGCGGTTATGCCAATGATGTCGAACGGGAAGGGAATAATCGAAACAAGGTAAATGAAAACCATGCCCTTGTCCTCGATTTTTTCGCGGATGAACGCGATTTTTTCGAGCTCGAAAATACCCTTTTTCTTTATGGCTTCGATTCCCAGCAAACCGAGAAGATAGGACGTCATTTCGCCTATTGCGGCTCCTGCGCCCATCACAATGCCCACAAGAAGCGCGTAGACAAGGCTTTGTTGGGAAGAGGCTATGAGAAAAACTATTGGCTCAATCAGGAGAGGGAAAAAAACCGTTGCGTTCGCAATGATTGCGGCCACAAACAAACCAAAAAGGCCGTAACCACTTGCGAGATAAGCAATGATTGACGAGTTCTGCGAAATGAAGTACGCAATAACAAAAAAAATTATTATAGCAAGGACAATGCGCAGGAACCCCCAGTTCACGGGCTGCTGATCCATGTAATCCTTGTAGTGGCGCAAATCTCGGGCCATCAGAAAACCGACATAAAAAAGGGAATAACTGGTTAATAAAACAGCAAGGAAGCGGATGCATTGCAGGCTGGTTGGCACAACAAGGGGGTTTCATTTGCCCTTTGAGCGCGGGAGCATCTGGTCACACCTGAGCTTCAGGTCACTCACGATGTGGCGCTCACCATCGCTGAGCTTGATAGCCTTTTGCTTTTCAAGGAGAGCCAGCCTCTCCAGGAAAGCCTTTGCGGTCTGCGGGTTCTTGTCTTTCAGGAATTTCCTTGTCCCCTCGATAAGGTAAACTTCCGGCCTCTTCTTTGCCGGCTCGAAAAGCCTGCCGAACAAAGTGAATTTCGGGAGACCGTGATGGATTTCGGAGCGTTTTTGCGGCATGACAGAATATTAAAATGCGGAGTATTTAATCATTATCCTGCGGCACAAAAATGGGAAAGAACCTTTAAAAGCCTTTAACAGCGCAAGGTTTAGTATGGATTACGATAACATGCTCCAGCGCCTTTATTCCTCGTTGCCCGAGAAAACAGTTTCAAAGGAAAGGTTTGAACTGCCTGTGCTCGAGGTTCAGATACAGGGAACCAAGACAATAATCAGGAACTTTTCGCAGGCTGTGAAAACTGTGCAGAGAGAAGACAAGCATTTCTACAAATTCCTGACCAAGGAAATCGCGACCGCAATGATTATGGACGAGGGAAAACTCACTTTGAACGGAAAATTCCCCCAGCTCCAAATCAGCAAGCTCTTCGAAAATTATCTGAAGGAATACGTGCTGTGCCACGAGTGCCACAAGCCGGACACGCAAATCATTGAAAGGAACGGAGTCAAGGTATTGAAATGCACGGCGTGCGGCGCAATCAGCGCAATCAGGAAAATATAGGGGCTGGGCAAAATAGGCTACTCAAAACACTTATCAGCGATAGCCCGAAGAGCGAAGATGATAGTCGCACGCCGCAAGCCCGCGGCGGGGTGGGCGCACACCTCCGGCAGTGCAGATCTTACTATCGAGCCCAAAAGCGAAGATAGTACTCGCTCCCCTTGCACCCGACAGGGCGAACCGGCGAAAGGGTTGTTGTATTGCGACACATACAGCACGCAGGGCAATTTTGTTGTCGCGTGCTGCGACAAAGAACTTCTTGGCAAAAACCTTAAGGAAGGAAACTACGACGTCACAATAAAAGAATCATTCTACAAGGGAAAACTCACAAGCGAAAAAAAACTTGCGAAACTTTTGAAGCAGGCCAACAACATAAACCTCTTCGGAAGCAAGGCAGTAGGAGTCGCGCTTAAACAAGGTTTTTTAAGTGAACGCGACATTATTAAGATTGCAGGGGTTCTGCACGCAATAATACTGAAGGTCTGAGAAATTGGGCAGAAAAGACGACGAAGAAAAGGCCGCACTGCAGCAGGAACAGATGTCAAAGGTGAGGCTGCCTCACCGAAACGAATTCGAAATGTTCGGCGTTGTGACGCAAAGACAGGGCGCGAGCCAGATAAAGGTGCAGTGCGAAGACGGATTAGAAAGGAGCTGCCGCATCACGGGAAAAATGAGGAAACGCGCGTGGATACGCGACAATGACCTGGTCATAGTCAGGATATGGGATTTTCAGCCGTCAAAAGCCGACATAGTGTGGAGATATTTGGGCTTCCAGATGGAGCACCTCAAGAGAAAAGGGTTTTTGGACAAGCTCAACATCTGAAAAAAATTTTTTCCCGCGTTTGGGCAAAGGCTATGGCAGGCCAATAAAATAATTCGGCGAAATTTATGGTCTGCTATCTGGCAAACCGCCGGAAAAAGCCAAAAAAACTTTCGCGGTTTGCCATAATTCTTATGCAAGAAGAATTTTCCGAAGACGGCTTCGAGTTCGAGAAAATCGAGAGGACATTCAAAAACGAGTCCGACAGGAAAATATTCGAAAAGGTTTTCGACAAGCGCACGCTCAAGGCGCTGCACACACTCTCGACAAAGGAACTTTTCAATTTTGTAGAGCACATCATAAGCACTGGAAAAGAGGCGCACGTTTTTGTTGCGCTGGACAAGGGCAACAACAGGCGCGCAGTGAAAATCTACAAAACACTCACAACAGACTTCAAGCGCATGAACGAGTACATTGAGGGCGATGAACGCTTCAAGAACCTGAAAAAGGAAAGGAGGCAGCTCGTTTTTGCATGGGCGAAAAAAGAATTCAAGAACCTCTCCGTTGCCGCGAATGCGCATTTAAGCGCGCCGCTGCCGCTCGGCTCAATGGAAAACGTGCTCGTAATGGAATTCATAGGCGAGAATAACGAGGCTGCGCCGAAGCTCAGGGAAACAAAACCGACGCAAAAAGAGCTCAAAAATTATTACGGGCAGACAATTGATTTCATTGCGCGGCTTTACCTCGAGAATCTCATTCACGCGGATTTGTCGGAATACAACATTCTGGTGCGGAACAAGGAACTGGTTTTCATTGACATGGCACAGGCCGTTCTCGTTACGCACCCAAAGGCGAGGGAATTCTTCGAAAGGGATGTAACCAACATGGCCTCTTATTTCTCGAAAAACGGGCTGGAAACGGGCTTTGAGGGCATGTACGCGGCTGTTAAGGCAAGGAAGGAAGAACTGGAGAAAAAACGGGGACGAATATAAAAATATATAATATATATAGTATATTAAGTTTGAATGGATTCTTCGGAATTTCTCCTGATGCCGCACGACAGGGTTGGCGCCCTGATTGGAAAAAAAGGCGCGACAAAACGCAAAATAGAGAGGCTCACGGAAACCAAACTGGTCGTTGACAGCCGTGAGGGGGAAGTTGAAGTAATCCAGAAAGGAAACCCATTGAAGTACCTGAAGGCAATGAGCATTGTCAAGGCAATCGCGCGGGGATTCTCGCCGCAGCACGCATCAAGGCTTTCCCAGGATGACGTGATGCTCCAAATAATTGATTTGCGGGAATTCTTCGGAAAAAGCGAGGGCACAATGAAGGCAAAAAAAGGCCGCGTAATAGGGACAAGGGGAAAAGCAAGGAATGAAATTGAGCAGGACACGGGAGCACTGATTTCGGTTTACGGGAAAACAATTTCAATAATCGGCACGGAGGAAGAAATTTCAAAGGCCCTGAGGGCGGTTGAAATGCTTTTGAAGGGCGCCTCCCACACGCACGTTTATGACGTGCTGAAGAGACGCGGTTCCGGCGGAAGATTTGAATTGTGAGGTTTTGTTTATGGCGAAAGAAAATGAAGAACATGAAGAAACGGAAGCGGAAAGCGCACAGCTCAAAGGAACAAGCGCGGAAGAAATAGCAACAGAATTCAAGGAACATTCCGTCGCAGAATTCTTCAAAAAAAACATGCAGATGCTGGGGTTAACGGGAAAAATCAAGACCCTGACAACAATTGTGCACGAGTACGTCACCAATTCGCTGGATGCGTGCGAAGAGGCAAAAATACTGCCCGACATTGAGGTCCAGGTAAAGGAACTGGGCAACGAGTATTACGAGATTACGGCAAAGGACAACGGCCCCGGCCTCACAAAGGAAACAGTCGGAAAAGCCCTCGGGCAGCTGCTTGCGGGAACAAAATTCCACAGGATGATGCAGATGCGCGGACAGCAGGGAATCGGCGCCGCGGGATGCACAATGCTTTCACAAATCACAACGGGAAAAGCCACGCAGGTCATTACCGGAACGGGAAAGCACGCGCCAATCAGCCTGGAAATAACAATCGACCCGAAAAAGAACGAGGCAAAAATCTCCAACCTCACGGAACTCAAAAAGGAGTTCAAGGGAACTGTAATCAGGGCCAAGTTCAAGGACGTGAAGTACGTTAACTCGGAACAGGCGCCGCTTGAATATTTGAGGAGGACCGCGATTGCAAACCCGCACGCACAGATTACACTTATAGAGCCGAGCGGAAACAAAATAGTTTTCAAAAGAACCTTAAAAGAAATTCCCGCAAAGCCACTGGAAATAAAGCCGCACCCGAAAGGCATTACGGTGGATGAACTCAGCACGCTCGCAAAATACACCAAGGCGAGGCAGGTTTCAAGCTTTTTGAAAAGCGAACTCGACAGGCTCGGGGACAAGGCCGTTGAGGAAATCACGAAAAACGTTTCATTTGACCTGAGGAAGGACCCTAGGCAACTCACTTGGGAGGAATCCGAGGAAATAATCGGCCAATTCAAAAAAATCAGCTTCATTGCGCCGAGGACAGACGGCCTGAGGTCAATCGGCGAGGAAAGAATAAAGAAGAGCCTCTCAAGCATCGTGGTTCCGGAATTCCTTTCTGTCGTAACAAGAAAACCGAGCGTTTACAAGGGCGGCTTCCCATTCCAGGTCGAGGTCGGCATAGCATTCGGAGGCAACGCCGGGAAAACCGGCATTGTAAATGAGGAAGGCCGGCAGGAAAGAAAAGTGGAAATAATGAGGTTCGCAAACAGAACACCATTGCTTTTTGATACCGGGGCATGCGCAATAACAAAGGCCGTTCAGTCCATTGACTGGAAAAGGTACGGAATAAAGGACCTGGAGAGCGCGCCATTGACGGTTTTCGTGAACCTGATTTCAGTGCACATTCCCTACACTTCGGCAGGAAAGCAGGCAATCAGCGATGAGGACGAAATAATGGAGGAACTCCGCCTCGCTTTGATGGACACTGGAAGAAAAATTTACACTTTCATCGGGCGCCAGAAGAGGCAGGCGGAAAAGGAAGCTAAGAGGAAAATGTTCTACAAATACGCATCAGAAGTCGCGTATGCGGTTTCGGAACTCGCGCAGAAGCCAAAAAAGCAGGTCGAGGACAAGCTGCACGCGCTCGTTTTGAAACACCTAAAGCTCGAGGAGCAGAAGGAAAAAGAGGCGGATGCAAAGGGCGAGGCAAGCGAAGAGGAAATAGAGAAGGCTTACGAGAAAAAAATGGAAAAGGAAAAAAAAGAAACCGCAAAGGGAAAGGACGGGGGAAAGAAAGAGCCCATTGAAGAAGAGGAGAGTGAGTGAAAATGGCTGGAAGGGACAAGGAAGTGCAAAAAAAGCTTGAAAGCATCGGCGAGGCAATCTACAGGCAGATAGACAAAAGCCAGAATCCGACTTATGAGGTGCCCGTGAGGACACTGAACAACGTTTTCTTTGACAAAAAAAGCGGCACAATAAAGCTCGGGGACAAGGTGTCCGAAAGGCAGTTCCTGAACGTCGCGCACTCCAAGAAATTCATGCAGACACTTTTGGTTGCGTCGGAAATAAGAAATGTGATTGAACAGCAGGCCACCGTGAGCATCCGTGACCTTTACTACGCGCTCAAGCACACAATCGAGGGCACGAACGAAAACACTTTCGAGGAACAGTCGGAATCCGACCCATGCATTGAGGACATCGAGGCCTCACTGGATTTGCTCAGGGAAGAACTGCATCTCGCGGCCTCCGCAAAGGGAATAATCGCGGGCGACGTGCAATTGAGGGACGGCGGGGTAAACATAGATCTCACAAAAATGGGTTCCGGAGGGTGGAGCGTTCCGAGCAATGTTGAACCCGACAGGATTGAATTCAAGAAAGTCAACGCCGAATACATCCTCTTCATAGAGAAGGACGCGGTTTGGAGGCGCTTCAACGAGGACCAGTTCTGGAAAAAACAAAAATGCATAATACTCACAGGAAGGGGACAGCCCGGACGCGGAGAAAGAAGGATGGCACAGCGCCTGGTAAAGGAATTCAAGTTGCCCATATACGTGCTCACTGATGCGGACCCCTGGGGAATGTACATTTACTCCGTAATAAAGCAGGGCTCGATAAGCCTGTCATACTCCGAGGAAAAGCTTGCGACGCCTTCGGCGCAATTCATCGGCCTCACAACAATGGATGTTGAAAAATTCAAGATACCCAAGGAAGTCACAATCAAATTGAACCAATTGGACGTGAAGCGCCTCAAGGAAATGGAGGGCTACGAGTGGTTCCAGAAAAAGGAATGGAAACAGGAATTCAACAACATGCGGGAAAAGGCATACAAGCTGGAGCTCGAAGCACTCTCAAAAAAAGGAATAAGGTTCATCACGGAAACTTACGTTCCCAAAAAAATAAAGGAAGAGGACTTCCTGCCGTAAGCGAGCAACGCAAGCCCGCGTTGGGGGTGGGGGCGCACGCCTCCGGCAGTGCAGTTCTTGCCATCGAGTCCAACGAAGATGGCACTCGCACCCAACAATCTTGGCGCCCTTCCGACCTGTGCCCGTCAGGGTAGGCGCACTCTCGGACGAAACTGTTGAGGCAATGCTTATCAAGCCGAATCCACAAATAATATCGAAAGACACTAAAAAAGTTTCAAAAATTAATGTCTTTTGATATAATTTACGGCCGGTAAAAGTGAAAGGCATGAACCTGCGCATGACAAGCAACCTCGCGGCAATAGTGTTCACCGTACTTCTATTGCTCGGCATTGGCGCAGCACTGCTCCTGCCAGTTGAACCAAGGGAAGTGCTCGTGAAATGCCCCGACGGAACAAAAGCAGGCTCACTAAGCCAATGCGCCTGCCCAAGCGATTTTGAATGCTGCACCGACGGAACATTCATGCAAAAAGCCTGTGACGGAAGGCTTGAGTGCGTGAACAATGCGTGCGTTGCGAGGCAGTGCGACGCGGAGTGCTGCATAACCGAGGGCTTTGAAAGAAAGGAATGCCCCTCCGGATTGGCATGCGAGAGGTTCGAATGCGTCAAGCCGGCCTGCGAAAGCGAGTGCTGTGCCGCAAACTCCGCCTACGGGGAAAAAACATGCGCAAACAACATGCAGTGCGTGAACGGAAAATGCGAACTCAACGCATGCAAAAGCCAGTGCTGTGCCGGAATAACCGGAACACAGGACAAGGCATGTTCTGGCACGCTGGATTGCGTGAACGGAAAATGCGTGAAGCCGGCCTGCGAGGCCCAATGCTGCCCCCAGAACGACCCCAAATACCAGGAAAAGGAATGCCCCCCGCACCAGCACTGCGTGGGCAAGGTATGCATAGGCAATTTCTAGAAACATTTTTAAGAACAGAAAACAATCCTTATTCCATGAAGGACTGGAAAAGCATTGACGCGTTTTTCTCGCCGAAAAGCGTCGCGGTGATAGGCGCTTCGGGGCAGAAGGGAAGCGTCGGCTCGGCAATATTCGGAAACGTGGCAAAAATCTACGGTACAAAAGCTTTCCCCGTCAACCCGAAGCACGCGAAAATACAGGGGAAAAAAACCTACGCCTCCGTAAAGGACATTCCTTTTCCGATTGACCTTGCGGTGATAGCGGTGCCGTCACAATTCGTTCCAAGCGCGCTTGAGGAGTGCATGGAAAAAAAATGCGGCGCCGCAATAATAGTGAGCGCGGGCTTCTCCGAAGTCGGGGAAAAAAAGCTCACCGCACAGATTTCTGAACTCATAAAGAAGCACCCGCACACAAGGGTAATGGGGCCAAACTGCGTGGGCGTAATGAACAACCACTCGGGCCTTGACACGACATTCTTTTCAAGCGAAAGGATGCGGAAGCCAAAAAAAGGGAACCTTTCATTCATCTCGCAGTCCGGGGCGCTTGGCTCAATGATACTTGACTGGGTCGCAACACAGGACTTCGGGATAAGCAAGTTCGCCTCATACGGAAACGCAATGGACGTTGATGAAGCCGATTTATTGGAATATTTCGGGCGCGACAAAAAAACCAAAGTCATTACAATGTACCTCGAGGGTGCGCGCGACGGCAGGAAATTCTACGAAACCGCAAAAAAGGTCTCCAGGCAAAAGCCCATAATAGTGCTTAAGGGCGGGCGCAGCGAGGAAACAAGCAAGGCAACGGCCTCGCACACCGGTTCTCTTGCAGGCTCTTCGAAAGTTTATGATGCCGTGTTCAAGCAGGCGGGAATAATACAGGTGAACGACCTCATCGAGCTTTTCAACGTCGCAAAACTGCTTGAAAAAGAGCCGCTGCCAAAGGGGAATCGCGTGCAGATAATAACCAACGGAGGCGGCTTTGGAATCGTGACAGCGGACCAGGTGATTGCAAACGGATTGAGGCTCGCGAAACTATCGCAAAAAACGGTTTCAGAGCTCAGGCACAAAATGCCCATGGCCACAATATCAAACCCCATGGACCTCATTGGCGATGCGGATGTCGCGCGATTCAAGGAGGCACTCAAGGCAACCATAAGCGACAAAAATGCGGACATCATAATGGTGCTTGTCCTGTTTAACCTTCCGGCAATCGAGGCACAGAAGCTGAGCATACTCAAGGGCGCGAGGAAAAAGCTCGCAAAGCCGATAATAGTGATTTCAATCGGCAGCGACTACACTGAAAAATACATGGGAAAAATAGAGAGAGCCGGATTCACAACCTTTACTTACCCGAGCATTGCGGCGCGCTCAATGAAGGAAATGGCTTCATACGCCGAATTCCTCAGGAAAACTTAGCTGTGTGAAACCTTTTCAAGCGCCTTCTCAAGCTCATCTTCCGCAAGCAGATCAAAAATCTCCTTCAGGTCAAAGGCGCCCCCGAAATCCGTTTCCTTGAGGTTTTTCTCCAGAATGTCAAAACCCATTGCCGCAATGGAAAGCCTCGACTTCTGGAGCTCGCGCAGCTCTGAAATTTTTTTCCTGAATGAATCCGCCAAAAAATTCTTGGAAACCGAAAGGAACGCCCTTCCGGAATATGCCTCCGTTATTTCCTTGAGGTCGATATCCGCGGAAGAAAGGCCCTTCTTCAAGGTCCCCTTCAAATTAATCCTTATCAGCGGCTTCATTTCCTGCTTTTCCCTCAGGTCAGATTCAATTGCGCTCCTGCAGTCCCCCAAAACATTCTCCTGCGAAGCCGAATCCAGCAGAACCCTGTGGTAAAACATTTTTCTCTGCCTAGGAAAAGGCGTGAAGGAAAGTTCCTTTGAAGCGGAATCAAAAAAGAAAACGCCCTTAGGCTTCTCGCACTCAAGCTTCTTTATTGAAGTGGCTATTGTGGAACCCGCAAGCAAAAAAGTGGTTTCCCGGAGCTTCTGCTCGTTAGCCCAGTGCAAATGGCCGTTCACAATGAGGTCGAATCCGCTCGGCAAATCATCAAGGGAAAGGGTTGCGACCATTTCATCATCGATAACAATGAACTCCTTGAAGGTCTGGTGCAAAAGAAGCAAATTGCACGCGCCCTTTTCCGGAACCGGATTCCAGTGATGGAGAACATCAAGCGCCCTTTTCTCCGGCACGGCGCCCAAACCGAAAACACAAACCCGCTCATTGCCCTTCTCAGCAATTATTTTGCCCGCGTGGAGATAAACAATGAGGCCCGAGAGGTTAAGCACGTCCAAGGCTGTTTTTGTTTCCTTTCCCCTGAATTCATGGTTCCCGTGGATAGTAATCAAAGGCAAACCGGAAATCTGCAGGGCTTTTTTTTCACTGTTCTTTTCCAGCACAAAAGAGGCAGCGGAAGAGCCGCTTTTCGCGAGCGAAAAGGATTCAATGGCGCGGTAAAGGACATTATGTGAAGGCACGGGAGCGTCGAAAATGTCGCCGCACAAAACGCAAAAATCCGCTTCCCCCTGCAAAGCAATTTTGATTGCCTGCCCTAGATTCTCGAACGATTCGGAATAGCGCTCGCCCTTCTCGTCAAAACCAAGGTGGGTGTCCGAAAAAACCGCTATCTTCATGCGAAAAGGGCCTCCATTCGCCTGAGATTGAGTTCCTTAAAGCTTTTAACAACTAAGTCCGCTTCAGAAAAATCGTGCATTGAAGTGAAAACGCCGGGCAAAGCAATTGCCTTTAATCCGGCGCGCTTTGCGGCAGAAACCCCAATCATCGTGTCCTCAACCGCAACGCAGTTTTCTGCGTTTTTTCCGAGAAGCTTCACGGCACGGATGTAAACATCAGGAGAGGGCTTGTACTTGCCCACATCTTCTACAGTCACAATAACACTGAAAAAATTCTTGAGCCCGAACTTTTCAAGCACGAAATCCACGTTGTTCCTCACATTGGTTGTTGCAATGGCGCACGGCAGCTTTGCGGACTCTATTTCGCGAAGGAGCCTTTTCATTCCGCCGTCCGGCTCCATCTTCAGGCGCATTTCCTCGCGCGCAGGCACGGAAACTGATTCCACAAACTCCGCAAGATCTATTGCGAGGGAATATTTCTCGTTTATGTAAGCGAGCTTCTCGCTGAATGATTTCCCCACAAGCTCGGAAACCTCCTCATCCGTAATGCCTGCATGAATCCTTTTCAGGTACGCGCGCATGTGCCTGAAGTAATATTCAGGGGTGTTCGCAATCACGCCGTCAAAATCGAAAACAACCGCCTCAATCATATGAGCACCTCCAGATTCATACAGCACCGCAACTTGATACCCGTCAACGGAAAAAGAACCACGAGCTAAACACCTCTTGAATGGCGAGGGGTTCTTTTTGGGTTGTTGAACAAAGCCTCCAGCCCCGCAATGCTTAATTCCGCAAGCGAATCCACAATCAAATCCGCGTCAAGCAAAAAATTCCTGTCGTAAGTTGTTGTAACCGCAACGCATTTTGCGCCCGCGTCCTTCGCAGCCTTGATGCCGAGGATTGCGTCCTCAACAACGAGGCATTCTTTTATCGGCACTCTGAGCAGGCGCGCCGCCTTGATGTAGCCCTCCGGATGCGGCTTTCCTTTTGAAACCTCGTCGGCGCCGAGAACAACCTGAAAAGAACCCCTTTCCCCTATTCCGTTGAGCACATACTCAATAAACTCTTTCCTCGAACTGGATACAACAGCCAAAGGATACTTCCCCTTCACCTTGAACAAAAACTCCAAAAAGCCCGGAAAAGGCTTTATGCCGCTGCTTTGCTCCTTGAGGAAGGCATAATACTTCGCAACCAATGCCGCCCTTTCCTCCTCGCTCATTCCTGAAAAGCTTATTTTGAATGCATCGCTGGCGCGCATCACATCAATCTCACGCAGCTCCTTTTCGGAAAGAGTTTTGCCCACCCCGGAAAAAACCTTTGCGGTTGCCTCGTGGTGCAAATGCATCGTATCCACAATGACGCCGTCAAAGTCGAACAAAATGGCCTTCATACCATAATTTGGCGGCATAAGCGTTAAATTGCTATTCCGCAATAAGTTAGGTTTTTAACCCCGAATAAGCAATTTTCTGTAAAAGAACTGCGCAATTTGCACTTTTCTTTTTGGCCAAGCTTTTTCTTTTCGTGCCAACGAAAAGAAAAAGGTTGCTGGGGTGTCAGAACGGTTATGTACCCGCCTGCAGAGCGGGCTAAGGGGGTTCAACTCCCTCCCCCAGCTTAGACCGTCAAGTTCGACTCTTTCTCCTTTAAAAGTTGTTCGGTTGAGGAGAAGAGAAACATGAGAAACGGATTATACGACCTCGATGGAAAGCTTGAGCAAGAGATTGCCAAACTAGGCAAGTGCGGAATTTCCAAACGGAACATTGAGCTGATTCTGGATTTTCGCAAACACAATGTGATGTGTGACCTCACAAACAAGGGGTTCAATTCGAATAGCCCGGCAAAAAATTATGCGAGGCCGAGCGAGAGGATGGATGAGATGCAGACAAGGATTAGGAAATTGGAGCAGGAGATGCTTCAACTAACTACAAAGGGCTAAAACAACCAACAATGATGTATACATAACACTTGGCTGTTGGAGGAATTGTTTTCTTAACTGCAAAAGGTTTTATACCTGCCTTTGCAATAATCTATTAACAGATAAATAGAGAGTGATTGAGATGGCTAAACCAATTGAACCAACACCAGTTTTGGAAGGGAAAGACGCAAAAGCGTTTTGGGATAGCTTACAGAAGGTCAAGTTTGATGAAAAAAAAGCAGCAGAGCTAGAGAAGAGCAAGATAATTTACAAACTATTTTCTCAAAAATAAACAG
>JBBSVV010000031.1:0-18742 GCA_038046625.1 archaeon | reverse complement strand
GTGGTTGGGCTGGATGAACACGAGGCAGACATTCAGGAGGCTTGTTTTTCCTGATGCCGTTCCGCCTGAAAGCACAATGTTGAGTTCGTACTGCATGCACATCCAGATGAGGGCCATTACTTCGGAGTTCACGGTTTTGTTCTTTATGAAATCGGTTACTGTCCAAGGGTCCCTGCGGAAGCGCCTTATTGTAATCGTGTTTCCTTTGCTGCTTATCGGGAACAAGGTTGCGTTTGCCCTGTCCCCTGTGACAAGATGAGTGTCCAGCAGCGGCGAGAGAATCGTTATCTGCTTTCCGCCACGCCTCGCGATTATGTTCGCGTAGTTCTGGATTTCCTCCTCGGTTTCAATGAGGATGTTGGTTCTGAGCCAGCCGAATTCCTTGTGGTAAACCGAAACCGGTTCCTTGGAATTGTTGATGACAATTTCTTCGAGGTTGCCGTCACTGAGAAGGAACTCTATTTTCCCCAATCCGAGCACGTCATGAAGCAGTATTCCTGTGAGCGCGTTCTTCGTTTCATCGTCTATCTGCGGCAATTCCTTTTTGAGTATTATTTCGGCCTTGTCGCGGAACTGCTGTTTCAAAGAGCCTATGAATTTAGGGTCAAGAAGGCGCTCGGCCTTTATGGTGGAATCCATTATTATGCTCTGCTTGAGGCTTTCGAGCAGCGCCTTTGTGCCCGGACCGTATTCAGGGATGTCGAGAAGGTAGCTGCGCACGAATTCGCCTTCACGGAAGACCACCTTCACGCCTATTTTTACTCCCTCGGACTCGATTTCGTATTCCTTCAGCAGTTTGTCAGCCATTCAGCCTCACCTCTTTTGTTTCTTATCCTTTTTTGTTCCCGCATAATAGTCAAGTTTTTGCGCAATCGGGTCCCCCACAACAGGATAGATTACTTCTATCTGGCTTTCATCCTTGAGTATTTTGCAGCATTCCTCCACGCGCTTTCCGGGAATGCTGAGTTCCTTTGAAATTTTTCCGAAGCTTGCCCTTTCGTTCTCCAGTATGTACATGAGCACCCTGTCGAAATCCGTCACGATACGGTGCTTCTTTATTTCAGTGGCTATTCCCTTTACCTCGTCAATCTGCTTCATCGGGGTTGTAAAGCGCATCGCGGTTTCGATGCGTTCCGGCTCCTTGAGTTTCGAATCCGCCTTTTTCTCGAGCTCTATAATGCTGAGCAGCTTGTTTATGGATTCGACGAGGTTCTGCGTGGAAGTGTCCTTCAGTGAGTCCTCAATCTGCTTCTCGGGGATGCTGTAGCGCTCCATCAGCTGGCCCATTTTCGCTTCGAGTTCGACAAGCTTCTGGTGGTCTATCTTTCCCTCTGCCTTGTGCTCGAGGAACGTGGTTATTTTTTTGGAATCCGGAACGGAGCTTAATTGCTGCTTCACGAACTGCACCTGCTTCCGGGGGCTCTGCGAAACAATTGCGGGCTGCGCAACAAAAACCTGTTTCCCCTGGGTTGGTGCCTTCCCTGCAATAGGTTTTTTCTTTTGGGTTTTTCGCGGAACAATTTTTTTGCCCTGCTTCTTCTTTGGCAAAGGAACAGCACTTTCAGCCTCATCCGGCTCCTGTGAATCCCGGCCCTGCTGCACGAGAACAACGGGTTCGCGTTCCGCCAGCTTGTCAAGGGTTTCCTGCTGCTTCATGAGCAGTTTCTCTATGTCCTGTGTCCTGGCAATCTGGTCGAGGCTTATTGAGGAAAACCCCGGAATCTGCTTTGTGGTGCTGCGCAAATCTGTTTTCTGGTTCCCGAGTTCCTTTTTCTCGAGCGCGAGGAGATGCAGTTTTTCCTTGTACTCGAGCATTTTGGCCCTGAATGATTGTTCGGAAATTTTCCTTTTGAGATAGCTGCGCTCCATGAAATCCATGAGGGACTTGACTTTCTTCATTTCCCCGTCAATGTTCTTGGCCTCATCCTTGATGCGCGTGTAAATGACCTGAACCCCGCCAATGGCTTTTTCCGGCCCGACTTTCTGGGCGGAAACTTTTTTCTTGAGCTCCTCAATCTGCTTCCTGAGCTCGCGGATAGTGCGCCTGTAACTCTGCAATTCGGCCTCGCCGATTGTGCGGGGCGCGGATTTTTGGCCGGGCTTTGCCTCTTCTTTTGGCTGTGCGGGTTGCTTTTCAATGTGCACCTGCTCCGGCCTTCGCGCAAAAACGCGCTTTATTCTGTTAATGAAGTCTCTTATGATGCCCATTTCTTCTCACTCCTAAACCATGTTTTTTTGTATATATATTACTTTATTTTATGGTGCGCCCACGGAAACGCTTTCCACGTTGCTGTACCGGCTCTCGTTGCCGAACGCGTCAACGGCGGTTACGACAAAAAAGTGCGCGCCTTTTCCGAGGCCTTGTATCACGCCGGAAGTTGATGTGCCGTCAAATGTTTTTTCGAGCCTGTAGGAAATGAATGCGGGGTTTGCGTCAAAGCTCTTGTAAACATTGTAGGTGGACGCCTCGCCAACGTTGCTCCATGAAATTACGGCGTCCATTCCTTCAACAAAAATGCCCGTTATTTGGGGCGCCTGCGGCGGGTCCGCATCTGTAAGCGCGGAAACGGCATTTTCCCTGTAGAATGAAATCACCTGCGCTTTCTCCGCGTTGAGGGAGAATACACTCGCATTGAGGTCGTAGGTGCCGTCCTCAAGTGTTATTCCCGGAATCTCCATCGTTGTTTCTTCGCCCGCATCCAGTTGCCCCATTGAGAATTCCGCGGAAACATCGTTTTTGCCGAGCTTCAGCTCAAGCACATATTTCGCGCCCTGCGCGGAATCCGAAGCCGCCTGCGCCACAACCTTTACCGAAAATTTTTTTCCGGACTGCACTTTTTCAGGGTAAATTATTTCCTTGAGCGAAAGTGCCGCAGCCTCTGCAGCGCAAATTCCCGCGGAGCAGTAATAGCCCCCGCTGCATCCGCATTGTCCGCAGTTGTTTTCGAGGATTCCATTGTTGCAGTAGAGCGGCTTTTCGGGCGCGCAGCCCGAGAAAGGTATTCCGTTTACGCAGGATTCCTTTATCTGCGAAACAACCAGCCTCTGCTTCTGTTCGGCATTTTTGCCGGTTGAGTTTGTTGCCGCCGCAATTAACTGGTAAACTCCCGCGCCGGGGGAAAAGGTTGCGCTGGCGGAACACTCGTTTTTGTTTCCGCACTCGAATGTTTTTTTCTCTGTGCCGAGCTCGAGCGTCAGCTGCCGCAGTTGCGTTCCGGTTGCGCTCACTGAAACTTCAATTGGCTGCGACGAATAATGCTCCTTGCCCTGCACAGAAACCGCGAGAACCATGCTTTTTGGTTCCGAAACCACTGAGTAATATGCGGCGGAGAAAATAATGAGGGTTGCGGCAATGAGGGCTGTTGCCTTGTAATCCATCAGCCCCACCGCTTTGCATTGAAGTAAGTGTTTTCTACTGAAAAGTTTATGTCGCTGAACGCGAACTCATCTATGTCATTTGGAAAGCCGGTAACATAGGTTATGTCAAGGCGCTGGCCGGAAAAAGCCAGGGTTGTTTTTCCTGTGAAATCCATTTGCAGTGCCGGGGTAACGCATCCTGTGCCGGAGCAGCTCAGGGTCATGGCGCTTGCCTGCGCGGGGTCGAAGTGCCCGCTGATGGTTTTCTGCGGGAGCGCGCATTTGGAGCAGTTCGCATCAAGTAGCGCCACATTTATGTAAGGCAGTGGGTTTGCGGGGTTGAAGGGATCCGCGAAACAGGTGCTTGTTCCGTTGAAGGAGCATGAAAGCGCGTTGAAGTCATGCGTGCTTGAAAGCGAGATTGTTATGCCCTGTTTGCGCATTGAGGAGTAATTGTAGTCTGCACAATAATTCCCCGAATCAAAGGAAATGGTGTTCGAGTCAAGTATGGAGTACTTCACGCATTGCGGCCTGAGCACGAAAGAAACGTCCGTATCGGTGCCGCCCCATTCGGCTGGGGTGAGGGTGTTTATGTCGGTTCTGAGTGAATCGAATTCGTTCACATAGTTTGTGTCCTCGAGAAAAACCCTGAAGCCGTTGATTATGCCAAGGTAGGAATCAACGTCGGCCTGCCTCACAGGGAGCTTGGTTGAAAGCGAAAAGGAATTCGCGTCAACGGAGTACGTGAAAGGGAGTATCCTCATGTCAATGCCGCTCTCCGCTGTGTTGGTGCCGAGCACGGAGGCGTTTCGGCGTATGTTTGAGTACTTGTCTGAAACCGCGCGGAATGCGTCCGCTTCCGCAATGGCTGTTGAGAGCGAGGACCCCTGTAATTTTGTGGCCGTGTGGAGCGCGAGCAGCGGCATCAGCAGCAGGAAAACCATTAGCGTGAAGAAAACCCCTTTTTGCATGTTCATTTTTATGGCCTCCATATTGTGTACCGGACCACGAACACCTGTGTTTCGGGCCCGCCTGAACAGTTGATTGCGTCAATGTTGCCTATGGGGCACTCGCTTATCGTGTTCGAATCGTTTATCACGGAATAAATGACGCCTTCGGCTGGAATCGGAACCGATAAGTAAGACTGCGAGGATGCTGTGCAGCTTGGCGTCTGTGCGGAACACAGGGCCGGGACAACGTAATTGCCGAGCGGGGCTCCCTGTGCGCTTCCCAGGTAAAAGCGCATCGTTGTTGCGTCAGCATCCAAATCACCTGTGTTCTGCACCAGCACATCCAGGGAAACGTCGTTCTTTCCGAGCACTTCGCCGCCTGTAATGTCAACAGCAAGGTCTCGCTTCTCGAATGAAAGCGTTACCGAGGAGTTGAAATCAACAGAGTGGAAGTTGCCGTCGGAATCAGTGTAATTGAATTTTGTTCCCGGCCCGGGAAAGCTGAATGCGTCGGCACTGCAGACCAAAGCGTTAGAGCATGGGAAATTTATCAGGTAAGTGGCGGTCCATGGCGTGTCCGGAGTTATTGAGCCGGAATCAAAAATGAGGTTCCCGTCAATCAAAGTGCCGCCGCCTGAATCAACCAGTATGGCGCCGCTTATCACAGGCACTGAAACATTGGAGTCGTTCGCGAGTTCGCCGACTTTTTTTGCTATGAGCGCGAACACGGCCTGCAGCGCATTCTCGTCGCTGGCAAAGTAATAATTGCCGTCGGTGATGTTGGCTATGTTCGTGAGTTCGGCCTCATCCGCGTCGGCTCCGAATCCGATTGTGAAAATTATTATGCCACTGGCCGCGGCTGTTTGCGCTGCAGTTGCTGAATCACCGGAATTCGACTGTCCGTCACTTAAAAGGACCTGGAATTTCAGCGCGTTAGGGTTATGGCGAACGCTGTTCAACTCGGTTGTGGCAGCGCTGATTCCGCTGCCTATGTTTGTGCCGCCGCTGGCAACCAGCGAGTTTATGGCTGTTTTGACGATTGAAACTGTTGATGTGAGCTGCTGGTTTGTTGTTGCGGAGTCGCTGAATGAAACAACCGCCATTTGGTCCGGCGGAAAGGTCCAGCCGTTGAAGTCGACAAAATTCTGCGCCGAGTTTTTGGCTTCGTTGATTCTCGGGCCTACATCCAGTTTTACGGTGATTAACCCAATGGAACCCGCAGGAAGGTATGCATAGCCATTGTTCACGTCGATGTCCCTGTAAGTGTAAGGCGTTGCGTAGCTCTTGTAGAAAGAAATCGAGTTTGGGTTTGAAACGTCAAGTATTTGGATGCCGGTGTTGTCCGCAACGTATGCGTAGTTCCCGGCAACCTCCACATTATACGCGTACCCTGGAGTATTGTAGGAACTGACGAATGAGGGTGCGCTTGGATTGGAAACGTTCACAATGACCAGGCCATTGGCGCCGTCCGCAACATACGCATAGCTTCCGGAAACGAAAACATTTTCTGCGGTTCCGGCAGTATTGTATGTTCCGACAACAGAGGCGGTTGCCTTGTTTGTAACGTTGATTACCCTCAGGCCGGCGCTGCCGTCCGCAAGGTAAGCATAATTTCCGTCAACGAAAACTCCGCGGGGGTTTGTGGTGTCGACGCGCCTCACTTCAGCCATGTTGCCCGGATTGGAAACGTTCATTATTACGAGGCCTGAATCGGCCCTGTTTGCGGCTTCGCCGGCAACATAAGCATAGCCTCCCGCAACGTAAAGGCCTACAACCAAATCAAAGTTCACCTGGCCTGATTCTGTAAGATTGCTTGGGTTGCTCCGGTTGATTGAAATCAGTTCATCCGTGTCGGAGGTGTCGAGTATGAAAACGTGGCTGTTTCCGGGTTCGCCATGCACATCAATTATTGTGCCGGGGTCATACCGGCCAATAAGCGAGGGGAGAAGCGGGTTGGAAATGCCTATGCTCCTTATTCCGCCGCTGCCATCGGCAAGGTAAGCATTGCTCCCGTCAAGGAAAACCGCTCTCGCATCGCTTGTGTCAACCCTTCCGCTCCAGCTCATGGAACCGGACCTGTCAAGCACGAGCGCAAGGTCAATCGGCTTCCTCACGCTTTGGGGGACAGTGATGCTCAATGTGACCGTGACATTGCCGTCGCAGACTATTGAGCTGCTTGGCATCACATTCACGTCAAATATTACGTTTGCGTCCTGTGCCGCGAAGTAAGCCTCGGAGAAAAGCGCGTCCGCATTTTTTTTCGGCACGAGCCAGTTGATTATGCTTTCTGGTTCGGAGAACTGCGCGTAGGAAATGTTGCAGTCGCCGGGAGGCTGCTTCCTGAGAAAATATTTCCTTCCGGTTGCGAAAGAGCCCGAAGCCACGGTTCCTGATGAGCCCGAGAGCTTGTTCGAATCCGGGAAGCACGCATTGAATGTCTGTGCCAAGGCGCAAGCCCCCGAATCGAATATGTAGCTCGAAACAATTACGTTAGCGTCAAAGCCTTTGGGGAGGTATGAGAGCAGCGCACTTCTTATTGTTGAGGCAGACTGAACCATTGTGTTCGAGTCAAGTGTCTGTATCATGAAGCCCGTTTCCTCAAGCGAAAAAAATGCGTCCTGCGCAATGCTTGTGGTCTGGAGTGTTGTCGGCGGGGAATTGCCCTGGAAAGCAGCGAGAAGGAAGAGCGCGCTGGCAACGAGCGCGACAGCTATTATGGAGTCGAGCGTGAACACGAATCCTTTCTGCGCTACTCCCGGAGTCCCGGAGGCGCATTTCAGGAAGAACGAATCAGGCGAACTTGTAGAGCGTGAGCTTTGCAATGCCGACACCTCCCTTGTAAGTCACTATTCTCTGCACAACCACTTTGTCTGCGTTTCCCTGTGGCTCGAGGCCCACATTCACATCATCAATGCCGCTGAATTCGAAGAAAAAATCGTATTCCTCGAGCGGAAGCCTCTCCCTGAGCCCTTCGTAGTCCGAGGAAAAATTTGAGAATGCCGCGAGCTTTGCCTCTGAAAGGGCGCGGTCGGTTTTTGCTAGGCCAAAAGAGCTTGCGTCTTCAAGTGTGAGTGTTTCCCAGTTTTCCGGAATGCCCCTGGTTTTCACGAGCCCTTCGAGCAGGTAATCGGCGCGCGCCCTCATTGTGCCGAAATCGTTTGCGCGGATGGCTTCGGCTTCGCGCACATTGAATTCCGAGGTGATGAATATCCACATGATCATGAAAAGGAAAAGCGCCATGGCGAAATCAAGGAGAACGGCTTGGCCTTTTTGGTTAAATATTCCGGACACTAACAATGCCCCCTTCTTTTTTTACCAGCACGTCCCCGCGCAAAAGCTGTGCCGTGATTTCCTGCCCGGAAAAGGTGCAGAAATAGTCCGCAAGGCTTATCGTGTTTTTCCCGATGTTTGCGTCGTAAAAAATCGTTGTTTGGGTGCGCGAGTTTTCGGGAACGGAATTCACGAGGCTTATCGCGCTTTGGAGCGAGACGCAGTCGTTTTTCTCGAGGAGCTGCGCGCGCAATGCCTCGGCTTCCTGCTGCTGGGTGTTTGCGAATACCAGCATGAGTATGAATGTGAAGAGCAGGATTGTTACCGCAACCAAAACTTCCAGGGAAACCTGTGCTTTAGGCAAGTTCTTCCACCAGTACGTTTCCGTCAATGAATTCCGCGGAGAACGAGCGGCGCCCGCTCGCGGGGTTGAATGCAGCGGGAGTGATGTTTGCCTTGGTGTAGCCGATTACGTCCATTGAGCCGCCCGCATTCGAAATCACCATGCTTATGGTTTTTCTCCCGGCACTTAGCGATTGCACGTCAAAAGGCACGTACACAGTGAAGAAGACCTTGCTGCCATCGCCGTATGAGGCCGCGCGGTCGGCCTCGTTCACGAATGTTATTACCGCGTCCTGTGCGTGCGCGGTTGCAGAGTTCTCGTTGAAGAAGAACAGGGCAAAACCGAAGAAAATTCCCGTAACAAGGAGGAGGAAAGCCGTGAGGACGACGTATTCCACTGAAACCTGCGCATTTCGCTTCGCCATCGTGGTCAGTAATAAGACGCCCCACGCGAATAAAAACGTTATTTGAATAGGGCAGCCTTGAAGGGCACAAATGAATAAACAATGCACCCCCCTTGGAGCACTATAATGGTGCCGATTTATATTCTTTGGGGGGGGCAGGATATCGGATTATGGCGCGCGAATATTGTTGCCGTTCCTCTATCTTTTATACCATTTCTCGTATTGTTTGTGGTTCCCGACAAATATTATCTGCCGCGTGTTTTTAGCCGTCTGTTTGAAACATAGCCTATATTGGCCGGTCTCTTCAACAAAGAATGGTTCGCCGTGCTTTAGGTGTCTCGGATTTGTCAGTACTTTTATTTGCTGGATTTTTTTCCATATTTTTTGCTTGAGTGAGTTGTCAAATTTTGAGAAGTATCTGTCCCACCCTTCGGCGTAAGTGAGTTCGAACAAGGGCAATCACTTGAAGCCATATTTTTCCTTTACCTGTGCTTCGGTTAGTTCTTTCCGCTTGCCCTGTTTTATTTCTTCGGATATTTTCTTCATTTTCCTTAGTGCTAGTTCTTCCTCTATTTCTTTTGCGCTGCCAAAAACCTTGTGCTTTCTGCCAAGTTCGAGTATTCCGGCCCTTATCGCTTCGCTGCGGGTCTTGTAGAAGCCATTTTTAGTCAATTTATCAACTATGAGTTCCTGTGCGCCTTCCATTCTCACTAAGGTTTCACCCACTTAAATCACCTAACAATATGCATATCAAATTGATATATATAATTATCTTTTGAAAATCAATTACGCCAAGTAATCTTATATCGTTTCCGATATAATTTATTTTTTTGCGCTAAAATTCGTCTCACAGGTTTTTCGTTACTTCGTTTTTTATTTTCTCAAAGAATTGCGGCGTGACCTTTCCAATCTCCTTGAGGAACAGCCCTTTTTCCATTGAGGCGATTGTGTCCGTCCTCACAAAGCTTTTTGTTTTGAGTTCGCCTGAAAAATCCTTTTCAGCCATTTCAAGTTCGAATTCTTTTAGGGTTGTCTTGGTTGTCAGGGGGCACGTCCAGTAAAAGGCATGTGTTTTGTTGAAACGCTCATTCGAAATGATTAGTGCGGGCCGTATTTTGTAGTCAATCTGGTTTGTAAAAGGGAATCTTGCCAAGGCGACTGTAAGCTGGTCCATTTGCGGTCACAAGTAGGTTTTCCAGATTTCGTCTTCGTCATTTCCCCAGATTTTTTCAAGAGCCTTCTGTGACAGGGCAGCCTTGGCATACTTGTTCTGGCTCATTTTTTCGCGAAGGAGTTCCCTTATGACCTCGCTCCTGCTTTTATAGAGTCCTGACTTTACCTTGCCATCTACCCATTTTTCCATTTCTGTGGTCACATCTGCACTAAGTGTGGACATACAGCATATATAGCGGGCTATATTTTTAAAGGTTGTGAAACACAAAAAACAGTTATGTATAAGGGTTTTCGGGGTTTTGGAAAGGTTTTTAGCGGTTTTCAATGAAATTATGTATAGTTTGTATGGTGTTTGGAGCTTCGGAGGCCACGGAACTCAAGAGGACTTCTGCCGAAAAGGTTTTGCTCAGGAATATCCACGCGCTCGAATCGGCCTTTTCCCATGAGAAGGACCGTGAAAAAAAACGTGAATTCAAGGCGCAGCTTGACGAGCTTAAATCCCTTTTGGACAGGCTTTCAGGCGAAAGCTACACGTCATTGAAGCTCGAGAATGCGGAACTCAAGAGGCAGGCTTCGCAATTAAGGTCTGTTTTGGCAAAGGAGCAGCGCGAATCCGGCTTGAATGACGCGGCCTCGATGAAGCTTTACGAATTATTGTTCAGGAAGTACGCGAAACTCATAAGCGAGAACGAACGCAAAACAGTAGGGGAGATAAAGGCCCTTGTCACAAGGGACGACCTCAACATACAGTCGCTTATCCAGTTGTTCGGGCCTGAGGATTACGTGTTTGAAAACCATTATGCGCGGGCCGCGGAAAAGGCGTTCAATTACGTGCGCGACGAAATAGCATTGGTGAAGGCCGATTTGGGGATTTCTTTCTGGCTTTCGCCGAAGGAAATAATTTCCGAAAAAATCGGCGATGACGAGGACCGCGCGGTTCTTTTGTGTTCGCTGCTCTATGCCCTTGGCGATGAAAAGGCCGAGGTCGTTATTGCGGAAATGGAGAGCGCCTCGAGCCACGCTTTTGCAATCACGGAATTTTTCGGGAAATTTTTGCTGCTTGACCCCTGCCCGGGTTGCGGGTTCCGTGATTTTCTCGGGGAAAAAAAGGGCGTGCTCGAAAAATATTCCTGCAATGGCGCCCGTATAAGGCGGTTTTTGTACAGGTTCAACAGCGCGAACTACGAGCAGTTCGAATGAGCCGAAAGGCAACGATTCATTAGAATTGGCAAATTTAATGAAAAAGCTTAAATATAATGAGGCGCATATTATAGTTGGTGGTTGTATATGGATGTGTATGATGTTAAGTTGTCCAAGGGGTATCAGTTCACTCTTCAGGCGAAGAGCAGGCGCAAGCACGGGTTGCGTCCCGGACAGGAAATCCGGGTGATTGATTTGGATAAGGAAATCATTCTGAGGCCTAAAAGGAAGGGCTCTTTGAAAAATCTTGTTGGAAAGTTTAAGGTCGGGAAGAAATTTGACGCTGTTGAAGAGCATGACTTGATTGTATCGGGTTTTGATTGATGCAGTTCATTGACACGGTTACTTTGCTCGCGGCATTTTTTCCGGACGAAAAACACCACGCAAAAGCCAAAAAAATAGTTGAAGCAATAACTGATGGCAATGCAAAAAACGTTGTTTATTCTGACTATATTTTGGACGAACTGCTTACTTTGGCAAGGGCAAAAAAAGGCACAGAAGCCTCAAAAAACATTCTGGAAGAAATCCTCGATTCTGAAATCACGCAGCTGAAAATCGAGCAGAAACACCTGGCGGTTGCTTTTGAAATCTTCAAAAAATACGGGAAACTCAGCTTTACCGACTGCACTACTGTAGCATTAATGCTTGATTTGGGCATAAAGGAAATTTATTCCTTTGACAGGGATTTTGACTCGGTGCCAAGAATCATTCGGCTCGAAGAAGCTTGATGCAACAGCCCGGCGGCGGAACTCACAATTTCTCTTTTGTTATTTTCAGTTTGCCATGCTTTGAAAGGAATTTTTTGATTCCTTTTTCCGAGAGCAGGATGTTTTTTGTTCCGAGCGCAGTTACAATGGAGCTCGCGTTGGCGGTTCCGTAAACAAGCGCGTCTTCTATTCCGCGGCCCTTGATGATTGCGGATGCGAATCCGGAGGCAAACGCGTCCCCCGCGCCGGTAACATCAATCATTTTCACGGGAAAAATTCCTGCGGAGAATATTGAGGTGCCGTTTGTTGCGTGCGAACCGTGCTTTCCTTCGGTGATAACCACTATTTCGGCAAGCTCAAGGAGCTTTTTGAGGTTCCTGTGCACGTCCGCGGAGCCCGTAAGCTTCAATGCTTCCTCATTGTTCAGAAACAGGATGCCCGCCTTCCCGACTATTCTTTTTAGCCCTTGGACACCTAACTTGAGTTCCTCGGAACCCGGGTTGAATGAAATCCTTGCGCCTGTCTTTTTTGCGTGCCCGAGGATTTTTCCGAGCAGGGCCGGCTTTGAGTGCAGCGAGGAAATGTGGAACCATTTTGCGCGCAGATTCTTCCAGCCTATTTTTGCCTTCGAGAGCATTCCGGAGGTTGCGCTGTAGCACAGGATTATCCTGTCCCTCGAGAAGCCCGTGAGTATTACCGAGTACGGGGTTTTCATGCCCTTCATCCTCGGGATAAAACGCGCATCAACCTTTTCGCGCTTTAGTTCCGCGAGAATCTCGGAGGCGCTCTTGTCATCCCCGAGCGCGCAGAGTATGCCTGCCTTGAGGCCCATGCGCGAGAAAGCAACGCTTGTGTTTGTTGCGCCCCCTCCTGAAAAGTAATCCATGTCCTTTATCTCGATTTTCGAGCCCGGGTAAAAGACGCAGGTTTTTGCCGCAAAGTATTCCTGCGGAATGTGCACGAAAACATCCTGCGCTGCGGAGCCGATTGAAATGACGTCAAGCATGCTTCAAAATACTGCGGTTCTGGTAAATAAAGGAATCACACAACCCACCCCCGTGTAGGGGGTTCCGTTGACGGGAAGCCCGTGCCTTTGGGCGCGGGTAATTCACTTCGCGGCAACCCAATCCCCCGTTGGAATTCCGTTGGCGGTGGGTTTGCTTCGCAGCAAAAAAAATGCGGAAAAAACTTTTATGTATAACGCGGTTTTTGCGCAGGCATGGAAAACGCGCATTATGTAGCCGGCGCTTTGTGGGCCCGGAAAAATTGCAATGGCAAAAAAACGGCGCGGTTTCTCTGGGCACCGCGGGCCGAAGCAACGGTTTGAACAAATGAACATAAACCGCATTTTCTTGCTGGTGAATCACCCACGCCTAAAGGCGGGGGATTTTTTTGAGGTGTTCATATTTTTGATTTTTAACACCACTCATGCTTAGATAGTAGGTGGCGGTAAATTTAACACCACCTTTTCGATTAATATCATTAGATATCTTTAAATATTATTAGTGCGCCATTTTTGTATGTGGTTGTTTGCAGAAGGGAAAGTACAGGATTGTGATAATGAGGCACGCGCTCATCAGGGCTATGCAGAGGGGCGTTCATCCAGACCTGATTGAGGAAACCCTGCAAACAGGCACAATGAAGAGGTTTGGCAAGAACATGGTAAGGTTCGAGAAAACACTCAGGAATGGCAGCATAATTTGCGTTGATGAAATAATCGGCGACACAATAAAAATAATCACCATAGCAAGGAGGCATGGAAAATGAATTGCGTGAAATGCACTGGAAAAATGATTCAAAAAAAAGGAACCACGCCTGAAGGCGTTGAATACAATTATTACCAATGCAAGGAGTGCGGCGAGGAAATAGTTGACATGAAGCAGCTCCACAGCGTAGCAGACAAGTACAGGAAAATGAAAAAATACACGGCAAGGCTCTCTAAGTGGGGGGAAAGCATGGGTCTCAGGATACCAAAAGAACTCACGAAAAAATACAACCTCAAAGTGAATGAGGATGTTTCCCTGTTGCCGGAAAAAGAAGGAATAAAAATAATAGCAAAATAATGCCGTAGCGTGACATCCGCTCGGGGGGTAAACCCCGCCAAAAAGAGAAACCGGGGGTCTGATTGAATTCTGCAAAAAAAAAAAAAAATAACCAAAGCAACAATTTTGTGCAAAGGAAAAAAAGAGACTGAAACAATAGGCGAAGTAAAAATTGAAAAATACGGCCTGCAAAAGTGGCTAATAAAAGAAAATTCTGTAGTTTGAATTTAAAAGGGTTAACAACGCCTTCACGACGGCCTCGATTCACCTATGGCCTGAAGGCTGTGAGGTTTCTCTCGGCCTGCGCCCTTAAATGTAACCTTTATATTTGAATAAGCGTTTATTGTTAGCGATTTCATGGGGCTTCCACGTTTCGCTTTTACAGCGGCAGCAGCGTTAGCCGTTTTGCTTATTCTTGCAGCCTTTGGAACCCTCCAGAGCCAGCCTGTTTTCCCGGATTTTGCGGTTCTTTCCTCTTTTGCGCAGGTTTTTGGGGCCGCAAAAAATACTGATGCCGCACAGGAACAGGTCGCGCTTTTTGCGGGCGAGAGTTGTTCGACTGCCGCTGATTGCGGAGCGAAGCTGGTGTGCGTTAATGGCGCGTGCGGAAGCTGTTCTGCCTCGAACGCGGGCGAGCTTTGCAGCGATGATGCGGTAAACCCGTACACCGCCGACGGAGTATGCACTTATGATAAAATATGCCAGGAATCAACGGTTTGTGAACATCCGGTCCTTGCAAAGCCTTTTGCGGGATGCAATGCGTGCGGAGACGGGGCATCATGCGGAACGAATTCTTCCGGAGGGGTTTCATACAATGGGGTCTGCCTTGACAAACGGTGTTACACGGAGTACTGCTCCTCAGGCAACGAATCAAAGCCCGAGGCATGCGGCGCGATTGAAATAGCTTGTTCCGCGCTGAACGAGGGAAAATCCTGTGATGGCGTGAGTGACTCAACTTTCAATCCAAATGGAAAAATTTGTTCGAACGGGCAGTGTGCCGTTTCACAGCCCCCGTCAGACCAGAATGTTTCCCCTGGAACCGGAGTCACTGGCTCCGGAACCATAAAAGTTGTCACGGGCAATGGCAAAACCATCGATGTCAATGTAACCGAATTTGACACCAAAACTATTGATGAGATTGAGAGGCCGGGGGAGCAGCCATGCGACAGGAAGGATAACGCCAACATTTACTGTGACGGCGACAATAGAACCGCTTATATTTATGGGGCCCCGGTCAATTACGCCGATGAAAATGGTTCCATCAAAAAAATTGACAGGGGAATAAAAGCGTTGGACAAGGCCGGTAAACTCGCCAAAGCCAATGCGGAAAATGATGTTAAGCTCAAGCAGAAATTGCAGGCAAGGGCGGATTATGATTATGAGGCAGAGCAGGGGGCATTTAATGCGTACTGGAAAAACAGCCTTTCACAGCCTGATGCGGTAAGGGTTGACAAGGGCGACTTTACACTAAGCTTCAGCGTCAGCGGGCTTTTGTATGATGATGGAAACGGCAATGTGCAGGATATTGGAAAAATTGCCACAAAACCGGGCAGCAATTCGGTGTTCAGGAACAGGTCAAAGTTTGCGGACGTTTTCTCCGGCGGCATTGACCTTGAGTATGCCTATAGTTTCGATGGCCTGCAAAAGACACTTACAATAAACTCCAGGGGTTCTTTGCCTGCGCCAAATTCCGGTTCCGGTTCATTAATGTTGAAGTTCAAGGAAGAGCTTGGCATTCCGGATAACCTGACACTTTATGTAAACGGTTCGCCTTATGATGGCTCAACCATAACCACTTCACAGCACCTCGAGCTAAGGGATGCAAGCGGGACGGCGCAGCTGTTCATCCCTGTTGCAAGGGCCATTTCAAGCGACAGGGCAAATGAGCTTGCCCCCGGAAACCCGTCCGGCAATAACTTTGAAATAAGCCTGACTTACACAATTGAAAAGCAGGGCGGCAAAGTTTTCCTTTACACTAATATCCCTTATTCTTGGCTGGACAATGGGAGCAGGGTTTACCCGGTCAGGATTGACCCGACAACAAACATAACTATTTCAGCGGGCGCCAATGACGGGGATGTTTATCTCGAAACCGGTGTAGGCACCTGCAGGAACCTTAACTCTTCATTTTTTCGTGGAAATTCTTTTGTCACAGTAAATACAATATACAGAAGTTGGCTCAATTTCTCCACAGCAGGAATTACCGCTGGTTCCCCGATTGCCAGTGTTAGCCTGAAGCTCTACAATGCCACTGTTACCGGCACGGATTATACTGATGAGGTCCGTGATTTGAATAATGCAATCAATAATTGTGCTGATGATCCCACAATCCTTTACAATGCAATTGGCCCCGGAGCACAAATCTATACAACGACCTCCTGTTTCACTGCTCTTCCGACCGGGGCGTACAAGACATGCGACCTTGGTTCAACTGCGGCCACGAACCTGTTCAACCAGCTCTCTTCAGGTGCGTATTTTAATGTAGGCATAAGGAAAAGCACCGAACCGGTTAACGGCGCCAATTGGGCCGAAGCGGACGCCTACGAAGCAGGTGCGTCCCTCTGGCCGGTCCTTGTTGTTGTTTATGTTTCAAACGCCCCCGGCACTGTGACCGCGACCACTTCCACATCTTATCCCCTTAACTCAACCCGTGGAGCTGTAACTCTTGGCTGGACAGACGCAAACGAGGAAACAGGCTATGACGTGCAGCGCAGCAACGATTCGGGAACGAATTGGGGCACTTTGAGTTCGGTGGCGGCGAACACCATTACATATACCGGCAGCGATATTGCCGATAACTCTACTTACTGGTACCGGGTTGCCACTAAAGGAAGCGGGGGCTCTGTCAATTCAGGCGAAAAGGTTGTATTGATTTACGACCGTTCCGGCCCTTCGGTTCCCACAAGCTTCACGGCAAGCGTCGGAAATGCATCAAGCTCTTTGGCGCATGCTGACCTGAACTGGCTCGCTTCTGATGACAACTCGAGCTACACAACCTTCATTGCCCCGAACATGCTTGGCTACTGGCGCTTCGAGGAAGGTTCGGGGACAATAGCTTATGACTCAAGCGAGCAAGACAAAAACGGGACTTTGGTAAGTTCTCCGGCTTATGTGAACGGAAAAATCGGGAAAGCGCTCAGCTTTAACGGAAGCAGCAATTATGTGCAGACAACTTATGTTCTCCCGACCACGAATTTTTCGTACACTTTTTGGGCAAAATCCTCGGCTTCCGGAATAGGGAACAGGCCTTTCGGGGCCGCCGACGGAAGCGCCGGCCTCTACGGAGCCGACATAATCTGGGGTTACCCTTCGGCGTCGCAACTATACATGGTGGCGAGGCGGGGCGCCAATGTCGGGACTTACGATATTACGGCAACCGCACCCGGAATTGCGAGCGGCTGGCACATGGTTACGGCAACGGTGAGCTCAACCGCGGGCTCAAAACTTTATTGGGATGACGGCAGCCTCATTGGCTCGAATGCACTCACAACCGACATAACTACCGGAAGCCTGTCGCTCAACATCGGAAAAGAATCCAACTCCGCGTATTATTTCAATGGGCAGATTGACGAGGTTGCGGTCTTCAACAGGGTTTTGAGCGCAACCGACGTGAACACGCTTTACCACATCGGCGCGAGAAAATACGGCTTGGAGAAAAGCGCGGACAACGGAGGCTCTTGGAATCCTATGAACGGGACCTTCCAGCCATTTACCGCGGCAAACGGAACCGACATCACAAGCATCAGCGGCTGGACAAAAGGTGTTGCTGATGGCTCAACCTACACGATTGCGGAGAACAAGTTGAGAATGTACCATCCGGCTGCGGCGCCTGACGGTACCCAAGATTACGCGTTGTTTACTTTAACCAATGAAATAAAAGGCAACGCAATAGTGGAGTTTGATGTGAATATTGCGGACTCTACTGGGTGGGATTTCATGTTTGTGGCTGGAAGCTCTGCTTCGACTATCAGCTCAGATTTCAATACCTCCCTCTGGTCCAGAATCAATAACGAAAATTATCAAATTTATAACGGTTCAGCATATGTCACCGCAAAAGCCCTTACCATTGGCCAGACATACCACATGAAAATAATATTTGACCAATACAACAAGAAGACCACAGTTTACATTAATGACGTGAATGTGGGAGGAACTGTTTACACTGACAGCGGGACAACCGGCCTGAAGAAACTCTGGTTTGCAAATGCTGGCTACAGCACTGTCGACACGACTTGGTATGTCGACAACTTGAAAATCACTCCGTTGCTTGATGCAAACACTTTCGCGGACACTAATGCCATAGATTCTACAGCCCCCTCAACCCCACCAAATCCAGGAGTCATCAGCCCTGCCACCACCACTTTGAATGTGGCCTGGAACGCCTCAACTGATTCCGGAAATGACTATAACTACACGGTTACCGCTTTCGACAGCTTCGGGAACGAGAGCAATTTAGTGAAAAGCTTTGGTTTTGAAGATGACTTCTTGATTGACTGGGCCAATGCGGTGGCAACCACAACCGGAACAAGCCAGGCAAGCGACGATGCTTACTTGGGAACGTATTCGCTAAAGCTTAATGGAAATGGCGGTACTGTGGCATTCGGCCGTTCGCAGAGTTTTGGAAACACACTGGCTGGAAAAACAGTCTTGCTTTCAGGCTGGATGAAAACAGCCTTGACAGCAGGGCAAGTAAACATTGACCTTTTCCAATCTGGAACAATTGACACTGGCGGAATTGTAGTGTCTGGAACAACTCCTTGGACTTATTATTCTGAAGTTGTGAAAGTGCCTTCAAATGCAACCTCGCTTGAATTGCGTGCCTTTGGAGCCGGCTCGCCGAACGGGAGTGCGTGGATAGATAATGTGAAAGTGCAGGAAATTTCTTCAGCAACTGTTTCTTCCGGTTTGAAGCAGTACTTCGTGAACTGTGTTATCGGCACACTGTGCACGGCCGGCGGCACTGATGCGAAAGACAAGGTCGTTGCAGGCGCAACAACAACCAGTTTCAGTAGCCTTGATTTGAACGGGTATTATTGCTTCACTGTGCTTGCAACGGACAACGCGGACAACAATTCCTCGGCAACATCAAGCATTTGTAAATTCACCCTCGCAAACGTTCCATCGGCTCCAACAGTTGCCACGGGAACTCCAGCTGATACTACGCTCAATGTAACCGTTAATGTAAATGGAAATCCAGCAGCAACACAATTTGCCATTTATGACATGAACACTGCTCTATACGTTCAGGCTAATGGTACAGAAGGCGCATCTGCGATATGGCAAACAGTAGCAATTTG
>JBBSVV010000030.1:0-11565 GCA_038046625.1 archaeon | reverse complement strand
TGGAGAGATATTTATGAAGCTTGTTTTCAAAATAATCCTTGCAATAGCCATAATTATAGGAGTCTTGATTTTAGCATTGTACTTGTACAGCTTTTGGCTCAAACTGGTTTTCACATATAATTTCCTGACCGCAGTGGACTGATTTTGCCCCTCTTAAAAACCCAAAATAAACTTACCGGTTAATTGGCACAAAACCGCACCTTATAAATAAAACACAGTACAACACCCGCAAAAACCCGGAAAACCCACAAAACCCCGGATTTTAAAGCAAATTGCACAAAAAACACCATATGGGCAAATTACGTTTATTGACGATTATATTGGTTTTGGTTGTTTTTTGCGGTTGCGTACAGCAAAAAGCCGATTCACGGGCTTTCTTCTGCCCAGCAGATGCGTGCGAGGAACGCATAATATCCGCAATCAAAAGCGCGAATAGCACGATTGATGTAGCAATGTACTCGTTCACATCGCAGAAAATAGGGCAGGCACTTGGAGATGCACAGAAAAGGAATGTCAGGGTAAGGGTAGTAATGGACAGGCTCCAGTCCGCTTCAGGAAGCTCCGTAACCCAAGAAGGTTTGGCGGATGACGGGATAGAAACCAGGATTTATGACAGGGCAACGCTGCACGACAAGTTCGCCATAATAGATGAAAAGGTTGTCCTCACGGGCTCGTACAACTGGACAAAGAACGCGAACGAATCCAACCGCGAAAACCTCCTCATGCTGTTCGACCGCGGAATCGCGGAGGAATACGAAAACGAATTCTTCACACTATGGATAGAGGCCGGCTAAAAAACAACCGCCACAAACACCACCATGAGCGCAATCACAATGAAATGGTAAGGCTTCACCACAACCTCTACTTTCACCTCGAGTTTTCCGAGACCAAAAAAAGCTTTTTTAGCGGAAACCCAAACATACTCAAGCGCTGAAAGAACCGAAATCAGTACGAGCATCACAACCGCAACAAGCAAACCGAAAAAAGCCGAAAGAAAAGGAATTGCCTTCAGCAACGAGTGCCTCTGCTCTAACCACGAGCGCGAAAAACCGAATATTATTATGTAAAGGAAAAGCCTGTTCGAGAGGAACGAGTCCGCCCTCGCCAAAACCGAAACTCCACTGCTGTCTACGTTCATACATGTACCTCCATACGATGCAAAAAAACAAGGCACACCCCCAAAAAAACTTTGAAGGGCGCCGAAAAAAATTTACGGCGCCGAAAAATGTGCCACTACTCTAGAAAATGCATCACGTTTAAATATCTTTGCGCTAATTTCAACATAATTTTTTTCACGCGCTGAAAATTTTCAAAAAAACTTTTCGTTTTCTGGGACCGTCGAACTCGCAGAAGAATATTTTTTGCCAGGCACCGAGCACAAGCGCATTGCTTTCAATGAGAACCGAAACGGAGCAGCCGATCAGCGAGCTTTTCACGTGCGAATCCGAGTTTCCCTCGAAATGCCTGAATGAAGAGTTCTGCTTCACATGCTCATTGAGCCAAAAAAGCAGGTCGGTTTGCACGTCCGGGTCAGAACCCTCATTAATCGTCACCGCGGCCGTTGTGTGCGGAACATAAATTATGCAAAAACCGCTTTCAATTTTGGTTTTGGAAACGGCTTCAGAAATTTTGCCGGTTATGTCAATGAATTCATTTCTTTCGGAACTGGAAACCGGAATCTCAATCATTTCAATCTGTCCAGAATATCCTGAACCTGCTTCGGGTTTGCCTTGCCCTTGGTTTTCCTCATCACAAGCCCTATAATGAAATTCAGGGATTTTTCATTTCCGCTTTTGTACTCGGAGAACGCACCCGGATTTTCCTTTACTATTTCCTTCACAATCCCCTCAAGGTCCAAAGAAGAAACATCAATCAGCAGATTATTCTTTTCCAGGGACTCTTTCGGAGAAATACCTTCAAGCACATACTTTATCAGCGATTCCTTGGCGTTCTTGTCGCTGACCTTTGAACCTTTCACCAGCAAAACAAGCTCGCTGATTGCCTTGCCGTTCACCTTGGTTTCCCCGAGCTTCACGCGGTTATAATTCAGTATCCCCGCAAGCTCGCGCGAAACCAAACGAGCGGCAATTTTTGCGTCCGCCTTTGCGGCATCCTCGAAAACCTCGGCAAGGCCCTTATCAGAAGCGAGCACGGAAGCATCGTACTCTGAAAGACCGAATTCCTTCATGAACCTTTTTTTCTTGGAATCGGCAAGCTCAGGCATACCTGCCTTTATCAAAGAAAGCCATTTAGAATCAACAACAACTTTTGGAAGGTCGGGGTCCACAATGAACCCATAGTCTTCCTCTGTTTCTTTTTTCCTCAAAGTGTAGGTTGTGCCCGTAGCCTCGTCAAAACCGCGAGTTTCCATTTCTATTTTTTTGCCTGAATCAACAAGCGAGCGCTGCCTCTTTTCCTCCGCACCCAAAGCAGCCTCCACCGCGCGGAAACCGGTTACGTTCTTCACCTCGACTCGCGAACCGCCGTCAATTGAAAGGTTACAGTCCGCCTTCAGAACGGATTCGCCGTGCGCATAAACCCCAAGATAATTGAGCGTTGTAAGCAGCGTATCCAAAAACCTGCGCGCCTCGGCAGGACTCTGCATGTCGGGTTCCGTAACGAGCTCAATCAATGGAATTCCCGAGCGGTTGTAATCAACAAGGGAGTACGCGCTCTGCCTCGCGCCGGATTCATGAACAAGGGAAGCAGGGTCCTCCTCCAGATGAATCCTGCGCAGCCTGATTTTTTTCCCGCCAACCTCGGCAAAACCGTTTTTGCCGACAGGAACCTCGTACTGAGTAATCTGGAAATCCTTCGCAAGGTCGGGATAAAAATAAGTCTTTCTCGAAAAAAAGAATTCATTGTTCAGTTCGCAATTCAATGCGAGCGCAACCTTCAATGCAAAATCAACCGCCTTTTTGTTCAACACCGGCTTGGAGCCCGGCATGCCCAGGCATATCTCGCAAACCCGAGTGTTCGGCTCGGCATCAGAACCCCTTGTGGGGCAGGAGCAAAAAAGCTTTGAATCCGTGCTCAGTTGCACGTGCACCTCGAGGCCAATCATCGTGCCCTTCAAGGCATCCCCTCCAAATGCCCGAGAAGCTCGGAATGCATCAAACCGTTCGATGCCACGAAGTGCGGGGACATGAACGAGGCGTCTTTTCCGTTTATGTCGGTTACTTTGCCGCCCGCCTCATTCACAATCAGCATTCCGGCAGCCACATCCCACGGCTTTATCCTGTACTCGAAATAAGCGTCGCAGATTCCCTGCGCAACCCTGCACAAATCAAGCGCGGCGGAGCCAAAGCGGCGCACATCATGAATGCGGCCCCTCAATGAAGCGATTGCAGCAAGTGTTTTTGCGTGGACATCGCTTTCTTCCGCGCCTACCGCATCATACGGAAAACCCGTTATTATGAGGCACTCGCCAAGCGACTCAGAACGGGACACTTTTATGCGCCTGCCATTCAGGAACGCGCCCTTCCCTTTGTAAGCAGTGTAAAGCAAATTCATCACAGGATTGTAAATCGCGCCGCAAACGATTTCATTGCCCTTCACCAAAGCAACGGAGTGGCAGAACTGCTCAACGCCATGCACAAAATTGGTTGTGCCATCAATCGGGTCTATGACCCAAACGTTTTTGTCGGTTCCGGAGGCGCCTTCCTCCTCGCCCAAAAAAGAATGCAATGGATATTCGGAAGAAATTATTTTTTTTATGTGCCTCTCGCACTCCACATCAGCATTAGTAACCAAATCATTGCGCCCCTTGTACTTAACCTCGAATTCGCCGCGGAAATACTTCATCGCAATTTTTCCGGCCTCAACCGCGGCCCTTTCGGCAACCTCAAGCTCCTTCATAAAAAGCGCCCCAAAAATATTTCGCGCCAATCAAGCGCAGCGAAGATGGCCCGCCCTGCCGCCGCGGGCTTGCGGCGTTCGGCAACCTCAAGCCCATTCATTTCAAGCCCTCCAGCGCGGCGGAGAATGAAACCAATTTTGATTCCTGCAAATGGTCCGCAACAAGCATGAGCGAAGAAGGCAAATCCGTGCCCTTAACTTTTCCCGCAGAAATAGTTGAATGCGGCAACCCGCAGAGGTTCGGCGGAACAGTGCAGATGTCCATTGCGTAATGCTCCAAAGGAGTGAGCTTCTCTATTTCTGAAAACTTCGGCGCAACAATCGGCATTGAAGGAAGAGCAATCAAATCAACCTTCCTGAAAGCGCTTTTGAATTCATTAATCAGCTTTGTGCGCGCCTTCATTGCGCGCAGGTAATAAGCGTCCCTGAACCCGGACATCCTCGCGAAAGTGCCGAGCAGAATCCTTCTCTTTGCTTCGGTTCCGAAGGCTTCGCTCCTCACTTCCGAAAAATACTCATTAAAAGTCCCGGAAAGGGGCTTCTCGAAACCGTAGCGCATCCCGCAGTACTTCGCAAGGTTGGTTGAAGCCTCGGACATCGCAATCAAATAATACGCCGCAATGCCATACTCTGCATTCAACGGAAGGGAAACATCAACAATTTTTGCCCCGAGCCCCTTCGCGGAATCGATTTTTGCCCTCACCTCTGAAACCAGTTTTTCGTTCTTCACCGCGGAAAAAAACTCTTTAGGCAGGCCGATTGCAGTTCCTTTCAGGTTTTCTTTTGCGAAAGGCTTTGAATCAAGGGAAGTGGAATCCATTGCATCCTTTCCGGAAATAACCTGCAGCAAAAGCGAAGCATCCTCAATTGTCTTTCCCATCGTACCTATCTTGTCAAGAGAACTCGCATAATCCATTAAACCATGGCGGGAAACCAAACCATAAGTTGGAGTAATGGATGAAACTCCGCAGAAAGCCGCAGGCGCCGCAATGCTTCCGCCCGTGCTTTCCGCAAGCGCGGCATGGGTGTGCTGCGTAAGGGCAGTGAAACCTGCGGCCCCGCCTGAAGAGCCTCCGCAGCTCCTTTGCTTATCCAAAGGATTCAGGGGAATTTTTCCCGCAGTGACATTCACTGAAAAAGTTCCGAACCCGAACTCATCCTGAACAGTCTTTCCGAGAATTATTGCGCCCTCCTCCCTGGCTTTGCGGACGGCCGTTGCGTCAAAAACAGGCTTGTAACCGGAAAGTATTTTCGCGCCGGCACGTGATTCAACACCCTTCACGCAAATGCAATCTTTCACGGAAACGGGAACACCCAGAAGCTTTCCTTTGCGGCCTTTCTTTATTTCTTTTTCAAGCTGCTCGGCCTGCTGCAAAACATTTTTTGCGTCAAACAAATTGAAGTGGTTGTACTCGGGATTCTTTTTTTCTATTTCCTTTACGATGCGCGAAGCGTTTTCAACAACTGAAATTTCCCCGCTCTGAATTCCCCAGACAAAATCTTTAAGGCTCAACGGAGCAGTCATTCAACCACCCTCGGGCCCTTGAAGTAGCCGTCCTTTTTGCTTTTCGTGTTCGAAAGCGCTTCCTCATTGGAAAGGCATTTTCCGGTTTTGTCGTCGCGAAAAACGTTCTGCAAAGGAATCGGCTGGAACGAAGGCTCTTCCTTGGAAACATCAAGCGAATCCAGCTTTGAAAATGCCTCGAGAACCGCCTTGAGCTCCGGGACAAATTGTTTTACTTCAGCCTCGGACAGGTTGAGGCGCGCATTGGACGCAACCTTAAGCAGGAGTTCCTTGTCAACAGTAACCTTTGGCAACTTGAATCACTTTTCCAGATTAAGCTTGATGTGCAGTTCCTTCAATTGCTTTTCATCAACATTGCTCGGGGACTCATCCATCAGCGAAGCCGCGGCCTTGTTCTTGGGGAAAGCAATCACATCGCGAATGCTGTCGGAACCGACCAAAAGCATTACCAAGCGGTCAACTCCGAAGGCAATTCCCCCGTGCGGGGGCGCACCGTACTTGAACGCGTCAATCATGAAACCGAACTTCTCCTTGGCCTTGTCATCGCTTATTCCAAGGGCGCGGAAAATCCTTGTCTGGACATCAGGAGAATGAATCCTAATCGAGCCGCCGCCGATTTCGGTGCCATTCAGGACCAAATCGTACGCGTTGCTCCTTATCTTCAAGGGCTCTTTTTCAATGAGCGGCAAATCACCCTTCTTCGGCGAAGTGAAAGGATGGTGCATCGCATTCAACCTCTGCTCCTCCTCATCCCACTCGAACATCGGGAAATCCTTCACCCACAAAAAGTTCCACACCCCTTCCTTTATGAGCCCGAGCTTTTGTGCAAGATGATTTCTCAGGTTTCCGAGAGAATCATTCACTATCTTTGGGGAACCCGCAACAATCAGCATGAGGTCGCCTTTCTTTGCACCGCATTTCTTCGCAAGCACCTTGAGGTTATCCTGCCCAAAGAACTTTTCCAATTGGCCTTCAATCTTGTCGCCAACCTTGAAAGCCGCGAGGCCCTTCGCCCTGTAAATCTTCACGAAATCCTCGAGATTCGTGAGCTCGGTCCTCGACAAATCTGCCTTGCCCTCAACATTGATTGCCTTGATTATCCCGCCATCTTTTACAACTGCATCAAAAGCATTGAATCCCTTTCCAGAAAGTTCTTTTGTGACTTCAACAAGCTCGAGGCCAAAGCGCGTGTCAGGCTTGTCAATTCCGTACCTTGCAATGGCTTCATCATAAGTGAGCTTTGGAAAAGGCAGCTTGAGCTTTACGCCCATGAATTCGCCGAAAATTTTCTCCATTAGGCGCTCGTGAAGCTCCATGATGTCATTCTCATTGATGAAGCTCATCTCGACATCAATCTGCGTGAATTCAGGTTGCCTGTCCGCGCGCAAATCCTCATCACGAAAGCAGCGCGCAATCTGCATGTACCTGTCAAAGCCCGAAAGCATGAGCAGCTGCTTGAAAATCTGCGGGCTCTGGGGCAAAGCGAAAAATTTTCCCGGGTTAACGCGCGAAGGAACCAGATAATCGCGGGCGCCTTCAGGAGTGCTCTTCGCGAGAATCGGCGTCTCAATGTCAATGAAGCCGTTTTCGTCGTAAAAGTCACGCACAATTTTTATTATGCGGTGCCTCGCAATAATCTTCTTCTGCATTTCCGGATTTCTCAAATCAAGGTAACGGTACTTGAGGCGCGTTTCTTCCGTGCTCTGCGCATTGTCGGAAACCTCAATAGGCAAAGGCAATGAAGTTGAAATAATTTCCAGCTTGTTCGCCTCAAGCTCGATTGCACCGGTTTTCCAGCCCTTGTTCTCCGTGCCTTTCGGCCTCTTCTTCACTGTGCCTTCAACGCGCACAACAAACTCGCGCCTCAGTGATTTCGAGGTTTCATGCGCGGCCTTGGCGATTTCCGGGTTAACGACAACCTGGGTCAACCCATAACGGTCGCGGATATCAATGAAAGTCAAATTGCCGTGGTCGCGCCTCGTGTCAACCCAGCCATTCAGAATAGCCTTTTTGCCGGCGTTTTTCTCGGTCAATTCCCCACAAGTATGGCTTCGGTCCATGAAAAACCCCTATTATAGCAGACCAATAAAATATTTCGGCGACATTTTTGGTCTGCTATCTAGCAAACCACTATAAATGCCGAAAAACTTTCGTGGTTTGCTATATACGAGAACACCTGGAAAACCTTAAAATAGCCTGTGGTGCAACCCGCATTTCGCACAGAACCCGGCAAGTATTATATAAGTCTGGCTACAAAATTACTTAATGAAAAACAAAACAACCGTGCTTTTTGCCATCATTCTGGTTTTCGCGCTCGTGTTCTTTGCGGCCTGCACAACAAAAAAGCCGGTTTGCGGAAACGGGGTGTGCGAACCGCCTGACGAGAACCAGAACAACTGCCCGATTGACAAAGGCGGCGACTGCCCGCAGGTGCCGCCCCAGAACGGGGAACTGCTCACAATAAACATCTCGCAGCTGGAATTTTCGGCACAGAACACGGATTTGTTCAAATCTTCCACAAGGTTCAGGCCGACATCAAACAACTCGGGAACGATTTACCTCACAGAGTTCCAAGACCATGAAACCTCGCGGGTGACCGAAGGGAGCTGGAGCCTCAGGAATTCATCGTGCCTGCTCGAAAGCGAGTGCCCGAACTCACTGGTTAAAATGCTGAATGACAACAGCATAGTGAAGGTCGACGCATTCAGGACAAAAAACAAAAAAATAATCATCGACTTCTGGGGAACGCCGAAATGGCTGAGCAGCTCGAGCGATGAAACAAAAATAGATGAAACCACTTATGAATACCAGCTGCATCCGCCCAAAGACTACGCAAAGTGGAACGCAGCCATAAAAAAAATCACCGAATATTACAGCCAGTTCAAGGACGTCGAATTCTACTTTGAAATCTGGAACGAACCTGATTTGAAAAATTTCTGGCGCGGCGACACAGACCAGTACCTCGAGCTTTACGGGGAAACGGCAAAAGCAATCAAGGAAGCGAACCCGGGCATAAAAGTCGGAGGAGCAGTGCCGAACAAATGGGACGGAAAAATAGGCTCTGACCCTAAGCTGCTCAACATAGAGCTCATAAAATACGCGGCAAAAAACAACCTTCCATTAGACTTCATTTCATGGCACCATTACAACACAGGCCTTGCTGCCCAGAAAGCCGTTGACGCATACAAAAAAGCATTGAGCGAAGCAGGATATGCAAAAACACCGGAATTTGTAATCAGCGAGTGGAACGCACCCACAAGCCAAGCCAGAAACTCGGGCTACGCGCCCATACTCATGGCGGACAACATGCTCGCGTTCTACAAAAACGGAATAAATGTGCAGACAGTCTATGCCTGGCAGGATGACTCGGCAAGCGAACAGGATTCGAGATACTACGGCCTCATTACGCAGGCTGAAAAAGCAAGGCCCGTCCTTTACATGCACAAAATGTTCGATGACCTTTCAAGGGACACTCTGGGCGTTGCGCTGAACCAGGACCAGAACATCGCATGGATAATATCCAAAACCTCACAGGGCGGGTGCTACAAAATAATACTTGGGAAGTGGGATGAGGGCAACAGTTCAAAGGAAACACCGTATACGCTTGCAATTTCCGATGCAAAAAAACTTGTGAACGCGGAAGCGGCATCGGTCAAGGATTCTTACAACGAAAAAACATTAACTACAAGCGGCAACTCCGTTTCATTCGGGCTCCGGGGAAACGAAATGATGGGAATAAAATTCTGCGTGAAAAGCTGAACGCGGAAAATTCATGAAGAGAATTCCCCCAAAGTCTTTTGGCCATGCCTTGACAATGGGCGCGCCGGAATCCCCAAGCGGCGCGTCACTTGGCGCGCAAACTCATTTTCAAAACCGTGCGTAGTTAAAACCATTTTCGGGGCGCTCTCCTTCACGTAACGCAGAAGAGAATTGAAATCCGCGTGATCCGAAAGCGGAAAGGTCTTGTACCTGCCATAATTATTCCAGCCCGTGGCAATGGCCGCTTCAACGTGCCTGCCGAGCTGGTGCTGCAAAGCCAAAAGAAGATGGTCATTAATCATCGAGGGCGGCACAATAAGCACATTCGATTCATTGAGGTTATGGTTCAATTCAAGGTAATTCCCGAGCTTAATGCCTTCCTTTTCATAAATTTTATTCTGGTCAAAAATCTTTTTGTGCACCAAAGGCGTTTCGCGAAGAAACTCGTTCACAATCTTTGTCAGCTCCTGCGCCTTTCCCGTGGCATAGCCTCCGAGAACAACAAAATTCTTTTTCGAAATGTTGCTGTGCATCCAGTGAATCATGTCCTCATAAACCTTTTCGCGCTCGGGAAAGGAAAACTTCGGCAAGCCGAAAGTGGATTCAATGACCAGAATGTTGCTCGGAAGAATTTCGGCGGGCTCAAAGAGGATGCTTTTCTGAAGCTTGAAATCTGAAGTGAGCACCACATCAACGCCGTTGGAAACCTTCAATTGTGCCGAACCGAGAATGTGCCCGGAACTGTGGAAGGAACACTCAAATTCATTCAGCTTGAATTTTTTTCCGAAAGGGATTTTCTTCACGGAAACGCCATTCTCCTCCGCGCCAATGAGAGAAGCCGTTTCTGGAGTAAGGTAATAAGTGTTTGTAGAGCTGGTTTTCGCATGGTCCGAATGCGCATGCGTAATTATGGCTTCGCGGTTCTTCAAACCTGAAGCATCGACAAAAAGCTCTGTCTTGTCCCTGAAAAGGATGCCTTTTTTGTGCGAAACTTGCATGAGAAGGAGTATGTCCGAGGAGCTATTTATAGCAAACCAATAAAGTAATTCGATGGATTTAATGGTTTGCTATCTAGCAGACCACCATACATGCCGAAAAACTTTTGTGGTCTGCTATAATATGAAGCAAACCCCCCTTGCCTCGGGAAAAACTCAAAGAATATATATCAGTAAAAGCCATTACATAGTCATGCCCGAGCTAAGGGAATTGTGCGACAAAATCGAGCAGGAAACGGCCTCATTGAGGGAAAAAGTTTCGGCGCGCAAATGGGCGGAGCTCTCAAGAAGAGGGTTCATTTACAATGTTGAAAACATTCTCCCCGGAATCGAGGAACTTTACGCACTGTTCCAAATTGCCGGGCAGGAACTCGGAAAAAGCGCGGAATCCAATGCCCCAAAAACTTTGGATCACGAGCGTGAACTCAACCAGCTCATAACCAGCCTGAGGAGAAACCGCGAAATGGAGGAAGCGCGCATAAGGAAAAGCCAGGAAAAAGGGCTCCTTGCCCTCGCCGAAACAATCACGGTGCCGGAGCTTTACTCCGACCTCGAGCAAAAAACGCTTTCAATGCTCCTCAAAAGCAATTACCTCGCGGAAAGAATAAGGATTTTTGAAAGGAAAAAAGAGCCGATGATGAACGTAAAGGGGGCGCAGAGGAACGTGCTTGATTTGCTGGAAAAGCGCGAGATTGAACTCCAGAACCTGCGGAAAAAATACGAGGACACGAGAAAAAACTTTTTTTTGGGCTTAGTTGAAAAGAACACGACCATTGACCTCGAGAACGACATGAACGAGCTCGCGAAGCAGCTCGAAACCCAGACCGCGCTCATGAAAAAATCAATGGAAACATACAAGGAAACTTTCACGGAACTTGAAAGGCACAACGCGGAGCTCGGGCAAAAAACCGCAATTATTGAGGAAACGCAGGCGCAAATGTCCGGCAAAATGCTTGACGTGATGACCGCACTGAAGAAGGAGCGGGATTACGCCAAAAAAATCGTCATGGAAACGGAGCACGAAACCCTGCAATTGAGGAACACCTACTCGAAAGAACTGTTGGGGCTGCAGGAGGAAAAAATGGGCATCAGGAACGCGCTCGGGGAAAAATACGAGAAACAGCTCGCGGAACTGAAGCACGACAATAAGGACAAGAACGAACTGATTAGGCACTTCCAGGAAACGGTTTCGGGAAAAGAAAGGAAAATAGCGCAGCTCGAGGAGGAAAACCTGAAACTCTCATTGATAGGAAAAACAATTGAAAAGCACCAAAAGGCGAAGGAAAAATTCCTGAAAAAAGAAAAGAAACAAAGGAAAAAATGAAAATATTCACAGGGCCGTAAAGCTTTTTTTCTCGCCTTCATTCTTCTTCGGCCTTTTCCCGAAAAGCCTTTCAAGAACCGAATCAACGATTTCACGCTCGTCGC
>JBBSVV010000029.1:10865-23505 GCA_038046625.1 archaeon | reverse complement strand
GGGGCCAAGGGCTCAAAAGGGCTGTTTATGTAGAGTTTATTGGCTAAATTCCACCAATAGTATTTAATATAGGTTTTGGCATCAATTATAATTAATCGATTTTTTTTCTAAGGGGTGATTAATCAATGGCTTTTATGGAAAAGCTGATTGGAAAAAAAGAAGAGATAGACATTGAGGATTTCCTCAACAACCTTGACAAGGAGCCGGAAGATCCTTATGAGGATGCGGATGCATTTGTGAAGCCGATTAGCCTTCAGACCGATGCGGATGTCAAAACCGTAATTGAGGAGGCTAAGAAGGGCAACATCCTTCTCCTGAACATTGCGGACCTTTCAAAAAGGAACGCGATAAAGCTCAGGGACATAATAAACAGCATAAGGAGCGGCATCGAGTCAATCGACGGCGACATTGCGAGGATTTCGCAGGACCGTGTCATTGTTACTCCAAGCAAGGTAAAAATAATCAAGAGAAGAGACGCACAGTGAGAGTATTAAATGTTCCTTGAGAAGGCAACTTTTCCCGTTGCGCTTGTGTTGAGCGAGGCTCAGGAAAAGGTTGCCGCTCTTTTGGCACAAAAAGGATGGAAAAATTACTCTTTTTCTTCCTCAAAACTCGTTTACGTTCCGTTCTGGTTTTTTTCTTACGACATTTTTTCAGAGGCAAGCGGAAAGCCCGAGCACCTCTCAAGCGGCAAAAAGGCCCTCAACGCTTTTTCAAGGGAATTCGACGAAACCCTCGAATCAATGGACCATAACTCTTCGGCGCGCGAAACCCAAGCCTCAACGGGCTACGAGGTTGAGGTCGTGAAGCCAATGCTTTCAGGAAAGGAGGCGAAGGACTTCATTCTCCTGAAAATCGCTTCGCTGGAAAAAACCCCGAAGCAAAACGTAATGCTCGCCGGCCTTGAAATGCTTTACATCCCTTTCTTCCACATTAATGTGTCGCTTGACGAGGAAACAAAAACAGTAATGCTGAATGCCCTGAGCGGTGAAATCCTGAACGGGCGGGAAATTCCGGAGCGCAGGCCAAAGCCCTCAGAGGTTTTTGCGGAAGCAATAAGCGATTTTTCCACGCTACAAGGCTGGCAAAACTTTTTTTCCGAAACTATCTCAGGGCTGTTCGGTTCCCCGGAAAAAGAACAGCGCTGGAAAAATGGGCACGCTGTCGGAACCAATGCTTCGGAGAAATTGTTCGGTATGAATCCGATTGTCATGGCTCTTGCGGTTCTCGCAATAATAGTGGTGCTCTGGTTCTTCTACGCGAGCTGAATCCTATTAGTAACACGAATGTTCAAACATACTCGAACAGGCTTTTCTGCTGCACCTTTTCGTTCATGAAAACCGAATCTATTTCCTTTTCAATCAAATCTATCCTCTGCTTGAGGTAAGGGCTCAACTGATACGTGCTGATCATGTTTTTCGCTATGTTCAGGTACTTGCGCACCGAGCCCTGCGCAATCGTGAGTATAAGTGTTTCCTCGTTGCATTTGGCGCATTTTCCGGTCAAGGGAACGCGCCTGTATTTTGCGTTGCACTTGCTGCACCGAAACACCTGCCTCGAGAATGAGCGCGTGTTTCCTATTATGTCGGGCAAAAAGTGGCTCGCCAGAACCCTTTCCAGCGCGTCCTTCTGGTCAACCGCCCTGATTTTTCCCTGCAAGGCGGCCTGCGCATTCATCTTGTCCTCCATGGACTGCAGCTCAACGTAAGTGGATTTCTTCGGGCCCGCATCGAAAATGCTTGTTTCGTGCGTGTACCCGAAGCCCGTATACTGGCCCTCTTTCCCGAGCTTCTTTTTTATTATCGGAATCGAATCTATTTCCGGTTCGCTGAGGGAAAGGCTCTTCTCATAAAGCTCCAAGGGGTACTCGCGGCAGGTTTCAACGTCATAAACCTCGTCGTCAATCTCGGTCGGGTTGATTGCGATGCTGAAAACAAGGGGCGCGTCCATTCTTCCCCCGCGTGACGAAGGCAAATATTTTTGCGAGAAATTCAGGAGCACATCCATGAGCAGCATTATGGAGTCCTGGTCACCATCCGCGTTTCTCCTCTTTGCGAGATGGAAATACGGGTGCGCAAAATTCACTCGCGCCTTGGTGAAGCCTATTATGCGGCACATTACCCCTGCGGAAGTGTGTGGCGCGAGCCCGAGGAAAAGTTCGCCTATGAGGTTGTCCTTTGAAGTAAAATTATAATATTTGCCGAGGCCGTAAAACCTTTCGAGTTCGTCATCAACAAATTTTGTCACGCGCAGGTAAAAATCTCCGGCGGTTTCGTTCGGTATTATGTCCTGCGGAAAAATCTCGCATATCTGCCCCGTGCTCACGAGTTCGCGGCCCTCAAAATCGTGCGTGTAACCCAATTCACGGGCCTTTTCAATTCCCAGCCCTATTTCCGCGGGCTTGAAGTGCGTCAAAGGCGCATTGAGGAGCTCGAACCTTATTGTGCCGTCGCGAAAAATGTGCAGGTCATGGTGCGCCCTCAGAATACCCTTTTCAATGGGCTCCGGCAGCTTGTCGGAATTAATCAGCCCTTTCACGCCCTTCACGAGCACGGGCACGTTCATGTTGAGGCTCCTGGCTCCGTGGAAAAGCAGTTCCTCAATGTTTATTTTTCTCTTGCTGAACTTCACGGAATTGTCCTTCTGGTTCCGCGAAAGTATGTTCCTTTTTCCGGTTTCCATTGAAAAGGGCTGGCACTCGACCTTGCCGTTCGCGGGATTGGAGAATTCCGCAATCTCCACCTCAATGTTCTGGAATTTTTCCGCGGCCTTGTTTATCGAGCGCGTGTTTCCGGAGTACTCGCCAATTGGAAAAAGCGTGTGCGGGTCTCCGGCCATTTTGCGCGGCTTTGCGGCTTCGGGCCTGCCCATCCTGCACCCGATGAATGTCCCTGCCTTGTCCATTATTTTCATTCCGGAGAGCGCGCAAAGCATTCCAATGACGCCAGCTTCCGTGTTCGGCTCATCTTGGCTCGTTCCGCCGAATGTCTTGAAGAACGAATATGCGCAATCCATTTCAACCACTATTTTTCCCTGTTTCACTTTGTGCGGCAGCCCGATTTTTTCAAGCATTTCCTTTGTTTCAGGCTTTTTCTCCAGCAGCAGCTCCGTTATTTCCGTGCCCTCAAAGGTTTTCTGTGCGCGCCTCACCTCCTTCACAAGGTGCGCGGCTTCTTCGCTGTTCAATGCGGTGTAATAATGCAGGTACTTCGGGTGAAGGGGTACATTGAAGCGCAGCGCGAGCTCGAGCGCTGTATTTTCATCAATAAGGTTCGGCGCCTTCATGAACCCGCCAACATCGAATTCCCCGAGCATGTTTCCCTTCGCCTCTTTCTGCAGCTCGAGCTTCCACCACTCCTCGCAATAACCCGCGGGCATCAACGGGTGCGCGGTTTTCCTGAAATCGCCGAGCGCAATGAGGCAGTCCCCGAGGAAAAGGATTTTTTCAACGGATGCCCTCACTTTCAATGCCTCCTCGGCCGAGCTTATTTTCCTGACTTCGCCGCCAATCAGTTTCACTATCGGCCCCTCTATTGAATCAACCGGAAAAAATTCCGCGCTCTTTCCCGGCCGCTCCATCTTGGCCTGTGTCCCCACGGCGACAAAATCATCAAGGATATGCATTGTCGCGGGATGCACTCCCTTTCCCATTATGCATGTGTTGCGCGCCCTCCCATACCTGAGCCTGAATCCGCCGTAAACGGAGGGGTAACTGAAAATAGGCCTTCCCGCGGCAATCCTTGAAAGGTAACTGAAATTCGGCTGCACTTCCTTTTCATTTCCCGTGCTTCCCTTGCTGACCTTGATTATGCTTTCGAGCCAGTCCCAATTAAGGCCAAGCATTTTCGCGAGGCTCATTATCTTCATTGCCTTCAAGCCCACTCCTTCCGAAATCACGAGGCACATTCCGCCCCTTATCCTGTTGCTCGGAATCCTGCCGAGGTCCTTGTATGTTGTTACCTCGCGCTCTTCGGTCGGCTCGCCGTTCACGCACACCGGGCACCCTTGGACGATTTTCCTTACCTCGTCATCCTTGAGCTTGAACTGCCTCGTGATTATTTCATCATAAATGTTGATTTCCTCGACATAGCGCTCAATTTCATCCATTGTCGGCCTGTACCTGTCAAGGCCCATCAATTGCCTTGCATAATCCCCGAGAATCAGCGGGAAAACCGTTGCCGTGCCTCCCGCTGCCCTTATTGGCCCTGCAAAGTAAATGTCGACATACCTCGAGCCGTCCGGATTTTTGCTTATAAGAACCTTCGGCACGCCATCCAGCGGCGCGACAACAACCCCTTCAGTGACGAGAACCAAACAGGTTTTCACCGCCTGCTCAAGCCTTTTTTCCTCATTCGGGATATCACCAATCTCGCCCTCAATTATTTCCTTGAACAGCCTGAATATTGCGCGTGTCCTGTCGCCCTTGAATTCCGCGTACAATTCTCTGTACCTTTTCCCTACCCCGGGCGGCCCGATGATGTTTTCTGTCCTGTCTGCAAGGTCAACCGTGGGGGGACATTCTACTTCAAGGCTCAGGTCCTTTCCCTTTTTGCGCGCCTGCACCGCCATTGCATACTGCGCCATCGCCCTTTTTTCCAGCGCATCAAAATATTTTTTTACCGCGGGAACGGCCTTAATCTCCATTCTCTTCACTTCCTCCGGCAAAATTGTTTTCCGTCAGCTTCCTTGTTTTGAGGTTAATGTCAATCGCGATTCCTGGCGTGGGAATGTGCCCCATCCTAATCTGATAGTCTGTCCTTTCCTGCCACGTTCCGGCATTCACGCACATACATCCCTTGTACTGCGCATACCCCTTGTGGTGCATGTCCCCGGCAAAATAAAAATCGGGCTCCTCCCGGATGAGCATGAAATCCCTTTTTTCCGGAACGTAAGGCTGCGTCAACCCAAATCCTGTTGAGAGGTCGCGCCTGCGCAGCAGCTCAATCATCGCGAGCTGTGGCTCCTTGGAGTTCAGGTGCTTTGTCGCCATGTACATGTCATGGTGTGATGCCCCGTGGTAAATCATGCTCTTGAATCCCTCTATCTCCACCCAGCTCGGGCTTCCAACCATGTGCACGTTCCCCAAATCCGAAATGTTTTTGATGAACTCCTTCGGAATCGCGGGCTGCGGGTCTGCCCTCCTTACGGCGTCATGCTGGCCCGGGCACATGAATATTTCTATATGCTCGGGAATTTCGCGGATCAATTCGCCCAGCTTTTCGTACTGCCCGTAAATGTCCTTTATCGAGAGCTCGTTTATCTGGTCAGGGTAAACCCCCACTCCATCAACATTGTCGCCCGCAATAACCATGTACTTTATTTTTCCGATGCGCTCCAATTCTTTTTCCGATGAAGCGTTTCCGTTCAGCCACGACAAAAAATTCGTGAACTCCTTTTCCATGAACAGCCTGCTCCCGACGTGAATGTCAGAAATCAGCATCACGCTTACATCCCTTTCCCCGGTTTTCGGCTGCCTCTGGATCAAATCCGGCCAGAGAATCATCTTCACTATGAGCACTTCATCCGAAAACTTTTTCCCCTTGATTCCAATCACATCATCCAAAAGAACCTTTCCGGCGTCGCGGTTCAGGGCATTGTCTTCCTTTGAAACTATTGCAATGAACCTTCCCTCCGGGCTGTCGAGTTCAATTGTGAGGTTTCCGTTCTTGCTCACCCATTTTTTCATCACCATTCCTATGATGTCCACTTCCTCGTATTGTTTCACGCCCTTCAGGCGGTCGAATGCCTTGGGTGCAAACCCTGCTCTTTTTGAAAACAACCCGTGCAAAAAATTGTACTTGTCAGTGAAGTAATCCAGAAAATCCTTCACTTTTCCTTCGCTCGAGCTCTGGTCCGTTACCTCGTACTCGCGCATTATCCTGAAATCAGAATCAATGTCCTTTGCGTTGCCGGTGAAGGCACTTTTTTTCACGACCACTTCCTTCACGCCCGAAAGTTTTGAATCGTGCTTCGCGAGCCTCTGTTTCACCTTTTCGGAAGAGATTACGGTGCCCTCTATTGATGAAATGATTTCTTTCCAGTGCTCCTCATTTTCGAGCAGCGCAACGGATTCCTTGTCTATGAACTGTTCAAGTGAGTTGCAGTATTCCACTATTTCCTTTTTCCTCTGGCTCTGGATTGTCGCTTCCAAGGCTATCCCTTGCACTTTTCCCTTATGGATTCGAGTTCCGAAATAATTGTCCAGATTTCCGTTCTCGTGTGCGAGGGCATATTTATGTCGTTGCTTATGTCCTCCATGAGGTAGATTGCGCTTGTCACGTTCACTTCAACCGAATCGCTTTTCGAGGTTATTTTATTCTTCGCATCATCAATCGCTTTCCTTATGTTGCGCGGAACGCCGCTGTCCTCAATGATTGCCTCCATGAGGTCGGCAGTGTACGAGAGCTGCGCCTTGAGATCGTTTTCATCCGCCATGCGCACGCGCCCCCGAAAAAATTTTTATCCTCAAACCGCTGTCAGCAAAAATAGCCATTTAAGTCATCTCCGCGCCTAATTCAAGGCGCTTGATAATACCTGAATTCGTAACCTAATAAAAACCTACTTTATAGCAGGCCCCGAAATTTTCCTGCCTTTCATTGCGGTTTGCTATATTTCACGGCGTCCGCGAGCTCTCCCTCAACCGCTTTTTTGAGGCTTTCCCTGCCCTCGCCCTCAATAATTGCGTCCCCTGTTTTGCGCATTGCATTGTCCATCTGCTCCCGTGAGGCCAAATCCGCCTTGTTTACCACCACCAAAATTTTTTTTCCCGAAAAATCCATCCTTATTTGTTCAAGGAGCGAAAGCTGTTCCTCAAGGGGATAACCGCAGTAAGTCGTGGGGTCAATCACAAAAACAATTATAGTTGCAAGGTGCTTCAGGGCGGCAATCGCCTTTTTTTCCACGTCATTTTTCTCCTTCCTGTCCAGCAATCCCGGGGTATCAAGCACCTGGATGCGCGTGTACCTGAATTCGAAAAATCCGGAATTAATCTGCTTTGTCGTGAACGGATACGGCGAAATCCGGGCATTCGCCCCGGTAAGGCGCTTCAGCATGGTTGTTTTGCCGACGTTCGGCAGGCCCGCAAGCACTATTGTTGGCGCCTCGAAATCTACTGAAGGCAATTCCCTCAATTTTTTGGATTCTTCCTTGAGAATTTTGAGCGGCTTATCCAGCTTGTTTATTACCGAGCTCGTTCTTCCGGCAAAAGCCTTGAGGATGCTGTCACAGCCCTCCATGGTCGAGGCCGAATAAACTTTCGAGGAATACTCGTACCTGAGCCTCCTGATTATTCCTGTTGAGGCCCTGAGTTTCGCGAGGTTCATTTTCAGCGCGTCAACATCCGCAATGGCGGAAAGCAAATCCCTGTAAAACGGGTTCATTTCATCTATGCGCGGGAACTGCTTTGCAAGCGGCATCAGTTTCGACTGCAAAAATTTCCCCATTTCCTTTATTTTGAGCGCATTCAGGCCCTTCCTGTTAATGGCCTTGTTCGCGCCCCTCCTGGAGTAACTGAGCTTTGAAGTGAGCGTAAAGGCCTGATCCAAAAGCTCCTTCGAAGCCGGAAAATAGTACTCCGAGGGCCTTTCGTTCCCCCCAACAGTATATAAATGTTTTCTGGCTTTTTTCAATCAGGATTCCTCTTTTTTAGGGGGTTTTTTTTGCCTTGGTCGACCTAAACAATCTCTACAAAGGAAACTATAAAAGGTATCTCATACTGCCGGCAATACTGCTTGTGGTGTTCTTTTTCCTTATTCTCGTTTTCCCGACCGTAAAGCAGGGAATAGACCTCAGGGGCGGCACCAGCATAATAGTCAGGAACGACACCATGATGGATTCTTCGCTCCTCGAAAAAAGGCTCCTTGAAAAGTACGAGTTCTCAGACCTCCAGATAAACTCGGTTTCTTCTCCCACTGATTACGGGCTGCTTGTGCAGTACGCGCAAAGCGATGCGAGCGCTTCGGAAGTGCAGCAGACAATAATTGAAACATTTTCAATCAAAAATGAGAGGATACAGGTGAACCAGATAGGCGCGTCTTTCGGGGCAAAATTCTACGAATCAGGAACTACCGCAATGCTCGCGGGCGCAATACTCGTAACACTGGTGATTTTCCTTTTCTTCAGGGAAATCATCCCCTCCCTTCTTGTCATTGGGGCGGCAATCTTTGATGTGCTCGGCGCCCTGGCGCTCATGGCGCTCTTCGGCATACCTCTCTCGGGCTCAACCATTCCTGCGCTGCTCGCAATGGTCGGCTACAGCATTGGCACCGACATAATGCTCACAACAAGGGTCCTCAAGAGAAAGGAAAAAACCCCTGCGGAACGCTCCTCCGAATCAATGGCGACGGGCCTCACAATGACCTTCACGTCCATTGCCGCGCTCCTCGTGATGGCTGTCTTGTCCTACTTCATGCAAATTCAGGTTTTCTTCGAAATTTCCGCCGTGCTTCTGTTCGGGCTTTTCGCCGACATAATTTCAACATGGCTCATGAATGCGCCCCTGCTTTTGTGGTTCGTGGAAAAAAGGGGTGAATCAAAGTGAGCATTGCAAGAAACCCCAAAGTAATGTTTGCCGCCGTAGTGATACTGCTTTCACTGCTTTCCATTGCAATCAACGGCGTGCAGTTCGGCGTTGAATTCAGGGGAGGGACTCTTTTCCATATACAATTGGAAGAGCCAGTTTCCCCGGACAAAATGGAGACAATAGTTTCCGTTGTTTCACAGCGCCTCGACGCCTTCGGCCTTAAGGACACAAAAGTAAATTCCCTCGGCAACGACCTGTTGGTTGCACAGATTGCGGAAACTAATCCGGAACAGATAGCGCGCCTCGAATCATTGCTCAGGACACAGGGAAAGTTCGAGGCAACCCTTGACGGCAACATCCTCTTCGAGGGCTCCGACATAGTGCAGGTGTTCAAGGACGCGACCCGCGGTTACGGCGTCGGCCAATCCGAGAACGGCTACACGTGGAACCTGCCTTTCCTCCTGAACCAAACGGCGGGCGACAGGTTTTCAAAAAGCGTTTTCCACCGCTGCACCGCGGTTTCCTTTGACCCTTCTTCCGGCACGCAGTATGACTGTGACAGCACGTACTTTTTCATTGACAGGCCGGCCGAAGCCGTCCTGATAATCCCAAAAAATGTTTTCTCCGATGACTCGCAGCTCCTTGTCCAGGGAAACCAGGCGGAAAACATTCCGGCCGGCACCGCGTTCGCCGAACTCATGAAGAACGCAACCATGCCTTACGTTGTTGCGGAATCGGACAATAACTTTTCACAGGCCGAATCAAGCAAACTCGCTTCCCTTTTAGGGTATACGGCAAAAGAGGCGATAGTGCATCCGGATGCATCGCGGGAGCAAAGGGCATCACTCGAGTCAATGGGCTACAGGGTTGTCGAGGTGAAGAACGAAAGGCCTGAAACACCTTGGACCTGGGTCGCAACAGGCGCGAGGCAGATAATAGCGCTCACCCCGGGAATTGCAAACCTCGACCCTTACGTTGAAAACCCGAACAGCGCAAAAATTTTCTCCGAACTCAGCATTACCGGTTCCGGGGCCTCGCAGGATGAGGCAATCCAGAACCTCAAATCGCTTGCGATTCTCCTTGAAACAGGGTCCTTGCCGATAGGGATAAAGGAAATTTCCAAGGAAAGCATTTCCCCGCTTTTGGGTGAAGAGTTTTTGTCCGGCACATTCCTCATAGGAATAATAGGCCTTTTGGTTGTGGCGCTCGTGCTTTACATCAGGTACAGGGCAATAAAGCTCGCGCTCCCGATTCTCCTCACAGGCCTCAGCGAAATAGTCATAGTTGTGGGAATTGCGTCAATCCTGAGGTACAACCTTGACCTGGCATCCGTTGCAGGAATACTTGCATCAGTAGGCACCGGTGTCAACGACCAGATAGTCATTATAGACGAGCTCAAAAAGGGAGAACTAACAGAGGGAGGAAGCTACGCCAACCGCGTGAAAAAAGCATTCTTCATAGTGTTTGCCGCGGCCGCAACCAGCATAGCCACGATGCTGCCCGTAATACTTTTCGGCTTTGGCTTCGGAAAACTTGTGGGCTTTGCGATAACAACAATACTCGGTGTCCTTGTCGGCGTCCTGATTACCAGGCCGGCTTTCTCCGTGATTGCAGAGCAAATACTCAAGGGCTCAGAGAAATCCTGAAAAATCCTTTATTCCGGCGGTTTTTTTCGTGAAAAAATACCACGCCGCAATCACCGCACCCGAAGTCACGAACCAGCTCAGCACATGCACAATCTCTGCAACCGCTATGCCGAATTCTTTTCCCGACCACAGCACAAGCAGCACCCTGAAATAATTCACGAAAAGCAGCGCCGCAAACCCCGCGGCAAAAACAATTGCTTTTTCCTTCAATTCCGGCTTTTTCAGCGAAAATATTATCGCGGCAAGCACGCTCGCACTCACGAGGCCTGTGCAGGACGCGGTTATTTCAAATGCCCCTTCCGGAACAAACACGAGGCTCCCCGAGTAATCAAGCCCGAGAAAAGAGGCAAGCGTCCGCGCAATGAACTCCTGCAGCGGCACAACAGGAAAATTCACGACAAGGAACTCGAGAAAAAGGAATATTGCGAAAAACTTCGCGAAAAAAACGGCCCCGCTTCTGTGCAGATTCACCAGGGCACCTTTTTCAGTTTTGTCCTGAACGCAATGTAGTTCGAAACCCTATGCGCAACCAGGGTTATGACGCACACGAGAATCGCCTCATAAAAATCAGGGACATAAATAATGCTTCCAAAAATCATTCCCCCGATTACAAAATCGAGCTGGTCGAGGAACAGCACCTCCTTTCCCTGTTCTATTCCGTTGCGCCTCTTGAAAAAGCTTGCAACAATGTCGCCTATAATGGCGCCGAGCGAAAGCAAAAACCCGAGCAGAACATAATTCCCCTGAAAAATTGCGTTTGCGTCCGCGGAGAAAAAGCCTATTGCCGCGGCAACAATCGTGCCTGTCGCTATTCCGAAAAAGAGGCCCTTCCAGGTTTTTCCGGTGCCGAAAACCGGCTTTCCGTCCAAAAATTTTTTTCCGAAATCAACGGGCGTTTTGCCGCCGAAGAGCATTGCAAAGCCGTTCGCGAAGTACATCGGGGCGAGGTAAAAAATGAATTTGAGCAAAAAATCCTGCATGCGAATCACGGGGAATTTGTCAACAACTTTATATAACTGGTTACATTTTTATTACGGCGCATTCCCGCCAAATTTCAAATCATTGTTTTCGGCTACGCACCCAGCGGTGCTCAGATGAGGCTTGAGAACGCAAGCGCAACCATTGCCCCCGCAATTCCCGCGAGAAGATTCACATGGGTGTTGTTCAGCATCCCCTTTCTCTCGAAAACCGCGCCCAAAAGGCTGTCGAAAAGCGTTCCAACCAGCCCCGCAAGGGTTATTGCCACAAACCCCACTGCGCTTTGCTTTACCGTGAAAAAGAAAATGAGCGCAATGAACGAGGCCGCAACAGCTCCGGCAACTATTCCAAGAACGGTTATCCCGCCGTTTGTGCCCATTTCAACTTCCCTGAGGCTCGTAATCAGCACGGGCTTTTTGCGCGAAAGCATCCCTATTTCCGAGGAAACAGTGTCCGCGAGCGCTGCCGAAACCGCGCCAAAAAAAGCGGCATACTGCCCGAAGAAGAGCGCGATTATTGCGGCCGCGGAGTTCGCGAAAATGTTCGATATTGTGCGCTGTCCGTGTTCCGCAGTTTTGTGCGCTACCCTGGTTGCTGCCTCGGCAATAACGTAAAAAAAGAGAAGTGTTCCGGCCGCAAGGGGTCCGCCGAGCGCGAACGCAATTATGCCAACTGCGTCGGCAAAAATTATTCCGCGGACACTCAAAAGCTTTTTGCCGAACGAAAATGCCGAAAAAACAACCAGCATTGCAAGGATGGCAATCGATTCGGTTGTGAGCAATGTTTCTAGCACTGCAGGAAAACCCCTTCACAGAAGCTCTGAGCCTACTATTTCTATCCTTTTCAACGGCACAATTTTCTTTGCCGCGGCATAAAGGCTGTTCGTTATGTTCCCGAAAACAACCTCATCAACAACCTTGTTCGAGTCCGTTTCAAGAATTATTTTCGTTGTTTCCTCTGTAAGCCTTTTCCTGATGGCGGTTTTCTGCGCCCTTGAAGCCCTCCTGTCCGTGACTGCGGCAATCTTTATCCTGAATTTCTGCCCGTCCTTCGAGGAATAATCCGCTATGCTCATAATCTTGCTCGCGTGCCTCCTGATTATGCGCCTCAAAAAATTGTCCTTGATAACATGGCCAGTCACAATCGTGTTTGCCTTGCTTGCCTTGACCTCGACAACCCTGAACTTGAGGTGTATGTGCTGCTTCTTCGGCTGGTTCGCCAATTCGCGGCCGGTAACAGTAATGGTTCTCCCTATAAGTGTTTCCGGTTTTTCGCTGATTGTTTCCCCCAATTCCCTGAACTCGAACTCCTTCGGCGCCAAAATGGTGTACCATGCCTTCTTCTTCCACTTGTCAACGGTTTTTTTTCTTGCCTTAGGCTGCTGCTTCGTCTTTTCCTTTGAAGCTACTTCCTTGTTTTCCTTTTCCTTCTGGGCCATTCAAATCACTTCACCAGGAGCGCCGCGCTTTCAGGAGTGTACTTCCAGCCCTTTGGC
>JBBSVV010000029.1:0-10765 GCA_038046625.1 archaeon | reverse complement strand
AAATCACTTCACCAGGAGCGCCGCGCTTTCAGGAGTGTACTTCCAGCCCTTTGGCAGGCGTCCTTTTTTTGTGTAGTAAATGGTGAGCCTCCTTATTTTGCTCACGGTAAGCTGGTAACCGCGCTTTGCAGTGGTGTCCTTGTGGTTCTTTTTCATGTGGCTCTGCACCTCAACGGATTTCTTTATCAGGTTAAGCATGTCCCTTGGAATGTCCGACCCGAGCTTGTTCTCCGAAAGGATTTTCTCGATGTTTTTTCCGGTAAGGTTTTTCACGCTCGGAATTCCATATTGATCACGCAGAGCCATTCCGATTTCGCTTGGAGTCATTCCGGAGTTCGCGAGCGAAACGATTATTTCCGTGACTTCATCCGCCTTGTACTCGACCCAGTTTGGGCTCTTCTTTGAAGCCGGCGGGGTACTGCCGCTCTTGCCCTTTGCCCCGGAATGCATTCTTGCCATTCAAAACCACTTTTTTTTGAAATTGAAATACTTTATTTTTTGACCTCTCCACCCCTTCCAAGGCGAGGAAAAGCCTTTTGAAACAAAAATTTGTATACTATTCCTCCCTATGGAAACCTATAAAAAGCACACTCTCAGTAATACCTCGCCCTTGCCTCTACCTCTTTCAAATGCCCCAAAACAGCCTTTCCCTGCGCGAATTCAGCGCAATAAGCCCTTTCAACATTTTTCCATTCCCCGATTATTTTGTAATGCGTCGCGGCGAAGGTCTTTTTGAACGCGAGCAAATCAACTGCAAAATCCTCAATCTTCGAGGAAATTGAACCCAAACCGAAATCCAGAAAAACCAATGATTTATTATGTAGCAGAATGTTGCTTGTTGTCAAATCTCCATGAACGATATTGTTCGCATGCAGCTTTCCGATTATTTTTCCGGCTTCAGCACAGAATTTTTTCGCCTTTGAAGTGTTCCGCGCAAGTTCCTCGGCAAGGGTTCTGCCTTCAATGAACTCCGTTGTAATCGCCATCTCATCCAGGCTTATTTTCCATATTGCAGGCGTCCGCACTCCGGCCTTTTTTGCCCTTGAAAGGAGATTGCATTCGGCGCGCAGCCTTTCCATAAGTATTTTTTCGTCCAAAGAATTTTCGCGGTACTTCTTCCTCTCGCGAACCTTCACGACTGCTTTTCTGCCGAGGTAAACGGTTTTGTAGAGCCTTGCTTCCGCGCCCTGCTTAAGCAATTTCATGAAATCACTTTTTTTAGCATAGCGCCTGCAGCTGATTCACTGATTTCTGAAGCGAAGAAACAACATTCGCCATAACTGAATCGAATGTGTTTCCCGACAAATAACCGAGCTGGCCATGCGGAACGGTTTTCTGGAACGCAACAACTTTTTTCGCTGAATAGAGCGCACCCTGCGCATCCTTTTTCGCATTTGCAACCACACCCGTGAATGAGCAGTCAGGCGTGCTCAGGTTTATCGCGCCGGCGCTTTCTGAATAATTGTTCATTGCGGACTGCATCTCCGCGAGCGCTTCCTTGAGTTCAATAATTTTCTTGTCGTCGCCCAAAACAATCACGCTACGCAAATCTTTTTTGTATGCCTCGAGCTCCGTTGGATAACCAGGAACGAGTTTCTGTTCTCCCAGGCCGTATTTCGCGTCAACCCTGTTCACGCCGTCAACGCTATAATTGATTATGCCGAATTGTGTCGCGGCAAACAGCAACAGGGCAACGCCGATTAAAACCAAAACGATTTTCCCCGCGAATCCCATTCAAAGCACCCGTATAGCACATAAGGCTTTTTCATGTATTTAAGTTTTTACTCCACTTCCAGTGAAATTCCCTCTGAAACCGCTATTTTTCCCTCGCCTTTTGCGATGGCGATTTCCTTGAGGTTCATCGTCCTCTTTATGTCCTCGAGCGCCTCTTCAAGGCCTTTCGTTTTTTCCGCAAACACAATAACTTTGCCGAGTTCCGCGTTCATAGCCAGTTTTTTATCCGACTTGTATTTTCTCAGCGCCGCAATGATGCTTTTTGCGGTTTCGCCAATTTTTTCCGCTTCCTCATCAATGAGCTTTTCCTCAGCCTCGGGCCACTTCTCCAGGTGCACGGAATCCGTTTTCATTGTTCCCTTGAAGTTCGCGCGGAAAATTTCCTCACAAGTGTGCGGAACGAAAGGCGCAAGCATCTTCACCATTTCCGTAAGAATCTTCAGGAGAACCGCCTTTGCGGCCTTCCCGCTTTTATTTGAATCATCATAAACCCTGTACTTGACTTCCTCGATGTAAAAATCCGCGAACTCGAGCCAGAAAAAATTCCTTATGGCGGAAAGTGCCTTTGAGAATTCGTAATTTTCAAGTGATTCGGAAGCGATTTTTTTTGTTTTCTCAAACCTTGCGAGCAGCCACTTGTCTACAATGCGCAAATTCTTTTTTTCCTTCCCGAAATCAGCAAGCGAGCTTCCCTGCGTCTTCATCGCGACAAATGAAGACGCATTCATGAGTTTTGTGAGGAACTTTTTTCCTGAAACGAATTCCTTTTCCTGGAAAGGAAGATCCTCCCCAAGTGTTCCAGAAGCCGCCCAATAACGGAGCATGTCAGCGGAATACTTATCAATCATTTGCACCGGCTCAATCACGTTCCCCGTGGATTTGGACATTTTCCTGCCTTTTGGGTCCAAGGCGTGGCCTGAAATCATTATGTTCTCCCACGGCAATTTGCCCTCGTGGAAATAAGCCTTTACAATGGTGTTGAAAGCCCACAGAGTGATTATGTCGTGCGCCTGCGGCCTCAAACTCATGGGGAAAAGTTTTTTATGGGACTTTTCATCCGAAGCCCACCTTGAATTTATCTGCGGCGTCAAGGAAGAGGTTGCCCAGGTATCCATCACATCCTTTTCCGGAATGAATTCTTTCCCCTTGCATTTGGGGCATTCCTTTGCCTTCGGTTGGTGCTGCAGCGGGTCAACCGGCAACTGCTCTTCCGAAGCGAATATTTCCGCGCCGCACTTTTTGCAGTACCACACAGGAAAAGGAACGCCGAAAAACCTTTGCCTCGAGAGGCTCCAGTCCCACTGCAAACCGTTAATCCAGTTGTCATATCTTACGCGCATGTGCTTCGGAAACCAGTTGAGTTCCTTTCCCTTTTTGATGAACTCCTGCTTCAAATCAAGGTACTTTAGGAACCACTGCTTCGCGTTCATTATTTCTATTTCGGTTTTGCAGCGCTCATGAACATTCACCACGTGTTTAATGTGCTTCTGCCCCAGAAGCAGCCCCGCTTCTTTCAAATCATCTATTATTTTTTTGCGCGCCTCCTTGATTTTCATGCCCTCATACTTTCCCGCGAGCTTCGTCATCCTTCCGTCAGGCGCAATGCTCATTTTAAGAGGCAGATTATGCGCGAAGTACCACTCCATATCCGTTTGGTCGCCGAAGGTGCAGCACATGACAATGCCGGTTCCTTTTTCGGGATCAACGCGCTGATCCTCGAGAATAGGCACTTCGTAATCGAACAAAGGAACCCTCGCTTTTTTTCCGAGCAGTTTTGCCCTGCGTTTATCGGTTGGATGTATGAATACCGCGACGCAGCTCGGCAAAAGTTCCGGTCTCGTGGTTGCAATAACAAGATTTTCGTTGCCCGCCCTGAAGACAATGTCGTTGAATGTGCTGTCCATTTCAACATCCTCGAGCTCCGCCTGCGCTATCGCGGTTTCGCATGCGGGGCACCACATTGAGGGCGCTTCCTTCCTGTAAACCCTCTTGATTTTATTCAATTCCAAAAAACTTTTTTGGCTCGTTTTGCGCGCGAGCCCATCAATTGTCCTGTAGAGGGTTCCCCAGTCGACGCTCAGGCCGAGGCTCTTGAAATCCGCAATCATTGCTTCCTCGTGCTTCTTTGTTTCCTCGAGGCAGATTTTTATGAATTCTTCGCGCGTAAAATCCTTTGCGCGGATGTTCCTGCTTTTTTCCACAAGCCTTTCGGTTGCAAGGCCGTTGTCATCAAGGCCGAAAGGGTAGAAAACATTGAAGCCTTTCATGCGCTTGTAGCGCGCAATGAAATCCGCCTGCGTGTAAGAAAAAGCGTGGCCGAGATGCATCCTTCCGGAAACTGTTGGCGGAGGCGTGTCAATGCTGTAAACCGCGGCCGCGCTCTTGTTGTTGAATGAGTAAGTATTCTGCTTTGCCCAGTGCTGCTGCCACTTCTGCTCCATTGCGCAGAAATTCACCCCGTTTTTACCCTCTTCAGCCATGTAATAACCACACTTTCAAATAAGCGATTTATAGCAGGCCAAGAAAAGATTTTGTCTAAATTCCGGGTCTGCTATCTAGCAAATCACAATAAATTCCGAAAAACTTATGTGTTTTGCTATAATGCATTAATTCAATAGAATAAGGCTTAAAAGGGCTTTTTCAGGGTGTTTGCGCCCTCATGCAAGAATGGTCTGCCCCAGAACAAGTATCAGGAATATGCCGAGAGTATTAAGCACGTATGATATTATCGCAAAATTTTTGATTGTGACGGATTCCGATGAAGCCAAAAGCGAAACCCCTATTTCATCGGGCAGCGGAGAGGCAATTATGAAGCCCGCAACAATCGGCAGAACATATTTTCTCGCGCCCTTCGGAATGCTTCGGGAAAGCGCCTTCACTACATTTTCTTCCTTGAGCTCCGTTATCTCGTCCATGAATGAAGCCCTCACAAACTTGAATATTATCAAATCGCCTATCAGGGAGCCGATTCCGCCCAAGAGCGCGGCAAAAACCAAGTCCTGGCTCTTTGAAAGAATCAAAAGTGCGGCGGTTGCCGGCGCCGCAGTAAAACCGTACACAAAGAAAGCGCCCCCAAGCAATATGCCGGTGTATCCAAGGCCAAGTATTACCTCCCTCACGGGCAGGAAAAATCCGGCGGTGACAATCATATAACTTGGCAGAAAAGCGAGCGCGAGAAGCGCGAGCTTCGGGTATTTGAAACGCATGAAACAATGAATGTTTTCCAATTAATAAAGAATTTGCATCCGTGAATTTTCCGCTAGAACAGTCCTGTGAATCACCCACGCCTAAAGGCAGTGGATTGTTTTGGGTTGTTTCAGATTTTGCCGAAAAAACCATTCCGTTTCGCGGCCAGCTCACTTGCTGGCCAGGCCATTGGGCGGGTAACCCATAGGTTTCCCTTTTCCGGCTTCGGGCGATTTTTTATAAGCACTCGAGATATGGGATGTCATACTTCTTATTCCTATTATGTGTGCAATGTCCCGCGCGGAAGCATGCGGATATTTTTTTGCCATTTCCCTCACAAAATCCAGGCTCAGGCCGGAATATTCCTTGGACATTGCCCTGTGCAGCCTGGCAATGTTTGTTTCAGATATTGGCTTTTTGAATTTGCTGAGTTCCAGCCCTTTCATCGGGCTCCTTGGTTTTAATGGCGCCATAACCCAAGAAACGCTTTAGTGGTTAATTAACTTTGCCTTCACTCGAACATTCCCTTGAGCCTGCCGAAGAATCCTTTGCGGTTCTTCGCGGTCTCGTCCTCTTCCGCAAGCTTTTCAAGGAGCTCGCGCTGCTTCTTCGAAACCTTTTCAGGGGTTTTCACAATGGCCTTCACGAATTCATCGCCATAGCTCGCTTCGCCCAATTTTTTTATTCCCTTGCCGTGCATCCTGAAAATAGTTCCGCTCTGCGTCCCCGAAGGAATCTTGAGTTTTGCCTTTCCCTTCAATGTCGGCACTTCAACTTCGCTCCCGAGAGCGGCTTCTGGGAACGAGATTGGCGCTTCCATGAAAATGTCAGAACCATCACGCCTGAAAACCTCGTGCGGCTCGGCATAAATCACGGCAATCAGGTCGCCTTTTGATGCGCCGCGCTCGCCCGCATTCCCCTGGCCCTTCAAGCGCAAACTGTTTCCGGTATTGACCCCTGCGGGCACATTCACCTTTATTTTTTTGTGCTTGTGCATGCGCCCATTGCCCGAACACACGGGGCAGGGGCTTGAAAACATTTGCCCGGAACCGCGGCATTTCCTGCATGTGCTTTGCGTGCTGATTACCCCGATAAATGTCCTGCGCGTCTGCCTTTCAATGCCCGAGCCGTTGCAGTTGTCGCACCCCTCAACCTTGGTTCCCGGTCTCGCGCCGCTGCCTTCACAGTGTTCGCATTCCTGTATCGCGTCAATTTCAAGCTGCTTTTCCGCGCCGAATGCGGCCTCCTCAAAAGAAATGTTCAGCCGAACCGCAATGTCCTCGCCCCCTTGGGGCCCGCGCCTTCCCGGGCCGCCGAATGCCTCGCCAAATAAATCGGAAAATCCCCCGCCGAAACCAAAGCCCCCGAAAATGTCCTCAAAATCCGCGCCCGAGAAATTTCCCTCGAAACCCCGGGCTCCGGAGGCGCCGGAAAATCTTTCGGCTTCGTGCCCGAACTGGTCATAATTCCTGCGCTTTGCCTCGTCACTAAGAACAGAGTAAGCGTGCTGGGTTTCCTTGAATTTTTGCTCCGCATCCTTTTCCCTGTTCACATCCGGATGGAACTGCTTCGCGAGCTTTTTGTAGGCGCGCCTGATGTCTTCCTGTGAAGCGTTTTTCCGGATCCCTAAAATTTCGTAGTAATCCTTTGCCATTCAGAATTCCTCAATGTGAAAGCGCCTTAAATAATTGTTCCCGCGCGTTAATCCTTTTTGTCATCTTCCGTGAATTCCGCGTCAACAACCTTGTCTTCTTCCTTCTTTCCTTTTTTGCCCTTATGCGCTTGGCCGCCTTCTTGTCCGTTCCCGTGTTTTTTCGCGGCCTCTTCCTGCGCATTTTTGTACAGTTCCGTTGAAGCGCCCTGAACTTCCTTGTTGAGTTCCTCGAGCCTGCTCTTTATTGCATCAATATCCTTCTGCTCGGGCTCAAGAAGCTTTTTGAGTTCCCCGCCCTTCGATTTTATTGCCGAGAGCTTTTCCTCGGTAACCTTGCCCTTCATTTCCTCCAGAAGCTTTTCCGTGGAGTAAACCATTGCCTCGGCATTGTTCAGGGTTTCAATTTCCTCGCGCTTCTTTTTGTCCTCTTCCGCGTGCTCCTCGGCCTCGCGCTGCATCCTCTTTATTTCCTCGTCGCTTAATTTCTGCGACGCAACAATTTTCACGCCCTGTTCCTTTCCCGTTCCAAGGTCCTTTGCGTTAACATTCACTATGCCATTCGCATCAATGTCAAACGTGACCTCAATCTGGGGGATTCCGCGCTGCGCAGGGGGAATCCCAACCAACTGGAACCTTCCGAGCGTTTTGTTGCCGGAAGACATTTGCCTTTCCCCCTGCAGAACATGAATGTCAACCGCGGGTTGGTTATCCGAGGCGGTTGAAAAAACCTGGCTCTTTTTTGTAGGGATCGTAGTGTTCCTCTCTATCAATTTCGTGAATACGCCGCCAAGTGTTTCTATTCCGAGGCTGAGCGGAGTAACATCCAAAAGGAGAACGTCCTTGACTTCCCCTGAAAGGACTCCGGCCTGTATGGCTGCGCCCATTGCGACGCACTCCATCGGGTCAACTCCATGCTCGACCTTGGTGCCTATTTCCTTTTCAACAAAGTTCCGGACAACAGGCATCCTTGTCGGGCCGCCTACAAGAATAATTTTGCTGATTTCCGCGGGAGTAAGCTTTGCATCCGTAAGCGCCTGCTGCAGCGGCTTTGCACATTTTTTCACGATCGGCGCAATCAATTCCTCGAGCTTTGCGCGCGTGAGCTTCAATTGCAAATGTTTCGGCCCCTCATGCGTCGCGCTGATGTAAGGCAGGTTGAGTTCGGTTTCAACAACCGTTGAAAGCTCAATCTTTGCCTTCTCTGCGGCCTCATGCAGGCGCTGCATTGCAGTTGCGTCCTTTGAAAGGTCAAACCCTTCCTTCTTCCTGAACTCCGCAAGAATGTAATTCACTAGCGCCTCATCCATGTCCCTTCCGCCAAGCTGCGTGTCTCCGGAAGTGCTTCTGACTTCGAAAACACCTTCCTCGTAATCCATTACCGTAACATCCAGGGTTCCCCCGCCTAAATCAAAAACAAGTATTTTGTAGTTCTGCTTTTTCTTGTCCAAACCGTATGCAAGTGACGCCGCCGTGGGCTCGTTGATTATCCTTACAATATCGAGGCCCGCGATTTTTCCCGCGTCCTTGGTGGCTTGCCTCTGGTTATCATCAAAGTAAGCCGGAACAGTTACCACTGCCTTTTCCACTTTTTCCCCGAGGAATGCTTCCGCGTCCTTCCTGATTTTCTGGAGCACGTAAGCGGAAAGCTGCTGCGGCGTGTATTCCTTTCCCCTTGATTTGTACCTGAAATCCGTTCCCATTTTTCTCTTGAAGCCGAAAAAAGTATTTTCGGGATTTGAAATTGCTTGCCTTCTTGCGGGTTCGCCCACAAGCATTTCGCCCTCTTTTGTAAAGGCAACCACGCTCGGGAAAGCCTTTCCGTAAACAGTATTTCCTTCTGCCGAAGGGATTATGCGCGGCTTTCCGCCTTCCAAAATCGCTGCTGCTGAGTTGCTGGTGCCCAGATCCACCCCAATAGTTTTAGTCATTTTTCATCACTCCGTTTTTTTGTTTACCCGGACTTTTGCGGGCCTCAATATTTTACCGTTAAGCATGTAACCCTTCTGGAGCTCCTCCAGAATAATTCCGTCCTCTTTTTCCTTTTCATGCGAAGTAAGCAAACACTCATGCACATTGAAATCAAATTTTTTGCCGGTGGTTTCAATCATCTTTATCCCGTTCCTTTCGAGGATTTTCAGCAATTGTGCCCCGATTTTCTCCAGTGCTTCAGCGTTCTGGTTGTGCTTTTTCGCGGCCTTCAAAGCTTCCGAAATCGAGTCAACAAGGGGCAAAAATTCCTTCAAAAGCGAGGAATTCGCGAATTTTTCGTGCTCCTGCCGCTCTTTCTCCGCGCGCTTCCTTGAATTCTCGAACTCCGCCTGCAGCCTCTGCAGGGTTTCCTTGTATTCCTGTGCCAAAGCCCCGGAGTCCTCCTTATCCTCTTTTTTGTGCTCTTTTTTGCCTTTTTCCTGCAAAAATGCTCACCAAAACCACATTGTGTCTAAACCTATTAAACAATTACACTACTTCTTAATCAAAGCTTTTTTAAACCTTTTCCGGCCTATTTTTTGCATGGACCAATTGCCCCAGAGAATGGCTTTCAAGATTGTGATAAGGAAGGTTGAGAAGCCCTTTTCCAGCGCGCCTTTGGACGAGCTGGACTGGATTTGCCAGAGCCTCGGATTTTTGGAGCCCGTTGACCGCGAAAAAACCGCTTCAATGATTTTCCGTGAAATCGTGCGCGGAACCGAGAGCGGCGAGGCCCTCACATCAACAGCGATTTCAGAGCGCGTGGGCATGAGCCGCGGCGCGGTGATTAACCACCTCAATAATCTTTTGCGCTCGGGGCTGATTATGCGCAACGGGCGTTATTATTCCTCGCGCTCAAAATCCGTTTACCGCACCATAGAAGAAATTCAGGAAGATGTTGAAAGGATTTTCGAGCGCATGAAAAAAACTGCGCGCGAGATTGATGATGAGCTGGGGATAAAGTAACCCCGAAGAAATGAACGGCTATTTGTCAGTTGCTCTTAATAGAAAGGGTGTTTCAGTCCAGTCCCAGACTTGTTTTCAGGGCTTTATTTACTTCCTTCATTTTTGTCGAGTTCAGTGAACCGAGTTTTTTGATTATTCTGTGCTCTTTTGAGATTGTGCGTATTTGGCTGCATAGGATTACGCTTTCTTTTGGCAAGCCTGATTCTCTTGGCCCGGCCAAAACGACCGTAGGGTAATGCTTGTCTGGAACTGCCGAGGTTATAGGTGCGATAATTGTGTTCGGGCTGTATTGGTTTGCAGTGTCTTCCTGTACCACTAGGCATGGGCGCGTTTTTCCCTGTTCGGAGCCTTTCACGGGGTCAAGCTTTGCCAAAAGAATGTCTCCGCGCTTAATAATCATCCAGCATCGCATCCGCTTCTTTGCTTGCGTGTTCCCATTCTTTGGCTATTTTATTTTCCAGTTCCGAGTATTTCCGGTAATACTCCTTTATGAGTTTTTCTTTTTCCTTTTTGCCCATGGCCTTTTCCACAATTATCCTGTCTCCTTCAATTTTCACTACCACCTTGTCCTTCGGCCTTATGCCTTTTGCGTCCCTCACAGGTTTTGGCAGCGTAATCTGCCCGCGTTCTCCGACCGAACAAACATTTTCAAACATTCAAATCACTTACATACTATTTACATACTCCCCCTATTAAAAACATATCAACGGGCTAAGGCTTAGCCCTTGTTACCCGCTTTTACGAAAAACACCCGCATTCAACCGGCTCTTAGCCGGGATTTTCAACGGAGCCGGGTTGTGAGCAACCCTTTTATTCTACCTTTTCCCTTTTTAGTGCATGCCATTAAAGAAGAGCCTCGGCTGGGAAACCACTTTTTTCCTGAAGAACAAGGCAAAGGAAAGGGCGTTCAACCTGAAAAACGACGCTCCTTTGCTCGCGCTGTACGTTGCCGAATTCATTTTGACGCTTGTTCTTGTCACGGCAATACTGCTTTACCTTGACGGCAGGTTCAACCAGATAGAGTTCCCTTTCAACTTGCTCATTTTTGCGGCAATAGTTTTTGGTGTGATGCATTTCTACAATTACACTAAGCCCTTCCGCGAGTGGCGCGGCATCAAAAGGGGCTCCTCGTTCAGGGTGTTCATACTTGAATTCATTATTTTTGCCATCGTGGTTGTTTCCGGCTACATTTACCGGGACCCGGCAATAAACATTATCCCTTACCCATTCAATTTTCTTGTTTTCCTCGCGGCGCTT
>JBBSVV010000028.1:0-7478 GCA_038046625.1 archaeon | reverse complement strand
AAGGCGAAGATAGTACTCGCACCCAACAGCCGAAACTGTTGCCGGAAGTGAAAAAGCATGAGCATGGAGAGCGAAGAGGAGGAACTGAAGCAAAAGAAACTTGAAGAGCTCCAGCAAAAACTTGGGCAGCAACAGGAACAGCAGGAAAAGCAATTCGAAAAAGAAGCGCAGATCCAAAGCATCCTGAAAAGGCTCCTCGAGGAAAATGCAAGGGAAAGGCTCAACAATGTCCGCATTGTAAACCATGAACTCTACATGAAGGCAGTGCAGGCGATAATGACGATTGTGCAGAAAGGGTATGTGAAAGGAAAACTCAATGAAGAACAGGTAAAAGAAATACTCCGGCAACTGAAAAGCAACCACGAGATAAAGATTACGAGAAAATGAAGTGAACAAAAAAAATGGGAAGAAAAACTCAGGAAGAAAAGGAATTCCTCATTTCAGCGAGGAAAAAAATAGGCCCAGGGCTAACAAATGCGCCTGTGTGGATACTCCAGAAGGCAGGAAAAAGAATCTGGAACAAGAAATCCAAGAGGCACTGGAGACAGACCGACCTGGGAACCATGTTCAAGAAGAAACAGCGCGAACAGGGAAAAATCGCGAACAAGAAAGCCGCAACCAGCGGAAAAAGGCACAAAAGCGCGAAGCACAAGAAAACGAAGGGATACTGAATGAAGGGACAAGAGGCAAACTACGTGATTCCGCTCAGGAAGGCCTTCTACTTCCCCCCGGATAAAAGGGTCACCAAAGTGATTGCAACCATAAAGAATTTCGTGAAAAAGCACACGCGCAGAACCAAGGTTTACGTCAGCAATGAGGTGAACGAGTTCGTGCATTTGAAATCCAAGAACGTGCCGAGGAGAATAAGCGCGACAATACTCCTTGAAGGGGAAAGGGCAACCGTTTTTTTGGAGAAGGGCAAGCAGCTCGGGCAATACAAAAAGAAAAGCGAGGAAAAAAAGAAGAAAGAGAAGAGGGAAAAAGCAGGCAAGGAAGAGGCAAAAAAAGAGGAAACGGAAGAAGAAGACAAAAAGAAGCTCGAGGACAAGCGCGCAAAGGAAGAGGCCGCGAAGGCAAGCGAAATAAAGAGGAAAACCGCGAAGTAAAAGCGCGAGTGTTTGCAATGAACTTTTCAAGGGCGACAATAAGAAGCAGCCCGTACATCGGAATTTTTTCATCAGTGACAGATGAGGTCGCGCTGGTTCCGCACTCGGTTCTCCCGCAGGAGCTCAGGGAACTCGAAAGGGTCATGGAAGTCGGGGCAATAAAATCCAAAATAGGGAACTGCTCGCTCATAGGGGTTCTTTGCAAGGGAACCGGGAAAAAATTCGTTGTCTCGAACATTGCCGAGCGCGGCGAAATAAGGGAACTCGAAAAAAACGGGATTGAGGCCATGGTTCTGAAAACGAGGAGCGCAACCGGGAACCTGGTTGTAATGAACTCACAAGGCGGGGTCGCCAGCCCTATTCTCACTGAAAAAGACATGGATGAACTCAAGGCGTTTTTCGGCATCAAATTCGCGCGAACACCCATAGGAGAAACGGATTTGCCCGGAGCCGCGATAACAGTAACAAATAAAGGGTTTATCGTGCACCCCAATATTACCGAAAAGGAGTTCGAACTGCTGGAAAAAACGTTCGGCGTGAAGGGCGCGCCAACAAGCGCGAATTACGGGGACCTCTTCGTCGGAAACAGCGTAATAGCGAACTCCAAAGGCGCAATGGCGGGAACACTTACATCAGGAGCAGAACTTTCAAGGATAGATGACGCACTGAGGGGAGACTGAAAATGGAAAGCAAAACATTCACGGTAACAGGAACATTCACGGAAAAGGGAAGCGAAAAAAAATTTTCCAAGGAAATATCATCGCACAACGAGGCATTTGCAAGGGAAAAACTCCTCTCCACAATAGGCTCAAAGCACAAAATAGCGAGAAAATCAATCAAAATAACACAGATAAAGGAAAAGGAAGCGAAATGAAAATGGCGGAAGAAAAAAGCCAGGTAAGGATAAGCGGGAACCAGTTGGTGCAGCTCGGGAACCAGGAACGGGTAAAACTCGAGGAAATAAACAGGAAAGTGCAGGCGTTCCAGGACTTCAGGGCCGAACTCCAGATGGCAATTGATTCACTCGCAGAGCTCGGAAAAAACAAGAAGGGCGAAAAAATGCTAGTAAGCCTCGGCGCCGGCGTTTATGCCGAAGCCTCAATAGAAAAAACCGATGAAGCGATTTTCTCGCTCGCAGGCAACGTGTTCAAAAGCAAAAAAAGCGAGGGCATAACAAAAATACTCAAAAACAAGATTGCAAGCATCAACAAGACACTTGAAAAAACCGCGCAGGACCAGCAGAAGGCATGGTCAAGGCTCAACCAGATAGAGCAGATAATGGAAGCCGGAAGAAGGCATATGCAGCAGCAGGCAAAAAAAACCGCGCAAAGCTGAAGCGGCATACATCCGCCCACGTGGCAATTAATTTTATGTTTGACTTCCTGAAAAAGAAAATAACTGATTTTACCGGAAAAATAAGGGAAGCGCTCGAAGCAAAAAAAACAGAAGCGCCGCAGGCACCGGCAGAAGCCCGGCCGAAGGAAATTCCGGAAGCCGCGAAGCCTGAAGAAAAAAAGAGGCCGGAAAAGCAAAAAACCCAAAAGAAAAAACAGGAACCGGCACCCAAGACATGGGAAAAAGAAAGAGCCGGGAAAAAAACCACAACAAAAGCAGAAACCGGACCGGAAAAAACCGGGGAAGAAATTCCGGAAGAAAAAACTCCTGAAGGCGCCCCGGAAAAAACGGAAGAGCGAATCGCGAGTGAAGCCGAAGAAGAAAAAATTTTGGAAGAGGAAACGCCCGCGGAAATTGCGCCCAAAGAAAGCGCGAAAACGGAGCAGCCACAGCACAAAAAATCCCTGTGGGAAGCAATAAACATATTCAGGCCCAAAGAATCGGAAAAGCCGAAGGAAGCCGAAGAGAAAAGGGAATTAAAGGCGAAAACCGGCTTCGCGGAGAAGCTTAAAGGCGTGGTTTCCGGAAAAATCACGATAAGCGAAAAGGACACGAAAGAATTCTTCGGGGAATTCGAATTGAGTTTGCTTGAATCGGATGTAGAGCAGGAAACAGCCGAAGCCATTGTGGCGGAACTCAAAAAAGAATTGGTCGGGAAGGAAATTTCCTCAAAGGAAAACGTGACGGAATTCCTCAAAAAGCGCATCGCAAAAGCGCTGGAAACAATAATGACCACGGAAACGATTGATATGCTCCGCATGAAGGAAAAGCCGTTGAAAATACTCTTTGTCGGGCCGAACGGAGCAGGCAAAACCACAACCATAGCAAAAATCGCGAACTACTTTACAAGCAACGGCAAAAGCGTCATCCTCGCGGCATCAGACACGTTCCGCGCCGCATCCATTGAACAGCTTGAAACGCACGCAAACAGGCTGAACGTGAAAATGGTGAAGCACAACTACGGTTCTGACCCCGCAGCGGTTGCGTTCGACGCGGTAAAGGCCGCGGAAGCGAAGAAGATTGACGTTGTCTTGATTGATACCGCTGGAAGGCAGGACACGAACAAAAATTTGATTGAGGAAATGAAGAAAATTGAAAGAGTGATAAAGCCGCATTTGAAACTTTATGTCGGCGAGGCCTACACCGGCCAGGCGCTCTTGCAGCAGGCAACCGAATTCAACAACGCAATAGGAATCGACGGGTTTGTCCTGACAAAGATTGATGCGGACGCGAAAGGCGGAACAGCAATCTCGCTGCTCTACAAGCTCAAAAAACCGATTGTGTTCGTTGGAACAGGGCAGGAGTACAAGGACATAATGGAGTTCGAGCCGGGATTCATAATAAAGCGCATACTCGGATAGAACCATTTAAAAGGATTTGTTGGAATTTGTTTTGTAAGTGATTTTTGATGAAGATTTCAGAACTGAAAACAAGGGAGCCGATAGCGGAAATAATGCTCGAAATAGTCTCGAAGGGCGAGACAAGGCAATTCTCAACCGAAAAGGGCTCGGGAAAGGTCTGCAGTTGCGCCGGCAAGGATGATTCGGGCGAAGAAGTCAGCGTGAGCCTCTGGAACGAGCAAATAGACCAGGTAAACGAAGGCGACAAAATCAAGATAACCGAGGGCTGGTGCTCCGAATTCCGCGGGCAAAAACAGGTTTCCACTGGAAAAAAAGGCAATCTTGAAGTAGTATAATCCATAAAATAACAAAAAAGGTTGCTTTAAATACTTCCTAAGCACCAATTATTAAGGATTGGATCAACAAATACCTCTTTCTAGACATTATTACGTCTTTAGGGTTGGAGAATTTGTTGCGTCCGCATCGCTTTGAGGAGGAAATTAAATGTACAATAACAGGGGAAATGATAGAGGAGACAGAGGCAACAGGCCAAGGTTTGGCGCAAAGGAAATACCCGTAAAGGAAGGGGAAATAATAGATGTTGAAATAATCAGCATCGGTGAAAAGGGGGACGGCATAGCAAAATTAGAGGGCTATGTAATCATAGTGCCGAACACCAAGAAAGGCGACAAAATCAAGGTAAAGATTAATGCCGTAAGGGGCAGGGTAAGCTTTGGAGAAGTAGTAGGCAAAAGCGAGGGCGGAAGCCGGAAAGAGGAACTTACTGATGACGAAGAGGAAACAGAGGGGTCTGCAGAAGGCGGATCCGATGAAGACCTGGATTCCGACGAAGATGCGGAAGCCGAAATTGAAGAAGAAGGGAAAAAGGAGGAGTGAACAAATGGCAAGCCTAATGGACGAGCTGGGCCTTGAGGCTTCCGAGAAGCTCAGGGAAAAGCTATTGAAAGAAGAGTTCAGACTGCGCAAGAAACAGCCTGAAGCCTGGACAAAGACAAAGTACAGGCCATACGCAAACTTCAGGACCAAAAAGAAAGAAGTGGTAGCTGCAGTAATCGAAGCCTAAACAGGCTTCGCATAAAATACTATTTTTTCGCCAGAGGCGAATCAAGGGGCTTTCAATTCTTTGAAACCCCTGATTTTAATTCTTTTCCGACCCCAAAATTAATCTATTCAGGCGATGGCATGGGCTTCGGCGAAAACCTAAGAAAAGCAATGGAAAAGCTCAGGAACAGCACCTCACTCGACAAAGAAACCATAAAAGAGGTTGTGAAGGAACTCCAAAGGGCCTTGATAAGCGCGGACGTCGAAATTTCTTTGGTCCTCAAGCTGAGCCGCGAAATCGAGGAAGAAGCGTTCAAGGATTTGCCCGGAGGAATAAACAGGAAAGAGCACATAATCAAAACCGCATACGATAAATTAGCCGGGCTCTTGGGGGGAACGGCAAAGGCTCCTGAAAAACCGGAAAAAATTTTGCTCGTAGGATTATTCGGTTCGGGAAAAACAACTACTTGTGGAAAGCTCGCAAAATGGTACGCAAAACGCGGCCTCAAGACAGCGGTGATTGCGGCTGACACATACAGGCCCGCGGCGGTGGAGCAATTGAGGCAAGTGGCGGAAAAAGCCAAAGTGGGATTCTACGGGAACACCGAGGAAAAAAACGCGGCAAAGGTTGTAAAGGAAGGCCTCGAAAAATTAAAAGGATATGACTTGCTGATTTGCGATTCAGCCGGAAGAAGCGCATTGGACGCGGAACTCTCAAAAGAACTGAAGCAAATTGATTCCGCATTCGGCTCGAAAGAAAAGTGGCTCATTCTTGGCGCCGATGTGGGCCAAGTGGCGAAGAAACAGGCAAACGCATTCCACGAAATAGTGGGAGTGAACGGAGTAATCATTACGCGCATGGACGGCTCCGCAAAAGGCGGCGGCGCTCTTGCCGCATGCGGCTCAACAAACTCAAAAGTGCACTTCATCGGAGTTGGGGAAAAACTTGATGATTTGCAGGAGTTCGACCCGACGCGATTCCTCAGCAGGATAATGGGTTATGGTGATTTGGAATCACTGCTCGAAAAAGCCAGGGAAGTGCAGGAGGAAGAAGGCCTCGACACGGAGGAACTGCTCGGCGAAGAATTCACGCTCGGCACTTTTTACAAGCAGATGAAGGCCGCGAGAAAAATGGGGCCTTTGGACAAGGTAATGGACATGATGGGCATGAAACAGCAGATGCCGAAGGAAATGCTGGAAGTGGGGGAGCAGAAGCTGAACAAGTTCGGGCACATCATGGATTCAATGACGCAAAAGGAAAAGCGCGACCCGGAAATAATGAACAAAAGCAGGATTGCACGCATAGCAAAAGGCTCCGGAACCAAACAGGAAGAAGTCAGGGAATTGCTCAAAAATTTCAAGCGCATGAAAAAAATGTTCTCGCAATTCAGGAACATGGACGAAAAGCAGTTGCAGGAAGGAAAAGGGTTCAGAATGGACAAGCTGCAGGAAATGTTCGCGAAAAAAAAGAAATTCAGGATAAGGTGAAACACTTTGATTGAACTGCTGGTTGCAAGGCAGGCCGCAGTGCTCATTGCCTCGGCACTTGGGGCGTACACGGACGCGAAAACCGGGTACATTTATGACTGGATAACCTTGCCGCTGATTGCAATAGGGCTTGCATTGAATGTGGTTGAACAGAATTTTTTTGGCATACTCATAGGCGCGGCAATTTTTGCCGCGGGCTACGCATTTTACTTCACTGGAAAATTCGGGGGAGGCGACGTAAAGCTCTTTGCCGGAATAGCGATGGCAATCCCTTTCCAGGGCGGAACGCTTTTCATTTTCCCCGTTGTTTTGTTTGCCGCACTCGGCGCGGTCGTGTTCTACGGAACGCTGTACACCCTGAAGTACGCACGCAAAGGGATTAAGTGGAAAGACAATGAAAAAGGAGTCCGCAGGGCGCTGCTCATGGGCGCACTCATGGCAATTTATTTCCTCGTGCTGCTGCAGGCAGGATTTGTTTCGTTTTCGTACACCGCGTTCTTTGCCGTTCCGCTCCTGTTTGCGCTGGCATTCCTCGCACTCGAAAACGGAATCAGGAAAGAATTCTTCCTCAAAAGGATTCCCGTGAAGGAGCTTGAAGAGGACGAAATAATCGCATTTGATTTTATGAGCGAAAGCGAGAAGGAAAAATTCCCGAAAATCAGGGGCATAATCGGCACAAAAGAAATCAAGTGGCTCGGGGAAAAAGGCTTCAGGGAGATTCCGGTTTACAGGAACCTTCCGAGATTCGGGCCATTCATATTCCTCGGGGTTTTGATTGCAATTGCGCTCCCGAACGCCGTAATGTTTGTTATGGGTGGCGGGGCATGAGCAAATTCATGGAGGAAGCCCTGAGGCTCGCACAGAAAGGCCGAGGCATGGTTTCCCCGAACCCATTGGTTGGCGCGGTAATAGTCAAGGGAAAAAGCATTGTGGGAACCGGGTGGCACAGGAATGGGGGGGAAGAAGAAGGTGGTAGGAAGAGGAGGGGGAAGCACGCCGAAGCCAATGCAATAGATGATGCGGGCAAAAAAGCGGCTGGGGGCGTGCTTTATGTCACTCTGGAGCCGTGTAACCACTACGGAAAACA
>JBBSVV010000027.1:0-8232 GCA_038046625.1 archaeon | reverse complement strand
GGGCACCAGGTGCTATCTAGCAGACCGCCATAAATGCCGAAAAACTTTCGCGGTCTGCTATAACTGCGGTGAAGCTGGATTACGCGAACTGCAACTGAAACCTATATATTCTTTAATTGCGTAATTGGTTCTGGTTTTCATGGCTAAAGGCAAGAATGCTCCGGCAGGGCCTGAAATGGCGGGAAAGGCGGAAAAACCCCAAAAAACGGAAAACGATGCCCCGCGCGGGTTCGGTGCGGATGAGCGGGTCAGCGTAAGCAAGGCGGGCAATGATGTTGACATTTTCAATGATGTTATTGAGGGCAAAAAGGTGGAGGAATTAAAGGCGGCTTTGGATAAAAACGAAGAGGAAATAATGCCTGAAGACGAAGAACCTGGAGAAGAAGATTCGGAAGACGAAGAAGAGGATAATGAAGACGAAGAGGATAAGGAAGAGCCTGAAGAGGGCAGCACAGAGGAAAATGAAAAGCCCGGGCCCACGAAAAAGAAAAAGCCCCGCAAAGAAGCCGGAGAAGAGCCGCAAAAGCCCGCAAAAAAGAAAACCGCACCCATAGAAAAAGAACCGGATGAAGGCGACGAAGAAAACAGCGAAGATGAAATTGCAGATGCCGAAGATGAAACCTTGGATGATGACAGGGAAAAAGGAAACAAGGAAAAGAAAATAAAAGATGGCGGGGAAGAAGAGATAGAAGAAGGCAATGATGAGGAAACGGAAGAAGGCTATGGCGCTGAAGAGGAATTGGAGGAGTTTGATGAGGAAGGAAAAAGCAAGATTCCGGGAAAGGATGAAATAAGGAAAACAATCCTTGAGAAGGCATCAATGGCTACCGGAGAAGCTGAGCCGCAGCTCGGTGAAAAACTTATGTTCCTGAATGACAAGGACAGGAAAAGCGTTTTCATCGGCAGAACGGCAAACATCTTCAAGAAATACGGTTATGATGCTGCCCTGCAGCTCGGAAGGGTCAAGGAAAAGGAATTCGAGAATTATGATGTTTACCTTGACTCCCTGAACCCGCATGTGGTTTTCGTGTGCGGTGCCCGAGGAAGCGGGAAGTCGTACGTTTTGGGGGTTATTGCGGAGGAGCTCGCGGAAAAAAATACGAACGTCGGAATCGTGGTTGTCGACCCTATAGGCGTTTTCTGGTCCATGAGGTTCCCGAACAATGAGGAAAAGGAAATAGAAAAGCTGGTTGAATGGGGCCTCGAGCCGAAAGGCCTCAAGAACCTAAAGGTTTTCATTCCGGAAGGAGTGAGGAAAGAGGTTCCAAAATCCACTTATGATGCCGGGTTCTCGATACAGCCTTCTCTTCTCACAAGCGAGGACTGGTCATTGACATTCGGCATGGACAGGTTCAGCGTTTCCGGTTTGCTTTTGGACAAGGCGCTCAAAAAAGTAGAGAAAGGGTACAAGGAAACCGAAACAAACAGCAAGGTTTTGGGAAAGGGAAAGAGTTACTCGATTGAGGATTTGGTTCGCTGCCTCGAAACTGATTCGGAATTGAACAGCCGCGACAAGGGCTACAAGCAGGATTCAATCCGCGCGCTTGTAAGCAGGTTTGAGGCCGCAAAGGACTGGGGAATATTCCACGAGAAGGGAACTCCTTTGGGCGAGCTCTCGAGGCAGGGGCAATTGACAATCCTTGACACCTCATTCCTTGACGACAAGGTAACCGCACTTGTAATCGGGATTCTTGCGAGGAGGCTTCTCTCCGCGAGAAAGATTTCCACGAGAAAAGAGGCCGCAAATAAGTTCAAGAGCCTTGACGTGAATGAATTGCTCGAGCTCGAGGTTCCGCCGACATGGCTTTTCATTGATGAAGCGCACACTTTGATTCCGAGCGGGAATGAAGTGACTCCTGCAACGGCCGGCCTGATTGAGTACGTGAAGCAGGGAAGAAGGCCGGGGCTCTCGCTTGTGTTTGCCACGCAGCAGCCGAGCGCAATCAACACCAAGGTTTTGAGCCAGCTCGACGTGATAATGACGCACAAGCTTATTTTTGATGATGACATCAAGGCGGTTTTCAAGAGAACGCCGACAATAATGCCCAGGATGTACAGGGTGCCGAACTTCATCAAAACGCTTCCTGTGGGAGTTGCCGTTACGGGTGACAGGCGCGAGGAAACATCACGCGCATTTGTAATGGCAATCAGGCCGAGAAAGAGCCAGCACGAAGGCCGCGACGCGGAAACATCCGGAATGTCAGAATCAATGGAGGAAAAGCAGGTTGAAAAGCTTGCGGTTGAAATGCTTTGGAGGGACGCGCACAATGGTGGCATGGTAGACATTGGGAAGGCGCGCCTCGCGGTCGACACATTGAACAGCAAGTACGGGGCTTCGGTCGAGTTTGATGATGTGCTAAAAAGGCTCGGGGCAAAAGGGCTTGTGGTTACAGATGAGTGCATAATGATTGAGGGCTATTCCCACAAAAGCGCGGTGAAGGAACTTACATCTGAAGATGAGGACTCCGGGGGAGAAGATTCGGAGGAAAAAGAGCCCAGCGGGGATGATGAAGAGGCGGAAGGCGCAGATGAAGAAAGCGGGGATGAAATTGCAGGGGAAGAAGGCGAAACTCCAGAAGAGTCTTCCGGCGCGGTTGAACTCATTGCCTTGCCGCAGAGAATCAGCGAGGAAACCGCGAGGAGAACCGTTAACCACATCAGGAAAAAAACTTTTTTGGGGCTGTTCGGGGTTGGGGAGAGGATAGAATCAATACAGGTAAGGTACATTCCGCTCCTGAAAATAGAGTTCCACGCCATGAGCAGGGGCAACGAATTCGTTTCAAGGGAATGCTATGTTGATTCGCGCACCTGCGAGCTGGTGCATTTCAAGGACGGAAACTTCATTGAGTCCAAAGGATTGAGCCAGATTGCACAGATGAGCGAAGAGGAAGTGCTTGTGCTCAAGAGCCTCCAGAAGGAGCTCGTGCTCGAGGAAATAATGGCGCGTACAGAACTTGACGAGGCGAAAGTCAGGAGAATAATGCAGAGGCTCATGGAGAACGGGGTTGCGGGAAGGCTTGTTGACAAAAAAACCGGCAAAACCCTTTTCTTCCTGAAGGAAAAGCTTGATTTGCCACCCAACGAGAAGCACGAGTTGCTTGGTTCGCTGTCAAGGCTGCCATTCGTGAAGGTAGAGGCTTTGAGCGTGGAAAGGGAGCAGTTCTCGAGGGATGAAATAATCGAGGGCCTGAAGAAGCTCTGGCCCAGGATAGTAATCAAGAAAATAGATTCCGTTTACAAGCCGGTTTGGCACGTGGTCCTTTCCGAGGATGCGAAGGAAAGGGATGTGCTCATTGACGCGGTGAACGGGAAATTAATTTCCAAATAAGCGCGCCGAAAAATCATTTCCTGAACTCATTCGGCTTCAGGCGCGAGCCCTTTTCAAGGATTGCGCCGCAGTTTACGCTGGAATTGATGCCTGTTTTGACATCATCAAACAAAAGAGCACCGAGCTTTCTTTTTCCGGAATCAATTTTTTCGCCATTTATTGTTACTTGGACATTTGCATTGTCATGCCTCAGGTTTGCTATTTTCGTTCCCGCACCCAAATTGCAGTTCCTCCCTATTACAGAATCCCCGGCATAGGAAAAATGGGGGACGTTTGAATTTGAAAGGATGATTGAAGATTTTATTTCGGATGTGCCGACGTGGCAATTGTTTCCTATAATGACCTCCTTGCGCAAATAAGCGTTGGGACCGATTACACAATTCTCGCCTATGAATGCATTCCCTTCGATGCGCGAACCGGCCTTTATTATGGAGCCCTTTCCAAGGAAAAGTTTCCCCTGAACAACTACGCCCTGCTCAATAACGCCAAAATTTTTCTGCTCAATACTTGGAAGGATTTTTTCCGCCTTTTCAAGCAGTTCCCAGAACCTGAACGGGGCGTTCTTTTCAATAAGCAATTCTGTTTCCGAAACGAGCTTTTTTATTTCCTCATTCAATGCCTATCACTCCCCTGATTTTTTCCGCAATTTGTTCTGCTGCGAGCTTTATTTCATTTTCATCTGTTCCCTCAATCATTACGCGGCAGATGTTCTCCGTTCCGCTGTAGCGAACCAGTATTCTTCCATTGTCACCGAATTTCTTCGAATAGGAATCAATGAGCTTCTGAACTGAAGCAATTTCATTTAATGGCTTTTTTTCCTTTACTTTTACGTTCACGAGCACCTGGGGAAACAATTCGAAGGAATTACAGAGCCCTGAAACAGGCCGCCCGAGCTGCTTCATTAGGCGCATAATCTGCAGCGCGGCAATTATGCCGTCACCCGTGGTTGAGTACTTGCCGAAAATAATGTGCCCTGACTGCTCGCCGCCGAGAGTGAAAGCATTTTTGCGCATCTCCTCAATCACGTAACGGTCGCCAACGGATGTTCTCACGATTTTAAGCTTGTTATTTTTCAGGTGCTTCTCAAACCCCGCATTGCTCATTACTGTGGCCACAACAGTGCTCTGCGCAAGCTCGTTGTTGTCCTGCATGTCAAGCGCAAGCGCCGCCAATATGCGGTCGCCGTTGATTTCATTGCCCCTGGAATCAATTATTATCACGCGGTCCGCGTCCCCGTCCAAGGCAACTCCCAAGTCAGCTTTCGAATCCAGAACCTTTTTCTTTAAATGCCTGACATCGGTAGCGCCGCAGTTCAGGTTTATGTTGAGGCCGTCGGGCTCGTGGTTTATCGGCATTATTTCGACGCCAAGCTCGGAAAATATCTGGGGCGCAACCCTGTAGGCGGCTCCGTTCGCGCAGTCAACAACTGCCTTTATGCCCCTCAGGGAAATGTTCCCGATTGACGCTTTTGCGAATTCGATGTAGCGGCCCTGCGCATCATTGATGCGGAATGCCTTGCCTATGTGTTTTCCGTTCAGGCGACCGCTCTCCATTTTTTCGGAAAAAATTATTTTTTCTATTTCCTCCTCGTCCTCATCGAAGAGCTTGTACCCTTTTGAATCAAAAATTTTTATTCCGTTGTCCTCGGCATGGTTGTGGGAGGCCGAAATCATTATGCCGGCGTCGGCATTCAGGGAGCGCGTGAGGTGTGAGATTGCGGGAGTTGGCATGGGGCCTACCAACAGAACGTCCGCGCCCATGGCAACCAAACCAGAGGTCAGCGCGGTTTCGAGCATGTAGCCGGAAAGCCTGGTGTCTTTCCCGATGACTATTCTCGGGCGGCTTTCCCCAGTGGCAAACCTTATTGCAACGGCCTTCCCAAGCTTCAAAGCCAGTTCCGGAGTCATCGGGTATTGGTTCGCCTTGCCGCGGATTCCGTCGGTGCCGAACAATTGTTTCATGCAGAATCACTTCACCGTGACAGACTTAGCCAAATTACGGGGCTTGTCGGGATCCAATTTGCGTTCCAGGGCAATGTAATAGGCGAGCAGCTGCATCGGCAGAACCAAAGCAATGGGATTGGCTTCGCCAAAATCCGGAACAAGAATGCTGAAATCAAAATCAGAATGCGGGATTGAGTCAACCATTATTATTTTTGCGCCTCTGCTTCTCATTTCAATTGCGTTGCTTGCCACTTGTTTTCTTGTTTGGCTGGTTGAAAGCACTATCGCGGGGGTTCCTTCCTCAACAAGGGCTATTGTGCCGTGCTTCAATTCTGCGCCGGCAAACCCTTCCGCATGGATGTAGCTTACTTCCTTGATTTTGAGCGCGGTTTCGAGCGCGGTCGGAAAAGCGTTTTTCCTCCCGATTACGAAAATGTCTTTTGCGCGCGAAAGTTCCTTGGCGATTTCTTTTATTTTTTCGGAATTCGAGTCTAGTATTTGCTGGGCGCTTTGGGAAAGCCTTGAGAGAAGCGCTTTTGCTTCGGCTTCCTTTCCAACAATTGAATACGCAAGAAGCAAAAGGATTGCGAGCTGCATGGTGTAGCTTTTTGTGGACAGCACGCAAATTTCGGGGCCGGCATTCATGAGAAGGGTTGCGTCACTGAGGCGCATTACGGTTGAATCCATGACATTCACAATGCCTGCAATTTTTGCGCCCTTTTCCTTTGCAATGTTTATGGCTTCGATCAAATCCGCGGTTTCGCCGCTCTGGCTGACTGCCACAACCAATGTGTTTTCATCCACAAAATTTTCCTGCAGTGAAAACTCCGACGCAAGAACAGGCAGAACCTGGGTTTTTGCAATGGAACTGAACATGTATGCGCCGCTGATGCATGCATGGTAAGATGTTCCGCAGCCCGCAAAATAAATTTTTTTCGCGTTTTTTATCATGGAGACAAATTTTGCAAGCGGTTCTTTCTGCTGCTGCGCCGCATTTTTCAGCAGGGCGGGCTGCTCGAAAATTTCCTTGAGCATGAAGTGCTCATAGCTCCCTTTCTGCGCCTGCTCGAAGCTCCATGAAAGCTCCTTCGGCAAAACCTGAACAGGCATTCCTGATTTTGTGTCAAGCACTTTGAGTTCTTTGTCCAGCACGGCCATTGTGCTGTCATTGAGGAAAACGGCTTTTTTTGTTTCGGAAATGAAGGCCGTTGCGTCCGAAGCCGCAAAATACCCGCCCTGCGCAATTCCAATAACCAGGGGGGAGCCGTTGCGCGCACAAACGAGCTTATCCTCGCCCCTGCGCATCACAACTATCGCGTAATTCCCCTCGAGTTCGAGCACGGTTTTTCTGACGGCATCTTCAAAATTTTTTTCGGCTTTGAGTTTTTCCTGGATGAGATTTGCGATAACCTCGGAATCGGTTTCGGATTTGAAGGAGTAGCCCTTTGAAACGAGTCCGCTTTTGAGTTCGGCGAAATTCTCCACAATGCCGTTATGCACAATCGCAACTGTTTTGTCCATCGAGAAATGCGGGTGCGCATTTTTTTCGGTTACTTTGCCGTGGGTTGCCCATCTTGTATGCCCCATTGCAATGCCGACCATTGGAAAATCTGGAGAAGCCTTGCCTATCTGCCCTGTTTTTTTGGTTACAAGAATACCGTGCCCTTTTTCGGGGTAAGCCATGCCCCATGAATCATAACCCCTGTATTCAAGAGCCTTGAGGCCATTGAAAGCCTTTGAAGCCGCGTTCTGCGAGATTACACCCACGATTCCGCACATAAAAACCAGTAAACTTCTCTACTGATAAGCCGAAAACACATATTTAAATATATCTAAGCACTATTATGATTTAGTTCATGGTGGTTTGAATTTAGTGATTGTATGGATAGGCTTGTAATTGAGGAAAATGGCGGCATAAAGGAACTGCCGACCAAGGTGCTAAAGAAGCCTGAAGCCATGAAGCCGCTTACAAATAAGGATTGCCTCGCCATTTTCGGGATGCTGCAGGAAAAGCCGGGATATCCGGCAGAACTTGCAAAAGAACTTTCAATGAATGAACAAAAGGTTTACTACTACATAAAACAACTGAAGAACGCGGGGCTTATCGAGGTCGAAAAAACAGAGGAAAGAAAAGGCGCAACGGCAAAGTACTTTACCGCGAAATTCAATTCTTTTTCAGTAATTCCGAATCCTGAAATAGCGAAGAGGCATTTGAAGCTTTTGAAAAGGGGGGCGGGCGCTGAAAGCGCTGCCTTCGGTTTCCTCAGGGAATTCCTGAAGGACGGAATTTTTTCCGGAAAAATCGTTGTGGGTTCTTCGGACCCGCATGGGCCTTACAAAGCGCGCGCCCGCGATGGGCATCTCGCCGCGGAACTCGCCGCTTTTCTGGGCGCGAACTGCTCAGGCTTTGAATTGCCGCTCGTTTTCCTGGACACAATGGTTAATGATTTGAAGCAGGAGAACTCAAACCTCATCATTCTCGGCGGGCCGGTTACTAACAAGCTGGCTATGCAGATTAACGATTATTTGCCCATAAAATTCGTTTCGGGAGAGGGAAGCTGGAGCATCAAATCGGGGCCTTCAGGCAAGGAATACAACGAGGATTATGTCGGCATTATTGAAAAGATTCCGCATCCGCACTTCAAGGGAAAATGGATTCTGCTCATTGCAGGGAAAAGGAATACGGGAACGATTGCGGCAATCCGCGCATTGGTGAACAAAACCTCGCAAACCATAAAGCCAAATATACATAACAGCTCTGTGTTCGCACATGTTGTTGAGGGCCTTGACGTGAACGGCGACGGCCTGATTGATGAGGTTGAATTTAGGGAATAAAAGCGGGCGAAGCGAGCCATGACCCTGCGAAGCAAGTCCTGCCGAAGGCGGACGATCCCTTCCGAGGAGCACGCTCGGAATCGGTTGCACGCGTCGAAATGCGCGAGGTAACCTTAAATATTGGTT
>JBBSVV010000026.1:0-16466 GCA_038046625.1 archaeon | reverse complement strand
TTTTCAGGGTACTATTTTAAATAAAGTTTTGTGCGGAGAATACAATTGGAGGTGCTTTAATGGCTTTGGAGATTATTTTAGGAATTGTAATTGTAGCGGTTGCCGTTCTTGCATTGTGGTTCCTGCTCGCATACAATAGTTTTGTCGTGCTGAGGAACAGGTTCGAGAATGCGTGGAGCCAGATTGACGTTCAATTGAAGAGGCGTTTTGATTTGGTGCCGAATCTCATTGAAACTGTGAAGGGCTATGCGAAGCACGAGAAGGAAACCTTCAAGATGGTTACCGAGGCAAGGGCCCAGATGGCCAATGCCAAGGGCGTGAAGGAAACTTCGCTGGCTTCAAACCTGCTTTCGGGCGCATTGAAGAGCCTGTTTGCGGTTGCGGAGGCATACCCTGAACTCAAGGCGAACCAGAATTTCCTCATGCTTCAGGAGGAGCTTTCCTCGATAGAATCGAAGATTGCGTATACGCGGCAGTTCTACAATGACACGGTTTTGCAGTACAACACCAAGGCCGAGGTTATGCCTGACAGCATAATAGCGGGAATTTTCGGCTTCAGGAAGAAGGAATACTTCGAGATAGAGGAAGCCGCGAGAAGCAACGTCAAGGTAAGCTTCTGAGTGAAACCGGATGTACGAGCAGATTTCGGAGAATAATCGCAACACAATAATTCTCGTTGCGTTTTTCTCCGTTTTCATTCTTTTTCTTTCCTGGGTTCTCGGCGAAATATGGTTCGGCGGAGGCGGAACCATTGGCATAATAATCGGCCTGATTTTTCTTTTGATTTATGTCACGTTCAGTTATTACTTTGCGGACAGGATTGTTCTCGCGATTAGCGGCGCAAAGGAACTGCAAAGGAAGGATAACATTTATCTCTACAGCCTCATTGAGGGCCTCGCTATTGCGGCGGGAATCCCTGCTCCAAAGGCGTATGTAATCAATGACACGGCATTGAACGCGTTTGCAACGGGAAGAAACCCCGGGCACAGCATCATTGTTGTCACTTCAGGCCTGCTTCAGAGGCTTGACAGGCAGGAGCTCGAGGGGGTAATTGCGCACGAGATGAGCCACATAAAGAACTATGACATCAGGCTCATGATGCTTGTTGTTGTTTTTGTGGGCCTTACAGCGCTTTTGAGCGACATTATCCTGAGGAGCATCCTCTGGGGCAAGCATGGTGGTAATAGGGGAAGGGGCGGGCTGATACTCCTTGTTGTGGGAATAGTGCTTGCAATAATAACTCCTATTGTTGCAATGCTCCTGAAGTTCGCGATTTCCCGCCAAAGGGAATACCTTGCGGATGCTTCCGGCGTAATGTTAACAAGGAATCCTGAAGGCCTGGCGAGCGCACTTGAAAAAATCGGTTCGGATAAGGAAGTGCTCGAGGCCGCAAACAGCGCAACCGCACATTTGTACATCGACAATCCTTTGAAGAACCGCAAAGCATGGTTTGACGGCATGTTTGACACGCACCCTAAAATTGGGGACCGCGTGAAAAGGCTGCGCGGAATGTGAGTGAGCTATATATAGCCACTGAGGCAAAACTATTTTATTTGCCAAGCACCTAATTATGCACATGGATACCTCAATGGAAAAATTGTGCGGGGAGGCAGTGCAGAAGGCAAGGGATGTGCTCACGCTGTGTTCCACACGCCATGGCCTCTATGCTTCGGCCGGAGCGCATGGTTACACTCAGGTCTGGAGCCGCGACTCAAATGTTTCGATGATTGGCGCCTCTTTCAACACAAGCGACTTTAAGGGTGTTTTTGCAAGGAGCCTTTCAACTCTTGCCTCGAGGCAATCCAAGAACGGCCAGATTCCTAATGCAACCGATTTCATCGGCTCCATAGACAAGCCCGCGACCTTTGCAACCATTGATTCGAGCCTCTGGTTTATTTTGGGGGAACACTTTTACAAAAAAAGGTTTGGTTCCGCGCTCTGGGAGAAGCACAAAAAAAACATTGGCGCCGCCTTGAAGTGGGTGCAGTTCCAGGATGCCGGAGAAGACATGATGCCGGAACAGCTTCCAACGAGCGACTGGCAGGACTGCTTTCCCCACAAGTACGGGCACACCATAAACACGCAGGCGCTTTACTATGCCGCGCTTTCCGCGACAGGACACAAAAAAATACTTCCTGAATTCAAGAAGCAGGTTGACAGGTATCTCTATGATTCTTCTTTGGGTTATTTTCTCCCGTGGCACTGGAAGGACCACGAGAAATACCGTGAGCTTGAAAAGTGGTTCGATTCCCTTGGAAACATGCTGGCAATAGTTTTCGGCCTCGCGGACAAAAAACAGTCAAAATCAATTCTAAAGCTTGTGGAGGAAAGCGGCGTGGCCGAACCTTACCCGATGCGCGCCATTTATCCGCCAATCCATGAAAAATCCGCAGAGTGGCATGGCTATTTTAAGGCGTCTTTGGCCGGCGTCCCGAACAATTACATCAATGGCGGCATCTGGCCTTACATAGGCGGCTTTTACGTGTGCGCCTTGGTTGAGTCTGGACGGCTTCGCCTGGCCGAGGATGCCCTTGAATCGCTTGCTCATGCAAACATGCTCGGCAAGAGGTTCGGATGGGATTTCAATGAGTGGATTCACCCGATTACAGGCACTCCGGGCGGCAGCAGGCACCAGGCGTGGAGCGCCGGCTCGTATTTGCTTGCTTATGAAGCCGTGAAGAAGAGAAAGAACCCGCTAAAGATCCAGCTTTGATTCAATGAGCCTTGCAATGTCAAGCGCAACCTTTTTGTGCCCAAAGTTTTTTTCCACGTGCTTCCTTCCTTCAGCGCCCATTTTTTCCCTTAAAGAGTCGCCCTCAAGAAGCTTGAGCAGGTAATCCGCGAGGTCATCCACATCCACGCGCACCGCAAAAGTCTTCGGCCTGTCGAATTTTATTTTCTGCTTTTTCGCGAAGCCCATGTCCCTGTAAACCCACTCCTCCTCGAGGTCGATTGTTTCCCCGACTTTCGCGAGGAAACCTGTTTTGCCGTGGACAACCGTGTCCTTGACTCCCATTGCGTCGATTGAAAGAACCGGGGTTCCCGCGGCCTGAGCCTCGACCTGAACCATTCCGAATCCCTCGATTCTGCTTGGCGCGGCATAAATGTCCGCCGCACTCAACAGCACGTTCATTGTTTCCCTTGAAGTGTTGCCGTCAATGTAACTGACTTTTTTCCCGAACCCGAATTCATTTATGATTTTGAGTTCCTCCTTGTAGTGGTACGCGGGTTTTCTGTTTTCCCAGGCCTTGCCCACATATTTCCATTTCGTGAACTTTTCACCGATTTTTCCCAATGCCCTGAGCACTTCCTGGAATCCCTTGCTTGTCGTGTCCCCGCCTATGGTGAGAATCATTTTTTCATCATCCTTCACGCCGAGCAGTTTCCTCATTTCAATTACGCGCTTATCGCTTTTCGGAATCGGCCTTATCTGCTCCATGTCAATGCCTATGGGAACGGCAAAAATGTTTTTGCCGGAAACCCCATCCCTGATGTAAGTTTCCTTTACCCAGTTGCTTGTCGTCATTATGAGCGGGAGATTATTCAGCACTTCATGGTAGTTCGCTACCCAGCCATCGGCATTGAGCCACGGCACCGCCCGGATTCCGTTCCTCTGCGGCTCGAGGACAAGGTCAGGAATGTTCCCCCAGAAGCCGATTCCGATTGCAACGTCCGGCCTGAATGATTTGTAGAGGAAGCTTTTTTCGAACACTGCGCTCCTGTTGACAGGCTTTGTTGGGTAATTATTTTCGAGCAGTCCGCGGTAAAGGAATTCCCCCTGAAGGCTCACTCCATCAAGCTCCGCAGGATAAGGGTAGAGGACGAGGCTGCAAAATTTTTTTCCGTTGCCCATTTTATTTCACTTTCTTGAATGTTTCAGTGCCGCTGCAGCTGATGTATTCGAAGACTTGCTTATCAAAACCATACACTTCGCTGATTAAATACCTTTTCTTTTCCAGTTCGCGCGCGCTCAGCGCGAATTTTATCCGCGCTTCCTGGTTCGGCTCGCACCTGAACGGATTTTCCTTGCGCAGATAATCGAACTCGAACACTTCTTTGCAGTCAATCAGGCCGTCCTGAACCATGCGCTTCACCGCCGCATTGACCTCTATGTGCCTATTGTGCCCGTACTCGCCGTTCGTGCCGTGCGTATAAACAACATCAAAGCTCTTGTCCATTGCAATTGGCTCGAGGCGCTTCACGACCTCATCCAGTGAAGGCAGCTTCTCCTCAGGATGTTTATCCTCGAGGTCCGAGATGAAGGCGCGTGCATTCAATTGCGAGCACACGCGGAAGAACTTCGGCTTCCTGTCCGCATCATCCTTGCGGCACAGGGAAACAACTGTCCAGTTCCAGCTTTTTTCGCGCAGAATCTTTCCGCCCATCCAGATTGTCTCGTCATCGGGGTGCGCGACCACGACAAGTGCCTTCTTCATGCACAAATTCTTTGTGAGATAAGCATAAATATGATGTTTGCCCAATAATCTCGGTGCCTCACGGGGCACCCGTAATCACTATGCCGAAAATTTTCTCAGTCGGAGACCTGAATATTGACTTATTCACACATTCCGGCGGCGGTGCAAATTTCGGCGAGGAGAGGCACGCGGAGAAATTTTACTACTCGCTCGGCGGAAATGCCGCAAACTTTGCCGTCGCGTCCTCTTCACTCGGCCTCGACACAACAATTGTAAGTGCTCTCGGCAAAGATGTTTTCACAACTTTCCTTTTGAGTGAACTCAAACGTTTCCGGGTAAAGCCCCTGCTGAAAAAAACTTCGTCTCCGAATGGCGTTTCGAATATTTTTGTGCGCAATGACGGCGAACGGGCAATACTATCCAGCAAGGGGTGCCTGCTGGAACTTGATTCGAAGGCCGTGGCAAGGTTCCTTTTGCCGCGCCTTTCCGAAGACGACATTGTTTTCTTTGGCGGGTTCTTTCACCTTCCGAAGATGAGGAATAGCTTTTCCGCACTGCTTAAATCGATTCGCAAAAAAAAGGCGCTTGTTTTTTTCGATGCGTGCTTTGACGAGTACGGTAAATGGCTGGTAAGTGATTTCATCCGGCACGTTGACGCTTTTTTCCTCAATGAGCTGGAATTGAGGCACATAACAAAATCGCGCAGCCAAGAATTCGGAATCAAAAAACTGTTCAAAATGGGTGCCAATCGCGTTGTCCTGAAGCGCGGGAACAGGGGCGCGGAATTTTACTGCAAAGGCGCGAAGCACAGTTCGGCGGCGCTTCCGGTAAAACCCTTTAATGCAACCGGCGCGGGGGATTTTTTTAATGCGGGTTATGCTTACGGTGCGGTCAATGGCTTTGGGAGCAGGAACCGCCTTATTTGCGGGAACTTTGTTGCCGGCAGGAAAATCGCGGAAAAAACTTACTTTGCCCCGACCGGAAAAATGCTTAAGAATTATTTGCTTGGGCGGAACCTTGCCGAAATAATAAAAGTGCGGAATTACGGGGAATCGGCGAAGGCGGCCGCGGCGATGGTTGTGAGGCAGCTGCGCAAAAAGCCCGAGTCGGTGATTTCACTTGCCGCGGGAAAAACCCCGCTTGCGGTTTACAGGGCGCTTGCCCTTGCTTATAAAAAACGTGAAGCGGATTTTTCGAAAGCGGCTTTTGTTGAATTGGACGAGTATGCCGGAACTACGGATGAGCGCGATTCTTTTGCATTCTCCCTGAAAAAGAATTTTTTGGGCAAAGTGAATTTCAGGCCGCAAAACGTGTTCCTGTTCAATGGCAACGCAAAAAATTTGGGTGCCGAATGTGGGCGCATCGCGGCTGTCGTTAAAGCAAGGGGTTTGGATTTGGCTCTGTTAGGCATAGGGGCTAATGCTCACATCGCTTTCAATGAACCCGGAACTGCGTTCAATTCAAAGACGCGGGTAGTGAAAATTTCGAAGGGGGTTTTGCGCGCGAGAAAGGCGGATTTTGCGGGGGCGGAACCCGCGAAGGCCATTACTCTGGGCATCTCAACGATTATGTCCGCCAGAAAAATAATATTGGTTGCAAGCGGAAGGGCAAAGGCGCGCGCCATTTCAAAGTCATTTTCACGCAGGCCAGATGAAGGCGCGCCTGCATCCGTGCTGCAGCGCCATGGGAACGCAAAAATTTTAGTTGATTCTGCCGCAGGAAGAAACCTTCTATGACGCGCGCATCAGATGCCGCAACAAGCCGCTAGCTTATCGAGAGCCTTGCAAGCAGATAGGAGATGGTTGATTCCGCGCCCTCGTTCGCGTTTACGCCTGTCCTCGTTATGCCGTCGAAGCAGCCGCCAGTTGCCTCGTCATAAACAACCTGGTTTGCTGAATTCTGACCGAGGAACCAGTCGAAAGCCTCGCGCGCCTTTTTCCTGTAGCTTTCGTCCCCGGTTTTTTCGAATGCCTTTAGGTAAGCCGTTGTAGTTGTTCCGGCTTCAATGGGCTGCTGGTCGTAAACCGACCTTTCTTCGCCCTTGAGATACCATGCTTCCTGCCCGATTGGAACGAACTTGTTGTTTATGAAAAGCGTTTTCGTGAGGAAGTTGAGGGATTTTTTCGCCACTTCCATTGCAGTTTCAAGGCCGTTCTGCGGCGCTGCCTCGAACAATGATTCCGGAATGACGCTGTTGCCGTAGGTCAGGTATTTTTCGAACCACTGCCACTCGTCATCGCTGTTTTCGTGGAATTTCGAAACCAGCGAGTCAACAAGCCCGGCCCTGATTGTGCCGTCGTTCGCGGAAAGTGCGCTTGAATTCGCGAGCCCGATCAGTGTGTTTGCCTGTGCCCTTGGGGAATTTATTTCCTGCCCGTTTTTCATTGTGCTTTCCAGTATTTCCCTTGCCCTGAACCTGTATTTGTCCGGCAAAGAGCTGTTCCATGTCGAGCCAAGTGCCCTTATTGCCCTGCCAAAGCTGTCTTCGCTGCCGAAATCATCCATGAATTCCCTTTCATAATTAAGTTCGTTGTGGAATTTCCCGTTCTCGGTTTTGCAGTAGTCAATGAAGCCGAGGAATTTGTCGGCAAAGCGCAGCATTTTCTGCGTCCCGAACTTTTCATATCCCTTGACCGCGACAGTAAGGGCCCGTGCATTGTCGTCAAGAGTGTAGCCGCTCTGTTTGTCGGGGGTTGAGTAATCGGCAAACTGTATTATGCCAAAGTCATCGGTAAGCCTTGAAAAGTGCCTGAAGCTGACTTTTGGAAGCCTCCCGAAAAACCCGCCGCCATTTTCCGAAATGGAATAAAAAACGTCGGTGTAATGTGCGGAAACGTTTGGCCAGGTCATTTTCCTGCTGAATTCGAACGCATTCTTTTCATAGCCTTTGAGGAGCGCTTCGTCATTTAGGAGCCTGTTCGCCGCATCGGCAAATCCCTTTGGCGAATTGGCGGGCAGCATTATTCCGCGCCCGTTTGAAAGCATTTCCTCGTTGTACTTGTTTTTTGACGCCACAATTGCCTTTCCCGCGCCCAATGCATAGCTGACTGTGCCGCTGCAAATCTGTTTTGGGTCGAGTGAAGGCGCAAGGTAAAGGTCGGAAATCGTGAGGCATTCAACGAGTTCTTGTGTCGTAACAAATTTGTCCATGAACTTCACGTTGTCCTCAACCATGTTTTTCCTGATGAGTTCCTTGAGCTCCGCCCTGTATGATTCGCCTTCCTGTTCCCTGACTTTCGGGTGGGTTTCGCCAACAATGAGGTACAGCGCGTTCGGATTCTTCCTCACTATTTCCGGCATCGCATTTATGACGTGCTCGATTGCCTTCCCCCTGCTCAGGAGGCCGAACGTGAGCAGAACATTTTTTCCCTCGAGGCCGAACTTCCTCTTGAGCTTTTCCTTGTCCTTTCCGTAGCTGATTGAAGGGACGCCGTGTGGAATCACGCGGATTTTTTCTTTCGGCACGCCGTACTGTTCAGAAAGGATTTTTTTGGCTATTTCGGTCATCACTATTACTTTTTCGCTTTTCGCAAAAATTCCCTGGATAGTTTCAAGCATTTTTTGGTCCGGGTTCTCAAGAACTGTATGAAGGGTTGTGACGATTTTTTTATCTGAAAGCTCCATGAGCCTCAGCAAGTGCCCGCCATATTCCCCCCCAAAGAGCCCGAACTCGTGCTGTATGTTAACGACCTTGACGTCGCGCATCGAATTGATTTTTTTCGCGATGCGTTCGTAATCCGAAAAATCCTGCTCCACTATCGAGGAAACGACTTTCCCGGGGTATTTGTGGAAGCTGGATTCGCTTTCGTTCATGGCGACTATCTTTGGTTTGAGGGAGTTGCCGAATTTTTTCTGGATGGACTCCGTCAAATCCTTCGTGAAGGTGGCGATGCCGCATTCACGCGGCGGAAAACTCGAAATGAAAAGAACTTTTTCTCCTTGCATCAAAAAGACCTTGGAAGCGGCCTTGTATAATTGGTGTGCGAAATGTATTTAATTGCGCTTGGATGCGGATTTTTTTGCGTCACGTGAATTCGAGCGAGTTGAGTATGTCGCTCACGCGAAGCTTCTTCAGCACGGTGTTTGAGTCCGCGGCGCCGCAGTAAACCAAAAGGCTCTTCTTGTCGAGGCTCTCGATTGCCGCCGTGGGGAAAACAACGTTGTTCATGAAGCCGTGCTTCTCCTCCTTCGTGGTAGGCTCGAATAAAGGGTTGTCCTTCGGGGTTTTCGCTAGAATTTTTGACGGGTCCTTTAGGCCGAAGAGCATTGCGCCCGCGCTATAAATTTTTTTCGAGTTCGCGTTGTTCCTGTTCTTGAGCCTGACCCCGTGGTAAATCTCGAGCCAGCCTTCACTGGTTTTTATCGGGACGGTTCCGGCGCCGACCCTTACATGCTCCCAGCTGTTGTCCCGTGGCCTCAGCAAAGGCCTGTCCCTTCCCCAGAACAGGAGGTCTTTCGAGTAAGACAGCCAGATTGAGGGCTTGTCGAAAATCATTGTGCCCTCGGGCCTGTTCAATGCAACGTAATAGCCGTTGATTTTTTCCGGGAACAAAACCACGTCCTTGTTCTGTGGCCTGAATATTACCCCTTCCCTTTTCCAGTTCGAGAGGTTTGTTGAGGTTGCAAGCGAAGTTGTTACGCCCGATTTCAGGGAAACTGAAACGTAGGTCATGGCGTACCTGTTCTCGCTGCGGAAAAAAGTCATGCGCGCATCCTCGACCCCGAAGTCGCCGTCATTCATCAGCCCGAAAAAGTCCGGGGACTGGCTGATTTTCTCGACTTGCTCGCCGCTCTCATCAAGGATTATTTTCCTGAAATGTGAAATCGTGGGGAGCCTGTACAGCAGGTACGTTTCTGTGTCCATGATGAAGCAGTCCGGGCACACCTTGCCCCTTCTGCGCGGTATCTTGTCCATGATTACCTTGAGCTCGTTCTTGCCGACAAAGCGCGGGACAAGGTAATTCTTATTGTCGTGGTAAGGGGTTTCCGCAATCCTCGCGTAAAGCATTATTTTTTTGTCCGGCAACCTTATTCCGCCGGGGTTGATTGCGCCGCGCACGCGGAAGTTTTTCAGCGTGGGCGTAATCATTTCAGGAGTGATAAGCACTTTTGTTTCGATGTTCATACTTTAAGTTCGGGTTTCCCTTATTTATTTGTTGCCGTTGCCCGCAGCGCTTTCCCCGATTAAACAGGTTTAAATATGAGAAACTTGTGTATATATAGATTTTTTCCATATTTTAAGTTGGTTCCAATGGGCTTGGATGACATAATAGGGCAGGTCAAGGCGTATTATTTCTCGCTTGAGGATAAGTATTACAATTTCCTTGACAAACTCAATGAAGAGATTCCGGTTTACAAGGTAATCGACCCTATTGACAAGGTTGTGCCGAGCTTCCTGCTTTTCATCGGAATCTTGGCACTGATACTGGTGCTTCTTTTGGGCGCATTCATCATCGGCGCGCTCTTTAACGCTGGGGGCGAGGCAAAATTCCTCGTCGTCAATGAATCCGACCAGCCCATTGCGGGGGCACAGCTCCTTGTAATGCATGGCCAGAAGCAGGATGCGCTTTCAACCGACGCATTCGGCGAAGCCTCTCTCAAGATTGACCAGCTAAAGGTGCAGGTCAAGGCTTCAAAGAATGGGTATGATGATTACGCGCAGGAACTCCAGATTGAGTCAGGCAAAGAAGCAAAAATAGTCCTGAAGGCGGCAAAGCCCGCGCTCCTTGAAAAGTACATTGAGGTCAGGGACCAGGCGGGAAAGCCATTGCCGGGTGCCTCGATACAGTTCGCGTGCAGCCAGAATTACCCCGCGCCGAGCACCAAAACAAATTCCGGCAGCGAGGAAAGAATTTTGGTTGGAGCGGACTGCGGAATCCTCACGGCAACCGTGAACCTTACGGGCTATAACCCGAACCAAAAGGCGCTGAGCGGAACAAGAACCGTTTTCCTGATGAGTGCGCTGAGCCAGGCAAAAGGAAGCATAAGGGTGCTTGTCCGGGAGGCTTCTTCAGGAAAAGCGATTCCGGGAATAGACCTGCTGCTTTTTGCAGAGGAGGGAAACATCTGGAAAAACCAGTCGCAATCCGACTCCTCAGGAGTTGCCGTTTTCAGCATTGGGCCCGGCAGGTATTATGTGAAGGCGCGCGACCAAAGTGCCTTGCCCGTGTACGCGAATTTGGATTCCGAAATCGTTGATGTCGAGGCCGACAAGGAAAATGAAATTACCATCAGCCTTTCGAAGCTCGCGGTTGGCCCGAACGGCCCGAAGCAAAAAGTTGTTCTGCTTAAGTTCCTTGACAAATCCACAAAACAGCCTCTCGAAGGGGTTCGAGTTTCGCTCTACGAGAATAATGCGCTTGTTTCCACGATTGCCTCGCTTTCAGACGGCATCGCGCTTTTCACGAACGTTGACGCAAACAATTCTTACGCGGTTACCGCAAAGCTGCAGGGTTACGTGCACAAATTCATTGCGCGCGTCCCAACAGTTGATCCGAATGATTCGAACGCCACGACAGTCCTGATGGAGAAGGCGGATCCGCCGAACAATTCAGGCAAAGTCATTGTGAGGGTCAAGGATTTCGCCGGAAATCCTGTGAGCGGCGCGCAGGTTTACCTTTACCAATCAACTCTCAGGTTCTATGTTGAGAGCGGCACCACATCAAGTTCCGGGGAGATTGCATTTGAGAACATGCCGTTCGGCGATTATAATGCCGGTGCGGAAAAGGCGGGCGCGAGCGGAAGCTCCGTGAAGGGAACGCTTGCCAAGGGCCCTGACCTCATTCTTGAGGTCACGCTTGTCCTTGGCCAGGGCTCCATGGTTGTCGAGGTAGTTGACACTGACGGCAGGCCGGTCCAGGATGCAAAGGTTGAGTTCATAAACGAGATTGACGGCACAAAGCTTGCGGAAGAGCTCAGTGCAACAAACGGCAAAACCAAGAAGGTTGATTTGCAGGAAAACAGGAAGCCGTACCTTTTGGTGAGCAAGGCAGAGTATCTGCCTACGCGGACAATTTCGTATCAGATTATTTCCAAAAAAACCCTTGCGCCAAGGGTGGTTCTGCACAGGCCGGGCGACAACGTTCCGCAATTGAAGTGCGACAACGGCAACAATATGTGCATCGGCCTTGTAAGCGTGTTAAAGGGCGACGGTTCAAGTGCCGCAACTTCGTTCAAGGCCGGCTCGCACTACATTCTCGCGTTCACACTCAAGGTAAAAAGCGATTTGAATTCCGCGGTTGCTGTTGTTCGCACGGGCAAAAACTCCGAAGTGAGGGGAGTTGACTCGCTCATAAGGGTTGAGGATGCGCAATCAGGCGGCTACTCTGTTGTGAGGTATAATGCTTATGACGCCGGCAACAATCATGCCGGCATTGAGGCCGAAATAACGAATTCGGTTGACGCGAAGCTCGCAGTGCTTTCCTTCGGCCCTTTAAGCCCCGGGGTTTACAATTTCACTGCAAAGGTTTTCGTTGCAACTAATGCGCCTGACAATGCGGAACTGCAGGTCAGGTACGGCGCAAAGGCACGGCTCGCGGGACAGGACTTGTTTTTGCCGTCGCAAAACAATCTTTACCTGAAAAGTTTCTACGTGAACAAGCCTCTGGAATGCGACCCCGTAATGGTTGAGTGCGCCAACTTTGCCTTTGACGTTACTCTAAGCGAAAAATCGAGCCCGCCGCTTTACCTTGCCTCACCCATAACCCTCGACCTTTTGGTTACGCAGGAACTCAGGCAGGATGTGCCTTATTCAATCCATGTTTCGATATTCAACCAGCAGCCGCAGTCAAGGGATGTTTCCGATGCAACCCTTACATTTTCGAACAATAATGGCTCTTTGGAGCTCACTCCTGCAAGCATAAGTGCCGTGAACATCCAGAACGGCACAAGCTACACAATCGACCCGGACCTCAAGGCAATAAAGGCAAGTTCGTCCTCAAAGCTCGGCATAAGCCTCGGGCTCAATGTGCCGGACGATAATATTACCTACACTTTCAGGATTCCCGACAAGAATGCCATGAACATTTCCGTTGTGCCAAACCATTTGAATGCCGGAGTGGCACCTAACCTTATTACTGCCGGCCTCACAAATGCGGCAGGCCTTCCGATTAGGGGTGCGATTGTGCAATGGAGCCTGACAAGCTCTTTTGATTCGCCAAACCCGTTCATTGAATTCGGAAATGGCAGTTATAGTGCGCAGATAGAAACAATGTTCAGTGCGGGCGACAAGATTTATGTCAGGGCAAAGAAGGCATTTTACAATGACTCGGGGATTGTCGAGCTCAGTGCCACAAGCGCGTTCACGGCGGATTTCTCGCCCACTGAATTCGATTGCCTGACAATAACCCCGGAAAGAATAGAAACAACGCATAACTCTTCCGGAACATTTTCAATCAGCACTTCGGGCTGCGAAAAGGCGGTTGAGGTCGCACTCTATGTTCCCTCGGCAACACAAACCATAACATGTTCCCCGCCGAACAGCCCGGCATGCGTTTCCTCGAATTCCGATGCAGGTCCGATTACGCTCAAAAAAGGCGGCCAGTCAATAATTGTACAGTCACAGGACAGCGCATCTTTTAGGCTGGGGCCTACGGAAAGCGCAGACATCCTTGCTCTCGGGGACAAGCTGGTTGGCCAGTATGATGTTTACATCAAGGCTAGATATGCGGATTCAGGAGCAGAATTCCAGGACGTAAACATGGTTGAGGTCATTGTCAGTGACGACCAGAATGACCTATTCAGCATCCAAAAAACCGCGTTCAACATTTTTTCAGGGCAGGAAGACGGAAACGTATTCAACAAGGCCCACGTGTTTATTCCGGACTTCTGGGAGCCTAACGTTTCCTTTGACCTCGGGGCTAATGGAAGGTACTCAATTAAACAGCCCCGCTTTGACCAGTACCTTGGCACGGTAAGTGTAAGGTGGACGATGTATGCCATTGACACCAATGCGGGTTCGGCACAAATAGAACTGGACTCGAACCTGTTTACTTTCATTCCGTCGCAAAATGAAATCTATGTCCTTGGCGTTCTAAGTGGGCAGGCAATGCAAAAACTCGGGACATTTGATTTCAATGTTTCAGGGGACCAGGCAAGTTTCATACAGCTGAATATAGTTGGAGACCCTCAAGGCATGATGGATTTGTGGTGGGAAGGCACTCCGGACACCAACATAACCATTAAGGGGCGGTTCCTCGGAAACGTTTCCGACAACGGTGGAGACATCGGCTTCAGCGTAGTCAACACCGGTTTCAAGGGAAGGGATTACGCGTTAATTAATGTTGAGGATTACGTTAACGCAAAAAACATACCAAACAACCCGACTTATACCTTTGATTACAAGATCCATTTTTCCGGCTCGACGGAAAAGAGCCTTTCTGCAACAATTCCGGCTGACGGAAAAGAGCAGGTTCTCGGAACCCTTCAGGAACTTGGAGTAACCGGCAGCGGGCCATTTGTCATCAGTGAGGAGGACACCTGGGTGGTCGTGTACTTCAAGAACCGGAACGGGGGCCCGACGCCAAGAACCAACGATGCGGGTGCAACGGTTTACGCGAGAACGGCATTCAATCTCATTGCGGCCACGCATATTGACATCGGCATAATGATTGACACTTCAGGAAGCATGGAAGTCCCGTGGAGAACAGTGTGTTCAAGAATAGACGAGCTCAAGAATCAGCTCTCAAGTAACGGATTTACCGTGAATGCCAAGGTTTTCAAAATGGGTGACGGCCAAAATGGCGGCAAATCAAAATGGTGGGCAAATTGTAATATAAGCGGTGATTTGGTTTGGGGCGACAAGCAATTCGGCTTTAATGGCGGCACCGACACCCTAAGCGAGGCCTGGGGTGCAACTGCACAGGATGCGATTGACAGATTTGGCAACTTGGGCAGCAACACAAGAAGGGTTCTCCTCATCATAGGGGACAATGCGCCTTCCGGAAGGGACAATGATGCGGACAGCTGCAGCCCGTACAGCGCCGGCGATTGTTACTGGCGGCAGGGAACGGAAGAGCTCATTGTGAAAAACCTTATTGAAAAGGCCAATGCAAACAACATTTCATTGTTCTTCTGGCACCCGACTACAATGGAATCGTACGTCACTGACCTGCTGCAGAATGACAGTCCCGAACCCGGTTATGCGTGGGATAATTCCAAGAATGATGCTGTTGAAATGATGGAGTGGGCTGCGGAATCAACCGGCGGCGCGGTTGACACTTACGAAAACAGTTCAAGCCAGGTAACTAGCAACATAAACCGCTTTGTGCTCCTTATTTTGAAGGCGAGTTACCCTGTTCTGCAGCAAAATTTCCACGTGCGCATTGACGCGGGAAGCGAAAACATTTGCTACGGCCCGAACGACATTGAAGGCGTGACAGGCGAAGATGCGGTGCCAAGAATCCTTGCCTCATGGGACTGGAGCAACATCAAGATAGATTCCTGCGACCTCCTTGACTTCAATTCAACCACCCCAAGGTTTAATGCCGACTTCCATTACTGCGACGCGACCCAATTCACAACCGAAATAATGCACAAACTGCAGAGGCTGAAGACAGACGTGGAGCGGAACAATGACTTCTCGAATTCCGATAAGCTATTGAACTTCCAGGCTTTCCTGATGCCTGACGGCTACTCGCGGGACTTTTTGAGCGACTACAACACCGCAATGATGGACTCGGGCTTCTTCAATGCAGGCACAGAATTCACGGATCCGGATGGCTTCAACAACCTTTTCAAGAACAATAAGATACATTTCAGCTCAAAGACCGGTTCGGTCTTTACCCCATTGCCCGCGCCCGGCCTGTATGACGTCACAATAGCTCTGAGGTTCGGAAACCGGGGCAACTGGAAATTCTTCCCCCAGGGGCAAACAAACTTTGACGTTAATGTTGTGCTCTCGCTCAGGAGCCAGCTTGATTCCGGGGATTTGCTCTACAGGCTCCCAATCAACTCCAATGTCGGCGCCACCTTCGGCCAGGGCGGAAACCCAACCTTCGTGAACAGGCAGGGCTATGGAACCGGATTCAGCGGGGAATTTTCTGCAATAGGGATTTACGGTTCGGGAAATTCCGGGGACCTCAGGATAACCGGAAGCTCGGGAACCCCTGTTGCCAACCTCAGCCTCTCAAAGGAAACGGATTTCACGGCACTCAATGCAACGCAGAGGGGAAAAATCCTGACAATTTCCAATGACGGGTCGCCAGATTACACATTTACTTATTCGCCGAGCGTTCCAACCCCTGTATTGCTTGAAATTGATTCGAATAGGGGCGTGGCGAACGGCTTCATTTACGTGAATAATTCAAGCAATCGCTTGTTGCCAAGGCTCGGGGATATGGAGAACGCTTCCTCATGGACCGGCATTGCATCCAACCTCGCGAACTGTGCTGATTTTTCCGGCAACAGGGTTTTCAATGACACAAAGGACCGCGCGTACACTGAATATTCAGCGGCGAATGCGCCCGGCCTCTGCGGGCTGACTTATCCTGAAAACGCGTACGGCTTTTACTGGCCGAACGCGCCAAGCGGCAGTGTATCGCTCGGCACAATGTTTTATACTCCCGACTCAAGCAATTATGCAATCAGCCTTGCCTGCGACAACCCGCAGAGAAAATCCTCGTTGTTCAGCGACGACCTAAAGGGAGTTGCCTTGGACACCGTACAGCTGAACGGGCTTTCAGGGCTAAGAGAGGTCAAAAGCATAGGGGATATACTTGAACTTGTGAAGCAGAAGTACGTCTGCATTTCAGCCTCAACAGACGGCTTAACGGGCGAAACTAAAACCGAGTTCTGGTGGAACCAGGACAGGATTTACGGGGACTTTGAAAAATCCAGCCAAAGCCTGTTCTGCGGCCTTGAGTTATGCTCCGCAATACCATCAGAACTTAATTGTGCAAGCGGCAGCTGATTGAACAACCCAAAACAATCCACTGCCTTAAAAAAATTGGATATTATATCAAAAGACATTATTTTCAGTAAAATTCTATAATGTCTTAAACGCTTTTGATAGCTATAGCAAACCACGAAAGTTTTTCGGCATTTATAGTGGTT
>JBBSVV010000025.1:2540-15071 GCA_038046625.1 archaeon | reverse complement strand
GGTGTCTGAAAACCTATATTAATCACTTTTCGGTAATCTATTCATGAAAAAAGCGCAGGCCTCGGTTGAATTGCTCATTATTCTCGCGGTTTCTCTCATAGCAATCCTCGCGATTTACTCCGTGTCAAACCAATCAATTGTTGATGCGCGCCTCCAGGGCGAAGTGCTCACTGCCCAATCAAGCTTGGACTCGCTTGCCGGCGCGGCAAAGGACGTTTTTGTGCAGGGCGAAGGAGCAAAGAAACAGGTCTATTTTTTTGTTCCGAAGGGCGTTGACCAGGCCAAGAGCGGAATTTACTCTGATTCGTTCGTTCTCAATGTTTTCGGCAGCGACCTTTACAGCAAAAGCGGCGTAACCCTGTCGGGCTCGATTCCGACAACCGAGGGAGGCCACTACGTTACAATAGAGGCAAAAGATGATTTTCAAGACTTTACATGCAAAGCTCTTTTCAGTCAAACCGAGGCCTTTCTTCCTTCGCCTTGTCTCTAAGGTAAGCCATGAATTCAGTCTGGAAATTGCTTATCCCGTTCATGTCCCCCGTGTGCAGGTATTCAACGACTTTCTGCACGAAAACGTTGCCGCCAATGACGTGCGGCATTATGACGAAATCCGCGCCCTTTTCGTAAAGCGTTCTGGAGTCCTTGAAATAGCGCGCCCTCGCAAAAACAGGTATTTCCGGATTCACTTTTTTCGCGTATTCAACCAGCGAGAAAGCGTCCTTTGCACGCGGAATAGCTATCACGAGAACCTCGGCCTTTTCAATGTTCAGCTTCCTCCAGAGCCCCTCGTTGTCCGCAGAACCGTAAACGGATTTAATGCCCTTCTGGAGGTTGCCCCAAACCACTTCCGAATCGTTGTCAACCACTATGAGATTGTGTTTTCCGTGCAGAACAGAGGCAATGCCTGAGCCCACGAGGCCGCCGCCGAAAATCAGTACGTGGTTTTTAAGCCCCTGGGGAACGGCTTCGAGTTCGCTTATCCTTGCGTGGAGCAGAACAGATTTTTTTGCGGAAGGGGCAAAGCGCCTCACGAACAAATCAAGGGCACCGTAGATTGCGTTCGAATAAGACATCAGGTATGGGGTTAGCGCCATTGAAACTGCAGTTATGAGAATCACGAAGGAGTAAAGGCCCGGGGTCTGCTCGAGAATTGCCTTGCCCTGGCTCGCGATTATGAAGGAAAACTCCGAAATCTGCGCGAGGCCAAGCGCCACAACCACGCTTACTCGCCCGCCATAACCATTGAGAAGGGTTATGAGGTAGAATATGGCGGGCTTGAAAATGAACACGAGCGCGGCAATGAAGAGCGCGAGCCCAAGCGGGAACGAAGCAAATGAAAGTGTTATCTGTATTCCCAGCGTCACAAAGAAAATCGTCGCGAGAAAATCCCTGACGCCGCGTATCTTGTGCATTACCTCCGTGCTGTAAGGCAGCGTTGACAGCGTTACTCCTGCAATGAACGCGCCCACGGCAATCGAGAAGCCCATGATGTACGAAATGAATATGAAAATGAACACCGAGCTCAGTGCGGAGAGGAAGAACAGCTCATCGGAGTGCGAGGCGAAGCCAAAAACCTTGGGGTAAACGTACTTGTTGAGCACGAACGCGAAAGCAAGGAGCACCAGCACCTGGATTATGAGAGGCGCAATGAGTGAAAGCGTGAATAGGTTTGAAATGTTCCCAAGAAGAGGCAGCGCCAGTATAACGAGAACATCCTGGACCAAAAGGAAGCCTATCATCAGGCGCCCGTGAAGCGTGTTTATCTGGTATGAGTCCGAAAGCAGCTTCACCACTATTGTTGTGGAGGAAAAGGCCACAATTAGGCCGAGGTAAATGGCCTGTTCAAATCCCAAAAAGCCGAAAACCGAGTTGAAGGCAAACACTATCAAGGCGGTGAGCGCCACCTGGAGCACGGAACCGATTGCCACCAGTTTTCCGAGCTTTGAAAGCTTTGAAAAATCAGATTCGATTCCCACTGAAAATAGCAGGAAAGCTATGCCGAGTTCAGAAAGAATCAGGATTTCTTCGGTTGTCGTTACGCCGAGCGGAATGCCCTGAAAGCTCATGCCAAGGGAACCGATGCCCAGAGGGCCGACGAATATTCCCGCAACGATGTATGCGAGGAGCGGGGGCTGCTTGAGGATGCGCGCAAGAAAATTGAACAAGGTAGCGGCGAGAAGGATTTCCCCCAAATCGAAAAGGAGCTTCACTCCAAGGTCAACAGGCATTCAAACCGCTTCAAGAATTAAGAAAGCGGAGTATAAATTGGTTGCTGTTGAACGCAATGCACACGGACCGGGGGCTGTTTTTCGTCCGGCGCCGAACCGAAAAAAAAATTGTCATAGGAGGGATGATTCTCCAGCCCACTGCAATGCCATGAAAAGAAAGTAAAGCGCGAGCAGGAAGGCGCCCTCTTTTTTCGAGATTTTCCTGTCCGTGTGTATGAACCAAACAAGTACGAGCATTGCGGCAATCATCAGGCTTCCTGTGAGGATTACAAGGCCGAGGTTCTGCGGCCTTATCGGGGAAATCAAGGCAATGATGCCTATCGTGAGGAGGCAGTCCGCAAACACGTTCCCGAGAATGTCGCCGAGGCCTGTTTCGCCGTGTTTTGTTTTCGAGGCCTGCAGTGCAAAAACTAGCTCTGGCATGCAGGTTCCTACTGCAATCACCGCGCCTATGAAGAACAACGGAACTGAAAGCAGGGAGCTCATCTGCATGGCGATTTCGGTTATGAAGTGGCCGGCCGCAAGCATTATTGCAATGTAAATCAGGAGCATGCCTATGTCAAATTCCAAGGCCCTTGTGTCGCTCGCCTCGAAAACCGGTTTTCGGTTGCCGTGGGAGAGCATGAAGAAAACGTAAAAAATGAATGAGAGCAAAAGGATTGCGCCGTCAATCCTCGAGATTTCACCGTCTAGGACCAGCGCAACAGGAAGCAGTGTTATGAAGACAAAAAAGTTTGAGCGCGAAATTGTGGCGCTTTTGAGCTTTATTCCGCCGGAAAAAAACGCAACCAGGCCCGTTATGAGCGCGAGGTCCGCAATGTTCGAGCCGAAAACAATGCCAAGGCCGAAAGACGATACGCCGCTCAGTGCCGAGCTTATCCCGATTGACAGCTCGGGAAAAATCGCTATAATGCCGACAAAGAGAAAGCCGATCGTGAATTCCGGGATGCGGAGCGTGCGGGAAAGGTTAATCACGTGCTTCAATGCGCCGCGCGCCGCAAAAGTGAGAACCGCGAAAAAAAACAAAACCAAAATCGCGGCTAAGAGAAGTTCCGGCATGAGAATATCATGGTTCGGTTCTTTAAAAGTTTAATTGCTGAAAAAAATAGGCTCAGAAGTGCGCGGGAAACGGCATTGGTTATGCTTTCGGTTTCCTGCAGGTCACACCTTTATGTCTTCGTGCGGCGGCATTCCGAATGCAAGAGCTATTGCGCGCAGGAGCAGCACGGCAAGTACGAAGCCTATGGCGATTTGGCCGATGATGCGAGTGAGGAAAACGCCCTTCTCGAGAAGCACAACATGGAACAAAACAAGCACGATTGCGATGTAACCCATGCGCTGGAGATTTTTCCAGTTGTCATACCCGAGCTTTTCAACCCACTTTGCGGTCGAGGTCAAGGCCATTAAAAGGAAAATCATGAATGCTACCGCGGCAACAGCAAGGGAAGCTACATCCCCGAAATTAAATTCGCGGGTCTCCTCGAGAAGCATCATGGGAACGACAAGCACAATGTGCAGCGCGGCCAATGCAAAGCCAATCAGCCCGAAGTCTTTCCTGTAAACGAGCCACGGCCTAAAGAAATGGATGAAGCGCGCAAGCGGCCCGAATGCGAAAGAAAGCCCTATTATGAAAACCGCGGAGAAAGCAACAACGGAATTAACGAAGCTTACCGAAACCGCGAATCCCCTGAAAATGAAATAATACCACGCGAGAATACCCATAATCAAAGCGGAAATTATGTAAGGAACGACCTTGTTCATGCCAGAAATAACAGTTTGGGGATTTAAATTACTTTTCATTAGGAAAAATACGTTTTTTGTAAACGTTTTTCACCCTCATTTTGTTTTCTTCTGCGCCTTGTCAAGCTCCTTTTTTGATTTCAGGAAGAAGTAGCCAATCACAGCGAAAGTAATTATCGGGGAAACGAATTCAGGGATGTGCGCGCCGAACGCATCAAGCAGCATTATGCACCCAAGGAAAAAAATCGAGTACATTGCGCCGTTCTTCAAATATTTGTATTTTTTCACGTTCTCGATGTTGCGGATTGTGAATTCCCGCACAACCAAGGCGCCGAGGCCGTTGCCTAGTATTATGAGCGGAACCGAAAGGGTGAATGCGAACGCGCCTATGACGCCGTCAATCGAGAATGTGGTGTCGATGACCTCTAAGTAAAGTATTTTGCTGAAGTCGCTCATGTTCGAATTTCCGCGGAGCAGCTCCTTCTCTTTCGACTCGGCATTCTCCTTGAAGCCGTGGGTAATGAAGAATGCCGTTGAACCCACAACCGCGCCGAAAGCCATTAATCCGCTTACTTGGGTTGCAAACCAAACTATGAGCGCGAGCAGAATGGAAACAACGGCAAAGAACCAGAGGCTGTACCTTTGAACGGTTTTCTCGCCGAGCAAACCGTAATTCTTTGGCTCCATGAAGAGCCAGTGGAAGAAAAGGAAAACAAGGAAAACTCCGCCGCCCACTAGGAGCACGGGCTTCGATGTTTCAATTGATTCATGCACCAACGGGTCGGAACTGAAGGTAGCGGTAAGAGCCTGTATTGGCCCGAGGGAAGGGTTCGCGAGCCAAACAATGAGCCATGGAAGCAGGCCGCGGACAACAAAAACCGCGAACAAGAGGCCCCAAGTGAGGAACCAGCGCCTCGCCTTCTGGGACATTTTTGAGAGAACATCCGCATTGATTACCGCGTTGTCGATTGAGATTATTGTCTCGAACATCATGAGCCCGAGAATCGTCAGGCCTATCAGAGCGAGGTCAAGCATGATAGTGGATTTAAAACAGGATTATTTTAAAAAAGCGATTTTTTCGGAAAAAGCCGCCACTATTGGATTTTGCGCCACTTCACGCCTTCAGGAGTATCAAAGAGCTCAATGCCCTTTGCCAGGAGTTCGGCCCTTATTTTGTCCGCCCGCGCGTAATCCTTGCGCTTTTTGAATTTAGACCTTTTTTCAACCATAGCCATGAGTTCCTTTGGAAGGGCCTCGGCCTCTTTCTTTTCGAATGAAAACACGCCGAAAATGGAGTCAAGCTCCTTCAGGAACACAATAATTTTTTCTGAATTTTCCCTTGAAATTTTTCTTTCCGAGAGCAAGGAATTTATTTTCGACTGGAAATAGTAAAGTGAGGCCCAAGCGTTCGGCAAAGTGAAGTCCTCATCCATGTGCTTCACGAACTCTTTGCGGCAATTTTCAATCAGAGAATCAATTTCCTTTGCGCCTGAACCTTCTGCATTCAAAAGTTCCTGTATGAGGTTGTTCCACTTCTCCAGGTTTTTTTCCGCTATGGACATTGCCTTGTCGTTGAAATCAATGCGCGAGCGGTAATGCAGCGAGGAAATGAAGTACCTGAAAACTTTTGGATTGTACTTTGCAAGCAAATCCGGAATTATTATGAAGTTGCCCAAGCTTTTCGACATTTTTTCGCCGTTCACGTTCAAAAATCCGGCGTGCATCCAGTACTTTACGAATGGGTGCTTTCCGTAGGTTGCTTCACTCTGCGCGATTTCATTTTCGTGGTGCGGAAAAACCAAATCTACCGCGCCACCGTGAATATCAAATTGTTCCCCCAAATACTTGGAGCTCATTGCACTGCATTCAATGTGCCAACCGGGCCTTCCTTCGCCCCACGGGCTTTTCCAGTATGGTTCGCCCGGCTTCGATTTTTTCCACAGCGCAAAATCCATTGGGTTTTCTTTTTCGTACTTGTCGGTTTCAACCCTTGTTCCGGTAACGCTTTTCTTCACCTGGACATTGCCAAGCTTACCGTATTCCTTGAATTTCGAAATCGAGTAATAAACGCCGTCGTCGGTTTCGTATGCAAAACCTTTTTTTTCGAGAGTTTTGACCATTTCTATTATTTCCTTTATGTGTTCCGTGACTCGCGGCATCACATCCGGCTTCTTGATTCCCAAGGCGGAGAGGTCCTTCATGAAGAGCGCAATGTTTTTGTCCGCCAATTCGAAAATTGTTATGCCCTGTTCATTCGCGGTTTTTATCATGTCGTCATGGACATCAGTGATGTTGACAACGTATTTGACCTTGTAGCCCCTGTATTCGAGATATTTGCGTATTATGTCAAATGCAACGTAGGTGCGCGCATGCCCTATATGGCCAGGGCCGTAAACAGTTGGGCCGCACACGTACATGCCTACTATCTGCTTTGGCTTAAGGGGAACGAATTCCTCCGTGTTCCTTGAAATGGTATTGTAAACCTTGAGCATGCGTTTTCAGTAAATACTTTTGGGGTTCGTTATAATAAAGGTTTCAGAACCGCTTAAATCAAGTGAAAATCCGGAAAATTTACTCGGCTTCGTCTTTATCGTAATCGAGCTCGTCTTCAAGGTTTTCCATTTCCTCGAACTTTTTCTCCTGATCCGTGACAAGCCTTATTTTGCCCTTCTTTATGCCTATTTCCAGGAGTTCGCCGCATTCCTCGCACTTGAAGAAATCGCCCTCGTCATAATCATTGAGGCTAAGGTCATGCTCTGTCTTGCATAATGGACATGTGCATTTCAAGCCTTATCCCGTCCCAAAAAAAACCTAATAAACGGCTTGAGGAAAAGGGGTTTTAAAGCTTTGCAACGCCGCAGGCCCGCGCGCCGGAAGCCGCCGGCGGTACGGCGCCCCATCTTCGTCCCTTCGGGACTCGATAGGTCTTGCTTCGCGCGCCGCTTTTCCCGGTTTTTGAGCCTAAATTGAGAGCACGAAACCAAGAGCCTGGCCAAGAAGGAAGCTGAGGCCCACAAAAACAACGGTGAAAACCAGGTTCGAGAAGAGGCTTGTCGCCTTAACTATCTGGCCGATTGAATAGAAAATCCAGAAGTTCAGGATTATTGCGGCGATGCCGACGGCTAAAAACAGGATTTCGAGGAGCAGTACAATTGCCTGCGAGGGCAAGTCAATGGAATTTATCGCCAATGCAAGGTCATCTATGCTCGGGTTGGTGCCCTGGAGCGAAGCAATTTTTGGGAAAAAACCCGGAATGAATAAGGCCACAAGAATGACCGCAATCAGGGCGGCGCAGAAAACCACGAGGTAGTTCACTGAATATGCGGACATTATGTGCAGGAACTTTCCTTTTGTCTCGGCGCCCTTGAAGCCCATAAGGAGCACGAACATCAAAATTGAGGCGAGCACAAAGTAAATGAGTTCGCGCGCAACAAGGACTGCTAGGCCCGCGAAATTCATTGAGAACCCCAAGGCAAGGCTTGAACCCGAAAGGAACAGGGTCGGCAAAAGGAAAAAAACAATCGCCAGGCCGATGTTCGCGTGCTCGAACTGTGACCGCAGGAGATTCTTAAAAAGCATCATAAGCGGTATACTAAAGGCAATAACAGGTATTTAAGGCTTGCCGGAAATTCATTTCTCAACGGCGTTTACTTCCTGCAGGAGCTTCTTCGCCTTCGGGTTCTTTTCAAAGTGCTTTCTCACGGGCTCCAGAAGCTCGTTTATTTTCAATGCGGTTGCGTTCTTCAGATCCATTGGGTGCAGTTTTCCCGCTGCAAAATCCGATTCAAGCTCCGCATAAGAATTGTAAGCAACGTTGCCGCCGAACTTTTCCGGCCTTTCAATCTCGAGGCTTTTGAATTTCTCGAAAACAATATTCCTGCAGTAATCCAGAATCGGGTTATCCTGCACGGTTTTTTCGGGGCAAAACGCTTTCTTTATTTTGCGCTCGACTTCCTCGCGCGAATCAGTCATGAAGATAGCTGATTCGGGCTTTGACTTGGACATCTTCATTTCAATCGCGCGGTCAATTCCCGAAGCGGCAGTATTGATTTGCGTCAGGCCGAGAAGCATGTGATGATGAACCGCAACGGGCTTTGCAAAACCAAGCTTCGGAGCCAGTTCACGGGCAAAAACATTCACCTTGCGCTGGTCCATTCCCAATTGTGCGATGTCGATTTCCAGCTGGAATATGTCTGCGGCCTGCATGCACGGGTAAAAAATTTGCGAAGTCTGAAGCAGTTCATTTTCCTTGCGCCCCATTATCTGCGAGCACCTAATTGTACGGTTCAAGGTTGAATTGATTGCGATTTTCATTACCTTTTCCCAGTACTCGCGCTTGCCCATCACATCTGAAGCCCAGAGCACCTCAACCTTGCCCATGTCCATTCCGGTTGCCTTCCATACCTCAACCATGTATTCGCCTGCCTTTTGTATTTTTGCGAGGTCGCCGCCCATTTTGTTGTTTGCCCACGCGTGCCAATCGGCAACCCACATTTTGAATTTGCACCCCGCTTTGGTCATTTTGTTCACATTAATCGCGCGGAGGATTCCCTGCGCAATGTGGATCTTTCCCGAAGGTTCAAAGCCGTCGTAGGCAATGGGCGTTTTTTTGGTCTGAAGAAGCTGCCGCAGGTCTTCCCCAGTTATTATTTCCTCGCCGACCTCGCGAATCAAATCAAGCCTTGATTCCAAATCCATAAGCAAAAATAAGAGGAAAAAGAGTTTAAAAGCCTGTTTTTACTGAATTTTATTCATGAAAACGGTTCTCGCGTTCGGCACCTTTGATATTCTCCATCCGGGGCATTTGAGTTACCTTACACAGGCGAAATCCCTCGGGGATAAGCTGGTTGTTATTGTTGCCACGGACAATAACGTGAAAAAAATCAAGGGCGAGCTTCCATTGAACAATCAGGCGCAGCGCCGCGAATTGGTTGCGGCTTTGGATATTGTGGATGGCGCAATCATAGGATTCGAGGACGACATGATAAAGAGTGTGGAGAAGGTCAGGCCGCAAATAATTGCCATGGGTTATGACCAGAAGCCAAGCGATGAAGAACTGGAAAAAAAGTTTGCGGAGCGCGGAATAAAGGTTGAGATGAGGCGCATGAAGCCTTTCATGGAAAGCGTTTACAAGAGCTCGAAAATAAAGGAGAAAGCAAGGAAAGCGTGACCACGGGATATTGAAAAGGTATTTATACTTTCAAGCCCGTAATTATTTTGGTGAAAAAGTGCCTTCGGAAACAATCACTTTGGAGAAGGTTTACAGAAAGCTTGAAAGGCTTGAAAATCCCGTAGCCGAATTAAGGCACTCCATTTTGCCGTTTGAAAGGCTGTCAAAAAAAGAAATCACGGAATTGAATAGGTCAAGAAGCGAAATGAGAAAAGGGAATTTCATTACCGCAAAAAAAGCTATTTCTATACTTGAAAAGTGACCCCCATTGTTTGAAGTGAGGGTTTACTCAAAGTTGGAGAAGGATGTAAAGGATTTCCATGTAAAAGTAAAGGAGAAAATAAGAAACCTTATCATGGAACTCGAAACAAATCCCGTGCCGGTGCACGGCTTTGACATAAGCAAAGTAAAGGGGATGGATTCTGTTTACCGTGCAAGAATAACTTACGCAAGGGTACCCCTATGAAGTCCTTTGGAAGGAAAAAATAATCAACGTGATAAAGGCGGAAAGGAAAACCGATGAAACATACAAAAAATTAAAGTGAAATAAATGTTTTGAGAAATGGACGAAAAGGCTTGGTGCGGAAATGAAGGAATTTTTTTCAAGGGAAACTCTTTTCCTCCTCACGATTTTCATAATCGGCGAATTGATGGGCGTTTTCCTGCATTTTTACGACACGCTCGTTGAATTCGATTCGGTGATGCATTTCATCGGCGGAGCCCTGGTTTCATCGCTCCTCGTGAGCTTCTTGCTGGCGTACCTGAAAAAGTTTTATTTTGCAGCAAACGTTTTAATCACACTGGGCATTGGCGCGCTGTGGGAAATAATTGAGTACTTTTCAGATACCTTGTTCGGCACGGTTTCGCAGGGAAGCCTCGGCGACACCATGCTCGATTTGATTGTCGTGCTGCTCGCATCAGCAACCATAAACGTGATTTACTGGTGGCGCTACATCAGAAAAAGCAACTAAAATTTGCGCAAAACCTTAGCCGTGCCTTAGCTTGAGGAAAACTATTGTCAGTGCGAGCACAAGACTTATGGTGTTCGCGAAAATTATGGGCAAGTCCTGCGCAAGGATTCCGTAAACGAGCCAGAGGAAAACGCCCACAACCGTGATTGCAATCCAGCCTGTTGAAATGTCGCCCGTTTTCTTTGATTTGTGGGACTTTATCACTTGAGGCAGGAACGCAACCGTAGTCAGGGTGCCCGCAACAAAACCGAGGAAAGTCACAAGAGGGTCTGTCATAAGCAAAATTTTGGGCGATTCATTTAAAAGCAAGTGCAGAAACGCGGAACACAAAGTATTTAAACAACGCAAACGATATTTTGCCATGCCACGAAGGACACCTACAGTCAGAAAAACTCCTACGGAGCCACGGCGCTTGCTGACAAAAAGATATGCGCTTTGGCCGGGGCAGCTTGGAACCCCTCTTGCAATGCATTTGAAAAGCGGAAAAGTTCATATTGATAAAAGGAGACTTTCAAACCAAACTCAAAAAATATACGGCCGGACGGCCGATAAAGGAAGGCCTGTTTACGGAACTGCCGGGAAACTTTATTCCAATGAATCGGCAAAAAGCAGAGGCAAGTTTCTGGCTGAACGTGACGCGCCGATAGCATCAGCGGCTATTTTTGGTGAAGCAAAATATTTTGACTCATACAACCTATTGAGAGAGGCAGTCAGGAAGTGGCCGCGGGACAAAAAAGTCGCGGAGAAGTTTTTAGAAATGTTTGAGAAAAGGCTTAACATTTCCCGGAAAGGGAATTCAAGGCAGAGGGCAATAGCAATTGTAAAAGCACTGGAAACAAATTTGAATTTCCCCGCGGAACTGCGTTATGGCGCAGCTAAAAAGAAGCGCTAAAATGCGGGGCTTCTGAAGTAAAAAGCCTCACCAACGCAACTCTTTTAAATTAATCAAGGCGATATATATTATGGGCAAAGAGAAGATAAGGAAAGAATTAGGGCTCACTTTTGACGATGTGCTGCTTCTGCCCGCGGAATCACGTGTTCTTCCCCGCGAAGTGTCTTTGAAGACTAAACTAACGGAAAAAATCCCCTTAAACATACCGCTTTTGAGCGCGGCAATGGATACTGTTACGGAGCACAAGACAGCAATTGCAATGGCGCGCGAAGGCGGAATAGGGATTATACACAAGAACATTTCCGTTGAACTGCAGGCAACCGAAGTCGGCAAAGTCAAGCGCTCGGAGTACTGGATAATTGACAACCCTATTACAATTTCATCCTCGGAAACGCTTGCGCGCATAAACGCACTCAAAAAGGAGTCCGGAGTGAACAGCTTTCCTGTTGTTGACAACGGCAGGCTCGTTGGAATAGTTACTAACCGTGACCTGCTTTTTGAAACCGACGCCTCGAAAAGGGTTTCGGAAATAATGACGCCGAAGGAAAGGCTAATTACAATAGAGAAAAAGGGCAAGATTTCTTATGAAGAGGCGGGGCAGATCCTGCACAGGAACAGGATTGAAAAATTGCCGATTGTGGACAAGGACGGCGCATTGGCCGGGCTGATTACGATTGCGGACATACAGAACAGCTTCAAGTACCCGAACGCCAACAAGGACCCGAAAGGAAGGCCGATAGTCGGCGCGGCCGTGGGCCCCAAGGATGACAAAAGGGTTGAAGCGCTGATTGAAAAAGAGGTTGACGTGATTGTTGTTGACACTTCTCATGGGCACTCGAAAAACGTGGTTGAGGCAGTCAGGAGATACAAGAAGAATTACAATGTTGAACTGGTTGCGGGAAATGTTGCAACGGCTGAGGGAACAAAGGCTTTGATAAGGGCAGGTGCCGACGCGGTTAAGATCGGCATTGGGCCGGGAAGCATCTGCACCACGCGCATTGTTACGGGTGTAGGGGTTCCGCAGATAACCGCGATAATGGAGTGCGCAAGGGCAGCCGGAACCGTGCCCATAATTGCGGACGGCGGAATCAAGTATTCAGGCGACATTGTAAAGGCACTCGCGTGCGGCGCGAGCTCCGTGATGGTCGGCTCTTTGTTCGCGGGCTGCGAGGAAACCCCTGGAAAAACCGTTTACATGAACAACCGCAAATTCAAGCAGTACAGGGGAATGGGTTCCGTGGGCGCAATGATGCAGGGCTCGAAGGACAGGTATTTCCAGGCGGACATTGAGGAGGAAAGGAAGTTTGTTCCCGAGGGAATTGAAGGCATTGTGCCTTACAAGGGTTCAGTCAGCGAGGTAGTTTACCAGCTCATTGGCGGAGTGAGGAGCGGAATGGGCCTCACGGGCTGCGAAACAATTGCGCAGCTCCGCAAAAAATCAAGGATGCTCAGGATTACGGACGCGAGCCTCAAGGAGTCGCACCCACATGATGTGAAAATAACCGAAGAGGCGCCGAACTACTGGCAGTA
>JBBSVV010000025.1:0-2440 GCA_038046625.1 archaeon | reverse complement strand
ATGGAAAAATAGTCTTATTAATCAGTTAATCATTTTTCTTTTTATGCCAATGGGAACAAGAAGGCCGAGCATATCAGCGAGCCATGGACAAGGCTCTGCACCCAGAATAAAGAACCCTGCGCAATTGGAAAGGTTCAGGAGTCTTTTTGTCACCGGCGCCGATAAACACCTTGAGCTCGGTAGGCTGGCGAGGCACCTTGCGCTGGAACACAGAATTCCACTGGATGCAGCCAAGAGAATGGCCCTGTTTAACCTGTCCAGAGAATACCCGGAATTAACGAGGCGCGCACTGAAAAAGAGCAAAAAACCCGGGCCCGGCAAGAAATAGGGCTTTTTTTCCGGAAGAACCATTTGGTTTAAAACCAAAACAATTCCATTTCTTTAGGGGTTTGATGGAGCAGTTCACAAAGGAAGAAACCGAAATCCTTTCACCTTTTTTCTCGAACATGGATAAGGACATTTTTGTCCTCACAAACCTGCCTGAAGTGGTGAAGGGCGCTTTGTTTTCGAGGTACTCGAGGAGCGCGAAAAGCATTCGAAGGCTGCTTTTGGATGAGTTCATCCGCGATGAAAAAGCCGGCTTTAGGGAAATAGTTGCTTATTCCAAATCGATGGGCGAGAACCAGGTTGTTGCGACCAAAAAGGCTGAGGAGTTCTATGACCGCGTTCTTGTGGGTTACGGTGATGATTCCGTCGCGGAGTTAGGGGGAGGCCACATCGCATGCGAGATCGTCTCGAACATCGCCTCGAAACTTCTCGAGGATTCGCGCATAGGCATTTCTCCTCTGGAAAAAAGCACGCGCTATGTTTACTTCGACCAGAAAGTCGACAACGAGTATTTGTACCACCGCGAGAAGGAAATAATGGATTCGAAATACGCGGACCTTTACATTGAAACGTGCAATTCGCTTTTCGATTCTTATGCAAAGTGGATTGAGCCCACGAAAAAAACAATGATGGAGAAGTTTCCGCGCGGCGATGAAACAGAAAGGGCGTACAATTCAACTATACGCGCAAAGGCCTGCGACATCCTCCGCGGTTACCTTCCCGCATCAACGAAAACAAATGTCGGCTTGTTCGGGAATGGCAGGAGTTTTGAATTTTTGATTACGAAAATGTTTTCTTCAGAGCTTAGCGAATCGCGCACGGTTGCAGCAGAAATGCACACAGAACTGATGAAGGTCATGCCTTCGTTCGTGAAGCGCGCAACGGGAAAATACGGGGGGCCCACAATCAAGTTTTTGTCGGAAACGAGGAAAGGAATGCGTTCGCTCGCGGAAAAAACTTTTGCAAACGAAAAATTTGAAGCGAAAGAAGAAGTCACGCTTACCGATTATGACAAGGATGCGGAGGAAAAGGCGATTGCGGCCGCGCTGTACCCTTTCACTGAAGTTTCAATGGAACAGGTGAAAAAGAAAGTCGAGGCAATGGGCAAAGCCGAAAAACTGAAGGTTATTCAGGAGTATTGCAGGCGCCGTGAAAACCGGAGGCACAAGCCAGGACGCGGATTCGAGCACACCTATTACGAATTCGATTTGATGTGCAATTACGCTTCTTATAGGGACCTTCACAGGCACCGCGTGCTAACGCAGCAAAGACAGGATTTGGGAACAAAGCTTGGTTTTGATGTTCCTTTCGAGGCTCGCGAAATAGGATTTGAAAAGGATTTCGTGGAAAAGATGAAGCTCGCCCAAGAAGCTTATGAAAAAATCAGGAAAGGTCTAGGGCCGAAGCAGGCGCAGTACGTGGTTCCTTTTGCGTACAGGATAAGATGGGCCTTCAAATTGAATCTGCGCGAGCTCTATCACTTGGTTGAGTTGCGCTCTACTGTTCAGGGGCATGCGGATTACAGGCGCATTGTTTTGAAAATGCTGCAGGAAGTGCAGAAGGTGCACCCTTCCCTTGTTGAGCCGATGAGGTTCGTTGACTGGCGCAACTCGAGTGAAATCGGCTTGGAGCGCCTTGAGGCGGAGAAGAAAATAGACAAAAAAATGGATGAAATGAACAAAAAGTACGGCGGCGGGTAAGGGATAGAAACAGGAGGCACTAAAATGAAGGAAATGTCGCTGAAGATAAATACGGAAGATTATGATTCGGCGGAAGAAACTCACCCGTTTTATCGGGAAATGGTTCAGGAAATGCTGGCGCAATTAAAGAAGCGCAAAATAAAAAGAGTTCTTGAATTGGGCGCAGGAACGGGATTATTTACAAAAAAACTGCGTGAAATAAAGGGAATAGAAATTGATGCCCTTGAAATAAGTTCACAAATGTTTTTCAAACTCTTCTCTTGTCATCTGCAAATCTTTTTTGATTATCTTAAGAAGCAGCCCGCGGTCGATTTTATTCCCTGAATGAATCGGAATCACGACTATTTTACCCTGCTCATTTGCGTAGGTTGCGTGACTTCCTTTCTGCCTCACAAAACGGTAGCCTAATTGTT
>JBBSVV010000024.1:0-7112 GCA_038046625.1 archaeon | reverse complement strand
TCGCCTTTGCGAGTCCGGCAATTTCTTTTGCGCAGAGCGCTGTTGCGTTGCCGTTTACCGAAATTACCGGCCTTTTTGCGAGCACGAGCATTGCGGCCGCGGCCTCAATTTGTTTCCGCGCCTCGGAAACAGTTTTTTCCCCTAAAAGATAATCAAATGCCTCGCCCCTTCCGTGCGCAATCATTCCTGTTTGAGTTACAATGCCGCGCTTTACTCCTTCCTCTATGAGTTCCCTTTGCATAAGGGAATTGCGGCGCGGATGGTTTTTCGAGATGCTCATAATATGCCTGCTCCGTTCAAAGCTATTCCTGCAACCATTGTTTTTTTACAGTATTTTTTGAGCCTGCTGAGCGCCATTTCAGGGTTATTTGTGGGAATGAATGCTGTTTCCCCGAGCATAGCCATGGATGCTTCGGGGATTGCGCGCATTATTTTCCTGATTCTTTGCGTGGCGAGCCCTGATTCCAGCGAAAACGCTCTCGATTCCCGGATAAATGCCCTCATGCTTTTGTTTTTCGAAAGCGCTTTCATCCCTTTTTCTCCGGAGCGGTTGATTTTGCGCTTCCAATATGCCGAGTGTATGATTTTTTTTGTTTCAATTGCCCTGAAAAATCCGAGCACAATGAATTTTTCCCTGCATTTTATGCGGAGCGCGCTTTTCGAGGGGTATGGCTTTTTCCCCATCAGGAAACCGGCGTAATTCTCCGCGCGTACATCCCCCAGGCCTGTGCCGCATTCTATTTCCGCGCGCGTTGCAATTTCCGTAATTGTTTTTTTGCTGAATTCCGTGCCAAGGAGTTTATTGAGGCAAAGCGAGAGGCTCAGTGCTCCCGCTCCCGAAATTCCCAGGCCGAATCCAATCGGAAACGGAGTTTGGTGCTGCACTTTCACAAAGAATTTTTTGCGTGTTTTTTTCCTGTAGAGCGCAACCACTTTTTCCGAAACAATGAGTTTTTGCCTTTTCCCGTTCATGTGGAACGAGTCTTTTTGCGAGAATTCAACCGTGGTTCGCATCCCATTCTTTATGTTTATGCCCGCGCCCGTGGAGCCGTTTCTGTAAATCCTGAAGAATCCTGTGATGTGCCCCGGGCTTTGTGCAACTGCAATATTTTCTTTCATCTTAAATTCTTGTCTTCAAAATCAATAAAAACTAGTTATGCTGTTAATTTTCTATGGGTAAAGAACTTGTGTATGATTTGCTCATACATCCATTTTATACTATCCTGAGCGGGAATCCCCAAGCTTGGCAAGTATCTGATGCAAGGTTCATTATTGGAATTTGGAAAAACCACATCCTCGAAGTTGCCAGACATGAGGATAGGGGATTGTTTATCATTTCTCCTGCGCCTAATAGAACATCAGTGCCTTACTCGATGGCTGGGCTGCGGTTGTTGTCAGAACTCGAAGAGTTTGCGAAGGAAAAACTTGGCGAGAGATGTTTGATAATTAATGATTATGGCAATCAAGATTTGGAGGCTTTCATCAGAAAAAACATTAAAGTGAAAAAACGCTCAAAAGGGTTAGCTATGGGGGAATATTATGAGGTTTGCGTTAAACATCATTCGGAGTTGTTTGCAAGAATAACTGCCCAATATATCAGACGGTCAAAAGCAAGAAGTATTGCGTCTTCCAGAGGTGAAAGAATGAGAAAAGGCATTTCTACAAGGGATCATTATACTACTGTTGTAAATCGTGCTAAAAAAATTGTAGAAATCAGGGCGGCAAGATTGAGAAGGTAGACTGCTTTCATTTCTTTTTGCAGTAAATCATCGCGTGTTCCTTTTCGTACGGGTGCAAATTTATTATTTCGAGTATTTCGAATTCGTTCTCGAGTTTTTTCGCTTCGCTTTTGATTATTTTTTCCGCGGGATCCGTGGCATTGATTGACCTCGCTTTTACAGAGAGGAAGCCGTATGCGCCGCGCTTCAAATATATACGCGCGTTTTTGAGGAATATTTCCGCCTGGTTTTTCTGTGAAACGTCCTGAAAGAGCGCATCAATAGTGAACCCGCTCAGGTGTTCCTTGTACAGGTTGGGCTGTGACGCATCCGCGAGAATTGGGACCAGGTTTTTGCGCTGTTCGCAGAGGTAAATGAATTTGCGCATTGAGCGCGCTGAAATGTCCACGCCGAATATTGTGCCTTGCTCTTTTACAACATCGCTTAAATGCGAGATTGTTGTCCCTTCGGCCGCCCCGAGATATAAAATGCGCGAGCCTTTCCCGATATGCAGTTCCCTTAAACCGTTTTTTATTGCGGCAGCAACTTTTGAGCGGTTCGGGTTCCAGAGCCTATACTCTTTTCCGTCAAAGTGCACCAATTGCTCGCCGTAAACCTGTTTTCCTTCAACCATGTTCCGGGTCGCGATGCTTCCGCCTATTGAATAGATTCCTTCCATGAGCTGCCTGGCCTGGCTCAACCCTAACGCCTTCTTGGTTTCCAGTTTTTCTTGTTGCGGTTGCCGCTGAATTCTTTTCCGCGTCCGAATTTCTTGCTTTTGCTAAAGCCGCTTCCTGCTTCTCCACGCCCTTCATTTCTGCTTTCGAATCCGGTGCTGCGTTCCCTTGGCCTGTCATTGTCTCTTGGTTTGAATCCAAACCCTGTTCCTCTCGGCCTATCAACGCTTTCATTTCTCGGGCCTCTATTGTAGTTCCCGAATGTTCTGCGTGGCGCGCCCTCAAACCTGTTCCCCTGTGCAGTAGGTTCGCGGCGGTATGGCGGCCTTTCCCTGTTGAAGCTCCTGTTTCCTTCGCCTTGGCTTCGCCTTTCACCGAATCCGGAGCCGTACTCGCGCCTCGGAGGCCTTTCCCCGAACCTTTTTTCCCTGAAATCAGTGCGGGGCCTTTCCGCGCTTCTTTCGCCGTATTCGCGCCTTGGCGCATTTTCTTCAAATCTTTTTTCCCTGAAGGTGTTTGGCCTCCTTTCTTCGAACCTTTTTGGCCTGAATTCAGTGAACTCGGGTTTGCGTGGCGCATATTCGCTTCTTGGCCTCTGGAATCCGCGCTCCGTTCCGGCTTCTTTCCGGGTGTTTTCATTTTGGGGCGCTTCGCTTGTTTCGCGGCGCTTGGGTTCCTTTGTGCTTTTCTCGAGCGTTTCCGCGCGCGCCTCGATGCTTTTTTTGAGCTGCGCTGTTATGTCGGTGTGCCCGAAGTAATCTTCTTTTGCCGCGATGGATAATTTTGCGGCAATTGTTCTCGCGAGTTTTCCCTTGTTCCATGCCTTTGCGGCTTTCACAACCGAGTGCTGGTACAGGTAACCGTATTTCGGGCCTTTCACGCCTTTTCTTATGTGCATGAACAATGCTTTTTCGGCGCCGATCATTTGGATTGCCGAGCCCGGCAGGAAAGCGAGCTTTTGTTTTCCCCCGGCTTTCGCAAGCATTTTTGCCGCTATTATGGGTCCGGCGATTTCGGCGAAGTTCGGCATTTCCGCGCGCATGTTTTCCTCAACATATTTCGAGAGGTATTCCCTTTCCTCGGCAAGGTTTAGGTAGTTCAGCGCGAGGAGCTTCATTTCATTCAAATCCGCTTCGGATGCGCTTGCGCCCATCGAGCTTTTTGCCGCGCCGCTTATTCTTGCCGCGTCTTCAGGGGTCGAGATGTGCTCCGAAACGTTTTTTTCCGTGAATTTCTGCCTCGCGCCGATGTTGTAAACGAGCTTCGCGTACTCGGAATTTTCCTTTACGATTTCGTTTAATTCAGGGAAATGTGTCGAGTGCCATTCGCGCAGCTGTTCAACAAGCAGGTTGGTTATGGAATCCAGGTCCTCTATGAGGTTCACGCTTTTTGCTATGTGCACGTCCTTGCCCTCATATTTTTCCTGGACCTTTTTTTTCGCGGATTCGATGAGCTTTTTCCTTAAGTGGTCAATGTCCTGCATTTATTTTCCCCTCCAGTATTTTTTCTAGTTCCGGGATTTTCACCCTGTTCTGTTCCGTGGAATCGCGTTCGCGCAGCGTAACCGTTTCGTCTTTCATCGTGTCGTAATCAATTGTTATTCCGAACGGTGTTCCCGCGGCATCCTGCCTGCTGTAGCGCCTTCCTATGCTTCCGCTTTCATCGTAAATGCACAAAAACTTTTTCTCGAGAAGTTCATAAAGCTTCTGCGCCTTTTCAGCGAGCCCGTCCTTTTTCACCAACGGGTAAATTCCCACTTGCACGGGCGCGAGCCATGCCGGCAATCTCAAGAGTGTTCTTTGCTCGTCTTCCTTGCGCACGTCATAGCTCAGGTCGAGGAGCGCGAAGAACGGCCTGTCGACGCCGAACGCGATTTCTATTACGTGGGGTGTTTCTTCTTTTCCTTCAGGGGTTCTCGCGATGAGCTTCTGGCCGCTGAATTTCGAGTGCTGCCCCAAATCGTAATTCGTCCTGTCGCTTATTCCGCACACTTCCATCCAGCCGTAGCTTTTCAAGTGAACTTCCAGGTCCCAGGTGTCATCGGAGTAAAACGCTTTTTCGTCGCTGTGGTGCTGCCGCAGCCTTATCCTTTCTTGCGGTATTCCGAATTCCGTGAACATTTTATGCGCGAGCCAAAGGTGCCACGCGAATGCCTTGTTCTTGAGGATTTTTTGCTTCATCGCGTCTTCCAAGGAAATCTGTGCGGGCTCTTTTCCTTTTTTCTGGCTTTCCTCGCTCCAGAATGGCAGTTTGTCTTTTTTTGATTTTTCGAAGCGTTCCCAGTTCTGCTTCATTTCCGGAAACAAAATGGTCTGGCTTTCTGCCTGCGTAAATTCGCGGCTCCTGAGAAGGTGCTGCCTTGGGGAAATTTCGTTCCTGAATGCCTTTCCGATCTGGAAAACCCCGAACGGCAGCTTGTCGCGGAAAAAATTCATGTAATTCTTGAACGGCAGGTAAGTCGTTGTCGCGGTCTCGGGGCGGTTGTATGCTTCAATGTTCGCGCCGATTGTGGTGCGCATCATGAGGCTGTGCCTCCCGATTTTCGGCGCCAATTTTTTCCCGTTCGGCGCCTTGATGTTCTTTTCTTTTATGGTTTTGATCAGTTCCTCGTCTGAAAAGTGGTCGGCCTGCATTCCGGTGATTTCCTCTATGAGCTTGTCCGCGCGGTAGGATTCTTTTCCGTCTTCCGTCAAAACAACGGGGTCATTGAAGCCGTCCAAGTGCCCCGATGCTTTCCACACGATTGCCGGTGAAATGATTGGGTATTCCACTTCATAAAAGCCGAGGGAGTTGAAGTTTTTCCTTATGACCGCTTCAATGTTGTTTTTGAGCCGTTTCCCCAAAGGCCCGTAAGTGTAAAAGCCGGCTATTCCGCCGTAAATCTCGGGTTCCGGGCCGTAAACAAAGCCCTTGTCCCTGAGGTAAGTGGTCAGGGTTTCGGCAAATTCGTCCTTGTTGGTCATAGAATCAAATTATCAGCAAAACACTTATAATTGCTCCCAGAAACCCTTTCAGGCCAATAAAACATTACTGGGTGCAGATTTCCAATCCAAGGACTTCGTTTGCCTCGAGGCTGAATGAAAGCGTGTTTCCCTGTATTTGCACGCTTTTTTCCTTGAATTCGCTTTTTACAGAAACCGGTTTTTGTGCCGTGATTGTTCCGGTGCTTTCAAAGGGGATTTCGTAGTCTTTGTTTGCGTAAAACCCGGGGCTCGAGGAATCAAAGTTCGGTTCCCACATTATTGCGGGGCTGCAGTTGCCTGTTTTCGGTTTCCCGATTACCATTAAAAGCGAGTCTTTTTTGGTGAGCGCTATTGCGGAGCTTTTTTCCGCGAGCGCATCGAACATTGCGTGCGCATAATAAGTCGGCCTCAGGTCTTTGGTTTCCTCTCCCTGGCGCGTGAGCAGGCCGTAATACCTGTTGCTTGGGTCGTCCAGCGAGGTATCGTCCTCCCAGTTGTAGAATATCTGGCCGTCGATTCCTGCTTGTGCGAATTCAAAGTAATCCGTCGCTATCAGTGAGCTCATTGCGGGAACGTATTTCCTCGCTTCGGTTGACCAGCCGTTCCATTCCGTGATTATCAGTTCGGGCTTTTTTGAAAACCCCGCTTCGCTTATTTCCGCCTCATATGCTTCCACCGGGTCCTTTGCCTGGTCGGGGATCCTGTAGAAGTGCCATGAAACGAAATCAAGCGGAACATTGTTTTCGGAAGCGTATCTTATGAGTTCGATGTTCAGTGCGTTTTCCGAGCCGGGCAGTTTGTTGAACCACTGGTTTACCGCGGCGCCACCGACTTTCGCGTTCGGGTTTGCGCTTTTTATTTCCTCTGCAATTGCCTTGTAAATCGCGAGGTATTCCTGTGTTGTTCCGCTCCAGAATTCCCCCAGGTCCGGCTCGTTCCAGACTTCAAGGTAAATTTCAACGGCCGTGACACCCTTGAGCTGTGTGGCTATTTCCCCTGCAACCGGCTTCCATTTTTCCGGATCCGGTTTTCCGTTTGCGCCCTGCAGCCAAACAGGGTTTCCCCAGAAATCAAAAATTATTCTTTTGTGTATCTGCCCCCACGCGGGATTTTCTATGTCCAGCCCTTCCAAGTAAGTAGAGAGGTTTGTTTTGAACGGGTTTGCGCAGCCGTCGAAGCAGCTTGAATTTCTGAGTTGATAGCCGATGCTGCTCATTCTTACAAAATCATGGTTCGAGAATTTCGTGAGGTAGAGCTGTGCGCTGTCCTTTGAGAGCGGCCTTAAGTTCATTGATGGCCTGAATATTTCGGGGCTGAATGAATACTCGAGCGCCCCGAATTCAATTCCATTTCCTGTGTTTAGGTCTCTTGGGCAGTCATTGAGGTTTTGGCATTTCGAATCTTTTATGATTTCTGAAAGCTTTTCCGCAGAATTGTTTGTGTCACTGGCGCCGCTTTTTGATATGCCTGAAATGAGCGTAATTAGTATCACTGCAACGATTATTGCGCCTCCTGCCATGAGGAGGTATTGGATTGCGCCCTGTGCCTTTTGCATGTTACATTTTAGTGTGCTGGCGTTTTTAATGTTTTAGGCTTTAATAGGAAAGGGTTAAAATCAGTCCCCATTCAAATTTTTAGGCTTTTTGCCACCATAGCTCAGCGGTAGAGCACCTGCTTCGTAAGCAGGGGGTCGAGGGTCCAATCCCCTCTGGTGGCTTTTTTTTGGTTAAGCGGATGTGAGTATGACTATTGTT
>JBBSVV010000023.1:0-6803 GCA_038046625.1 archaeon | reverse complement strand
CCTATTGTCGCGCCGATGTTCGTGAACGCGACCACGAGCAGAATTTTCGTGACCTGGTTTTTCGTGAAATCCCCGAACGAATTCAGGTTGCGCAGCTCGTAGAAATCCTTTATTTTCGGGCTTTTGAATTTGGCCTCGACATAGCCCGCTATCCACCCTGAAGCGAGTAATGGGTGCAGCGTTGCAATCGGCGCCCCAATAAACGCGGCAATGATTGAGAACGGGTGCGCACCCGCCAGCAATGCTCCCAGTGCCGCGAGCGCACCCGTTGCAATTATCCAGTAGGCTACTGCGGTAATCGTTACTCCGGTTCCCTTTGTGAGGAAGAGGAACGCAATCGCAATGAAAAAAATTACGGGAATCGCGTATCCGATGAGTTTCAGGTAATCCCTGCCCTTCTCAACCCTTGAGATTGCGGATACGTCTATTTGTTTTCCAATGAGCTTTTTGACCCCTTCAAGGTGCCCCGCCCCGACAATGGCGAGCACTTTTTTTCCCGGCGTCCTCGTAATGTTGTTTGCGATGTACGCGTCCCTTTCATCAACCAGGACTTCCTTCACTGATGGCATTTCCTTTGCGAGCTCCTGCATTAATTTATTCAGCACGTCCTTGTCCTTGAGCTGCTCAATCCCTTCGCTTGAAACAACGTTTTTTGCGTTCCCGAACAATCCTGTGGTAATCGAACCAAGCAGGGAAATTTTTTCCCAAAGGCTCATTCTCGACATTGCCCTTTTCAGCGTAATGTTAACGTTCCTGTCCAAGAGCACAACCGGAATTTTTTTTTCTTCCGCGCGGCTTATTGCCTCCATCATTTCCATGCCCGGCTTTATCCCTACCTTTTCGCCGAGGCTGCGCTGGATGTTCGCGAGCAAAAGGCTCAGCAGGAACAGGTAAGTCTGGCCCGAGGAAATGACCTTGCTTATGTCGGTTTCCTCCCATTTCGCGCCCTGCTTCAATTGCGCGTACCTTTGCGAATCAAGTTCAACGCCTATCGTGTCGGGCTTTTCCTCTTCAATTGCCTTGGCAACGTCCTCAATGCTTTTTCCGGAAATGTGTGCGGTTCCGAGAAGCAGTATCTCCCTGTCACCTATTTTCAGGCGCTCGAGTTCCATTCCAGAAAACAGAAAGATTCTTGTTTTAAATTGCTGTTACCTTTTCCGCCTGTCCGCACCGGTTTTTCCCCCGAACCTGTACTTTCTTGCAAGGGGTTTTTCGGGGCCGGATTTGTAATAAATTTCCTCATTAGGGGGATTTGCGCGCCTCTCAACCGGCTTTGGGTATTCCGGAGGTTTCTGCTTCGCCGGCCTTTTTCCCCAGGAGGCCAATTTCCATAGGCGTCTCAGCATATGCAGAACTAATTGTTTCCGCACTATAAAATGCTTTTCCGCGGGATTTGCGGGTGTCGCAAACATTTATTAATAACCGTAAATTACTCTTATTGATGAAGCAAATTTTGCCTTTAGTGTTTTCTGTCCTGCTGCTCGCGTCCATTGCAGGCGCGGTTTCAATAAGCGCGCCATCCAGCGTTTCCGAGAATTCCGTTTGGGCCTTCAGCGTTGACCTTGATGCGGGCGCCGAGGCGCACGTTAAGCTGAACGACTCCGAAATAGTGCAGGTTTTTTCCAACGGAACCGTTGTTCCCATGAGCGCTAACGTGATTTCCGCGCACCTTTACGGCGGCGACCTCGTGGTTGAATATGCCGGCCTCTCCGCCGCAACTTACACTCTCAGTGTCGAGTCCAATGGCTCCGACTCGAAGCAGGTTACCGTTGTGCCTATTCTTGATTCCGCAAAGATTGTTTCGGACATTGACGCGAAAGTCAATGAGAGGCTGGGCGCGTTTGATGAAATAGGCCAGACACTGAAGAACATGGAAATTGACAACAAGGAATTCTGGAAAAAGGCAAACGAGAACAGCGACAGCATAACTCAGCTGGATTCAAGGGTTTCCGGCATTGATTCGCAGTTGTCCTCGCTTTCGGGCCAGGTTTCAGGCTCCGCGGATTCGCTGAATTCAATGGTTTCATCCATTGATGAGAGACTTGCAAAGCTGGAAAAAGCAGAGGCTGACAAGGAAGCCGCGCTTGCGGCTCAGGAGGAGGCGAACAGGAAGTCGCCGATTGCGGGATTCCTCAACCTCATTGGCAACCTCACTCTGCCGATTGCATTGATAGTGATTGTGATTCTGATTGCGGGCGCAATCCTTGTCGTGAAGAGCAAACTCCCTGAAATCGGGAATCCTTTCGGAAGGAAGTTCGACGACCACGGCCTGCCGATTTCGCCCGACCAGGAAAAAATGGCGAACGAATTGGTCGGCGCAAAGTGGAAGAAGTAGGTTATTTTAATTCTTTTTTTTGAATTTGCTTTTTGCCTTATTTCTTGTTTTCTATCGCCGCTTTCACGAGCCCGAAGTAAATAGGGTTTGGGTTCAGGGGCTTCGAAGTGAATTCCGCGTGGTACTGGGTTCCGATGAAGAAAGGGTGCTTTGGAAGCTCGAGAATCTGCATTATTTTCTTTGAGGGCGCCTTTCCGGAAAATACAAGGCCGCCTTTCTCAAGCATTTCAATGAACTTAGTGTTCACATTAAAGCGGTGCCTGAACCTTTCCCTTACCGAATCTTTTTTCCCGTACAAATCATAAGCCTTTGTTCCCTTCACTATTTTCACGTTGAAGCCCCCAAGGCGCAGTGTTCCGCCGAGGCCCTCAACCTCTTCCTGCTCGGGCAAAATGCAGATTACATTGTTGGGCGGGTCCTTCTTCACTTCCTCAGTTGAAGCATTTTTGATTCCGCACACGTTCCGCGCGAACTCTATTACCGCCATCTGGAAGCCGTAGCAAATCCCCAAAAATGGCATGTTGTTCTCGCGCACGTACTTCACAACCGCAATTTTTCCCTCGACCCCGCGCGTTCCGAAGCCTCCTGGCACAATTATTCCGTTCACTCCCTTCAATGCTTCCTTCACGTCGGATTTGCCCTTTTCAATGTCGGTTGTTTCAATCCACTTGACGTTTATTTTTGTCTTCAAAACCGCGGAGCAGTGCTCAAGCGCTTTCACAATGCTGATGTAAGTGTCGCTCGTGCCGGTATACTTGCCCGCGATGCCTATGGTTATTTCGCCCTTGTACTTCACGATGTTTTTGTTTGTCCACTCCTTAAGTGTCGCGCTGCCGTCTTTCGGGAATTTCTTTTCGAGCCCCATTACCTGGAGTATCGCCTCGTCTATTCCCTGTTCCCTGTAGAACAAGGGCAGTTCGTAAATGTTCCCGACATCGTAAGTGTTGAATACCCTTTCAAGCGGAACATTGGCGTTCATGGAAATTTTTTCCTTTATTGTTTCGGTTACCGGCCTCTGGCTCCTGCAAACAATCACGTCGGGCTGCAGGCCAAGGCTCATCAATTGCCTCAATCCCAATTGTGCCGCCTTGCTCTTGAATTCGCCAAGGTGGCTGGGCTCTAAAATATAAGTGAGGTTTATGAGGCACGCGTTCTGCGCCCCCTCCTCGTAAATCAGTTCCCTCACGGATTCCATTGCGAAAAGGTTTTCGTAATCTCCCACGGTTCCGCCGATTTCAATCAAAACAAGGTCGGCGTTTGATTTCATTGCGAGGTTCCTGAGAACCATCTTCGTTTCCCCCGTGACATGGGGAATGTACTGCACATCGCGGCCGTTGTATTCGCCTTTTCTTTCCTTCGTGATTATTTTCTGGTAAATCTGTCCATGAGTAGTAAAATTGTCCTTTGTGAGGTCCATGTTCAGGAACCTTTCGTAAGAACCGAGGTCCATGTCGGTTTCCATGCCGTCATCAAGCACAAAAACTTCGCCGTGCCTGTAAGGGCTCAAAGTGCCCGAGTCAATGTTCAGGTAAGCCTCGACTTTAATCGGCGCAACCTTGAGGCCGCGGTCCTGAAGGGTTTTTCCCAAAGCGCTGGAAAATATGCCCTTTCCTATTCCGCTTATGACCGAGCCTGTGATGATCACATATTTGGTTTTGCCTTTTTTGTAGCCGCCAGGGATAGCGGAAAAGTTTTCCTCGCTGGATTTGTCGCTGATTTTTCCCAGGAACTTCTCGTCCAAAATGCCCCACCTTAATTTTTCACTACTGCTGTTTGACCGCAAAAATCTGCTGCCGCAAACCTATTTCAATCAAACCTATAAACAGACTAATCTTAAGTGCGTTAAGGTATATAAGCTTAATTTGAAAAAATTTTTTTCCAAAAATTTTCGGGAGAAATAGGTCAAGGCGAGGGCGCAATTTTCATGCCTCTTGGCTGCGCTTGCTCTCTTAACTAATTGCCCCCTTGGGTGTTTAAATAATTATTGCCGCGCCTTTTTTCGCGCGCTTTTGTGCATTAGCTTGTACTCGTAATCCTCGTATCCAAGGTGGCGGTAAAATTTTGTTGCGCTGCTTCCCTTGTTCACTGTCAGTATGACTTTTCCGGCGCCTTTTTTCGCGTAGTGCCTTTCTATCTGCTTTACAAGGCCTGTGCCGATTCCTTTCCCCTGGAACCCCTCCTTTACGGCAATGTCCTCCACCAGGCCGCGCTCGCCGTCAAACCACGTGAACCCTGAGCAGATTACGTAACCTATGACTTCGCGCTTTTCCTCCGCAATGATGCAGAAGCCGCGCCTTGATTCGAGTATTTCTTTGATCCTTTTCCTTGCGCCGCGGGTGCCCCACTTTTCCTTGTAAGGCGGCTTTGAGAATTCGCGCATCATTATCCGCGCCGCTTGGGCAATGTCCCTTGGCTTCATTTTCCTTATGCGAACCATTGTTGTCCCGTGCAAAATACTCAGTGTTTCTGCATAAAAAATGTTTTTATTGCCGATTTCAGGTGCTTTTTTTAACCTGTCTGCAAAACTAATTATTGGCTAGGGGGAGTAGTCTAGCTTGGTTAGGATTCAGCGTTCGGGTAACCCTTTCCTTTTCCCTTATCGGGAAAAGAAAGCGTTAACGGAAAAGGATCCGTTCGGGTTCGAACGACGCTGCGACAGGGGTTCAAATCCTCTCTCTCCCACTTGTTTTTTTGAGCAGTAATTATTGAATCGTAATGCAGGCCCGCGGCAACTTTCAAATTATTGTGCTTTAATGCGCTCCGCATTGGTTCTGCAAAAAGAGTCATGGCAGGCCCCGCAACTTTTGGTCTTGTGGCCTGCAATGTTTATTATGGGGGTTTTTTCCCCGGCAATCCATCAAAGTTTTCTGCCGCAGGAGCCCCGCATAAATGGAAAAAGCGGTTTTTCAACCGCTTATATTCTGGAAATGTTGAACATTTCCCTGTGCGGAATCTCTTCCACTTCATGTGTTTGTGGGTTGTATTTGAACCTCATCATATTCTATTCACCTCTTATTTTTTTGGGTAGAAAACTCGAGAATTAGGAAATCCAATTTTTTACTTGAATACTTTATTTTCCCTATTTTTACCTATAATAAAATAGCTGCGCCACCGGTATTTAAATGGCTTGGTTTGCCTTTTTTTGCGTGTTTTTGCCCTCCAGGCGTATTTGTTCGAGGCCGCGCAGTTCCTTTCCCTCCTTTTTTTTCTCTTTTCCGCTGGCAAGGGGGAGGAGAATTGTCGTGAATATTATGCTCAGGATTATGAGGTAAAACGCTATTTCCGAGAGCGACGCAAGTTGCGGAACAAGGCTGCTCATGTGTCCGTTCTGGCCGTTTGCTATCGCGTTCTGCACAACCACCAAAGGATAAGTGACCAGGACTGCGGTCGCGAGGCCGCGCGGGTTTATGGCCGTGAGTACTCCTGAATAATCCGCGTATTGTGAATTTCTGGTGCTGGCCTTAACAACGAGGTACCTTGCGAGGTAAAGCAATATTATGAGGAGGAATGCTATTGCAAAATTCCTCGTGTTTCCCACGGCAACGACTATTCCGAGGAACACGAAGAAGAATGTGCGTATGAAGAACGATATTTCGGATTGGAATTGCTGTATCATGGGCCTGCTTTCGACTTCTCTGGAGTGTATTACGCGCCTCACGGCCATTTCATTGCCGAGTATCACTCCGAACGCGAGCACCGAGATCGCGCCGCTCCCGCCCAGGAATTCGGTGAGCGAGTACACTATGAGCACTATTGCGAATGTAACCATGTAATTGTAGCCTTTTTCTATGTGCGAGAGCAGGAGTATGGACGCCACTCCCGACAGGAGGCCGAGGAATATGCCTATTGCGAATTTTCCCACTATTCCCTGTGCAATGAAAAGGGGGTTTATTATTCCCGAGAGGAGCGCCTGCGTGAGCACTATTGCGAGTATTATCGAGAACACGTCAGTGATTGATGATTCGAGCGTCAGGAACCTCTGTATTTCATCCGGAAGGGTCATGACCCTTGTCATTGAGAGCGTCACTCCTGTGTCTATGCCGCCTATTATCGCGCCGAGTATCGCGCCGATTAAAGGATCCATTCCGAAGAGCATGAACATTCCGGCTGTGCCGAGCATTGACAGGAGTATTATGCCGCCGGCAACCGCGATTACCCTGCCGCTCTTGAAGAGCACTTCGAATATGTTGAGCGATAGTGCGCCGTCGAAAAGCAGGAAAATTAATGCGAGTGTCCCGAAGAAATTCTGGAGCCCCGTGAAATCCTGGTCATTCACGAGCCCTGAAACCTTCAGGCCAAAGCCTATTCCGAGAAGCAATAATGCTGTCGGAAGCGTGAACCTTCTTGAAAGCAGTTCGCCCAGGTAACCTATTACAATAAGCCCGCCGATAATGAGGAATGCGGTTTCCACTCCTACTGCCATGAAAATTATTAGTTGGAGCGATATTTAAAGGTGCCTAACGCGAGG
>JBBSVV010000022.1:0-9744 GCA_038046625.1 archaeon | reverse complement strand
TAAGATTTTATGCCACCAAACCTTTTAAAATGCTGCAAAAAACCATGAAAAACGTATTTTAAGGGTTAAAGCGCAAAGGATTAGTATGCAATTTTCAGAACTCGCGGCTTATTTTGAGCGAATAGAAAACGTATCCGCAAGGCTCGAAATGACCTCAATCCTCGCGGAACTGCTTGCAAAGGCAGGCGCAAAGGAAATAAGGCACGTCATTTACCTCTCACAGGGCACTTTAGGGCCCAGCCATTTGGCAATAGAAGCAGGCCTCGGAGAAGGCCTCATAGAGCAGGGCATTGCGCGTGCATTCGGCTACCCGAAAGAAGAGGTTGAAAAGCTTTACAAGGAAACTGGGGACCTTGGGGACGTAGCGAAAAAACTCGGTGACAAAAAAAAGCAGAGCTCGCTGTTCTCGGAAAAATTGTCAATAGAAAAAGTTTTCTCGAACTTCAAAAAAATCTCGGAAACAGAAGGCAAAGGAAGCCAGGACTCCAAACTCAAGATGTTCGCGGAACTCCTGAACAGCGCCTCGGGAACCGAAGCAAAATTCGTTGCGCGCATCCCATTGGGAAACATGCGCCTCGGCATCGGCGACCCCACGATAATGGAATCGCTCGCAGTGAATTACCTCGGCGAGTTCTTGAAGGGCAAACAAGTGAAAAAAGAAATCGAGGCAATGCTCAAGGAAAAGAACGAGGAAAAAAGGAAAGAGGAATTCCAAAGAAAGGCAAGGCAAAGGCTCCGCGAAATCATAGAGGAAAAGTACAACATTTACTCGGACCTCGGGGGAATAGCGGAAAACCTCAAGGAAAACGGGCTGAAAGGATTGGATAGAATCTCAATCGAGCCCGGCGTCCCGATAAGGCCGACACTGGCCGAAAGGCTGCCAAGCTCAAAAGAAATAATAAAAAAGCTCGGGAGATGCGCCGTAGAAGCGAAGTACGACGGCTTCCGCCTCCAGTGCCACAAGAACGGAAACTCAATAATAATTTTTTCGAGGCAGGCGGAAAACGTGACGCGGATGTTCCCCGATTTGGTGAACGCAATCAATGCGCAGGTGAAGGCAAAAAAAATGATTTTCGAGGGCGAGGCCCTTGCGTACAACGAAGAAACTGGGCAGTACTTTCCGTTCCAGATAACCATACAGCGCAAAAGAAAGTACGACATCAAAAAAATGTCGGAAGATTTCCCGCTCAAGATGTTCGCGTTCGACATAATGTACCTTGAGGGAAAAAACTGCATGGAAAAGCCCTTCAAGGAGAGGAGGAAACTCCTGGCAAAAGCGATAGGCAAGGGGAGAATAATCGAGCTCACGAAAAGCATTGAAACCGGTGACGCGGAAAAAATGGAGGCATTTTTCCTCGAAAGCATCGAAAATGGCCTCGAAGGAATAATAGCAAAGGATTTGAATGCAAAATACATTGCCGGCGCGAGGAAATACGCGTGGATAAAGCTCAAGAGAAGCTATAAAGGGGAATTGTCGGACTCGGTTGATGTAACTATTATAGGGTATTTTAGCGGGAAGGGAAAAAGAACACAATTCGGCCTCGGGGGCCTGCTGACCGCGGTTTATGATGAAGCAACCGATTCATTCAAGAGCATCGCAAAAATAGGAACCGGAATGACAGAGGAAATCCTTGTGGAACTGGAGAAAAAGCTGAGCAAAATATCGCAGAAGGAAAAGCCAGCGCGCGTTGACTCCGAAATTGAGCCCGATTCCTGGGTAAAGCCGTTTTACGTGATTGAGGTGCGCGCCGACGAAATAACAAAGAGCCCAATGCACACCGCCGGAAAAACAAAAGGAGAACCGGGGTTTGCCTTGAGGTTTCCGCGCATGATCAAATTCCGCGAGAAGAAACCGGAAGAAAGCACTTCCGTAAAAGAAATACTCGCGATGTACAAAAACCAGGGCAGCATAAAACTGAATGAAACGCCGGGCTGAAAACCGCTGGGCTGAATTAATATATCGGTTTGCGCATCTATTAAACTATGTCAAGGCTCATGTACTGGGGCGAAAAAGCCGCCTATGTCGCCATAGCGTTCGTCGCGATAATCGCATTCTACACAGTATTCAAGATGTGGAGCGAGGGAAAGCTCAATTACTTCCTGTTCACGGGAAACCTAGAAAGCGCAGCAATAATTTTCATCCTCATATTCGGGCTGGGTTGGGTGCTGAAAAGCCTCTGGAAATGGGAAGTGCACCAGATATTCAGGCCGCGCAGCAGGGGGCGGTGAGGAATGGAGAGCCCATTCAGGCTCATGGTGATGGCAATAGCAGCGGCCGCTTTCCTATACATTTTGCTCAGCTACTTCATGTTTCCACAAGCCGAAGCGATTCCCGCAATACAGAAGGCGCTTGACTATGCGGAACAGAACGGGGGGAAAAGCCACGGCATCCAGCTCGAAATCCCCTCTGGCGTTTCATTCTCCGGAAAAACTTTTGACACGAGAACGAGGAGCGTGCGCTTCGAATGCAATTCTCCTGACACCTGCGGCTCGGGCGCCATGGAAATAACCGCAAGGGGCTTCAGCGCAAAGCAAAGGTTTTTCGGAAACGCGCACTTCAGGTGTGTGCGCAAGGAAACCATAAACGACTGCGTAATCTACTTCGGGGAAAAGCCGGCACAGCTCGAAATAATCGGCTTTGAGGCAAAGGAAAGCATCGGCGGCACGCAAAAAACGCTCGAACTGGATGTGCAGAACACGGGCTCCCTCAACTCAATCGGGGGATTCTATGCCGCAAAAATCTACAGGGTTACAACTGAAGGCATGGAAGAGCAAAGGAACCTTGTGAGGGATTTCGGTTCCGCGCTCAATAATCTCGGACCTGGAGAGGCACAAAAAATAGCCATACAATTCGAGGTCGCTGCAGGCGCAAGATACGCGGCAACCGCAACCGTATCGGGAGAGGACTCAGGGGAAGACAGCGCGGAAAAAGGGTTCGAGACAAGCGGAAACTTCAATCCCGCGTGCAAAGCGGTTGCAAAACGGGAGCAATATGAACAAGCAGGCTCATGCATAACCGAATACTCCTGTGAAGGCTGCAATGCGGGATACGAGTGCAAGGCGGCGTGGGAACAAAAAGGAACTATTGGAATAACGAGTTTCTATCCTGACAAAGCCATTGTTTCAACTGAAAAAACCGGCGGCAGCTGCACTTAAAAAAAATCAATAAGCCCCTAGAGATTTGCGAATTCCAGAACCATTTTTTTGTTCCTGACTTCAGGGTGGAACAAAACGCCGAAAAAAGGCTTTTTACGGTGCCTGAAAGCCTGTACGCATTTCCCTGATTCGGAAAAAGCCTCAAAAGACTCCAAAAACAAATTGTTTTTCACGATGCACGCGTTATGCAGCCCGTAAACCTCTGTGCTCCCTGAAACGCCCAAAAATTTTTTGGCAAACAAAATTTTCTGCAAGCCTATTTCCCGGTTTTTTTCCATGGAACAGCCGTTAACCAGGGCAATTATCTGTGCGCCCGCACAAATGCCCAGAACCGGCTTTTCAAACGAATTCAAAAAAGAGAATTTTTGAAGGCATTCCGAGTACCTAAAATCTTTTAGCGAGGTTCCGCAGATTATTATTTTGTCGGCGCTGGACAAATCCTTTTTTGTCAAATCCGCGTAATGCCTGGCCTCATGACCTATACCGGCGTTCCGCAAAATGCCAAGCACCGGCTTCACGAACTCGAAAAAATGCAGTTCCTGCGCGCACACATTTACCACGAGAATCATTTTTGAACCGCCTCAAGCTTTTCGATTTCCAGAATTTTTGCGCCATGCCTAGCGTCAATGGCTTTGCTCTCCAAAATCCGCAGCTTTTTCCTGAAGAACGGCGCATCAAGGGCAAAGCTCTCGAATTCGCCCCCTTCTCCCGCGGGATTAACCTGAAGCTTTTCAGCAAGCGGCTTCACGTCACGGATGAATGAAGCATCTATTTTCCGCCCCAGGAAATTCTCGAAGCCCTGCGCGAAAACACCCGCAACAATTGAATCTATTTTTTCTTCCTGCAATTCGCGGAGCAGCTCGAACTGGTCCTTCTGCCACAATGGATTGAAGCACTCCAATTCAAGGGAATCGCAAATCCCCTGGATTCTCGAAGCCTGGTAGCATGAAGCAATGGCACCGGAAACAACGCCCCGGATGCCGAATTTTTTCTTTGCCGCCGAAATTGCCTTTTCCAGATCCGCGAGCTCCTTTTCCTTTTCGCCCCTGGTCTTCTGCAGCATAACCGGAAGGCCGATGCATTCAGCCTGCTTTTCCACCCATTGGATGTTCGGGGTGTGGAACATGAAACTCCCGGGGTTTTCCGAAACCAGAGTGATGAGGCACTTCACTTTGGAGTAGCGAATCGCGTAGCCCAGCGCGAGTGTGGAATCCTTGCCCCCTGAAAAAAGAACCGCAAGCATACAATCCCATTGGAAAAGCGTTTTTTTAAAACCCAGACAAAAACAAGCGGAAATTTAATGTTTCAAAGGGGGTATAATGGGTAAATGCGCAAAAAAAACAATAGCAATTTAATAATTACATTCCTAATTCTTTCATTATCCATTATTGGGCCATTTAAAGGGGGTTTTCACTTTGGGTTACAAAAAGGACTTGCTCATACTTCCATTTGACCACAGGGGCTCGATGCTCAAAAAACTCTTTGGAATAGAAGGAAGGGCGCCAACAAAAGATGAGGCCGCCCAGTTCTCCTCGCTCAAGGAAATGATTTACGAGGGGTTCCTCAAAAGCCTGGAGATGGGGGTTCCGAAAGACAAAAGCGCAATTCTTGTTGATGAACAGTTTGGCGCCAAAATTCTCAGGGATGCGAAATCCAGGGGAATAATGACCTGCATGCCGATTGAAAAAAGCGGGCAGGACGAGTTTGATTTCGAGGAAAAGGACTTCGGGGCGCACATAGCGAGAGTTGACCCTTACTTCGTGAAGGTGCTCGTGCGCTACAACCCCGAAGCGGATGACGAACTGAACGCCAGACAGATTAAAAGACTCAGGGAAGCAAGCAACTACATCCACTCAATCCGAAAGCTAATGATATTCGAGCTGCTTGTGCCGGGAACAGAAAAACAGCTCGGCAAGCTGGATGGGGACAAGGCAAAATACGATTCTGAAATGAGGCCCAAGCTCATGGTTCAGGCACTGAAAGAGATCCAGGATGCAGGAGTCGAACCCGACGTGTGGAAACTCGAGGGCGTGGAGAAACCCGCGGATTCGAAAGCACTCGTGAAACAGGCACAGGCAGAAGGCAGGGGCACCGGAATAATCACCCTTGGAAGAGGCGAAGACCCGGAAAAAGTCAAATTGTGGCTCAAGGTCGGGGCAAAAGTAAAAGGAATTATCGGGTTTGCGGTCGGCAGGACGGTTTTCTGGGAACCTATGAAGCAATTGCACGAGAAAAAAATCACGCGCGAAAAGGCATCCTCAATGGTTGCGGAAAACTACAAAACTCTTGTTGAACTTTGGAACATGGAAAGGAAATAAGTTTCACATGACATCCTCCCACGGGATTTCTTCTCCGTCAACGGAATCCCGCAGGGATTAGGTTGTTCAAATACTTTTCCGCGAGCGCGATTTCCTTTTTTCCGCCGAGGTAAAGCGGCGTCCTCTGTGAGAGGTGTTCGGGCTTTATTTCATGCATTGAATGCTTTCCGTTGGAGCCTGCGCCGCCGGCCTGGCGCGCAATCAATTCCATTGCATTCGCCTCGAGAACCAAACGCAGCTTGCCCTCCGGCCTTGATTTCGAGGCAGGGTAACAAAAAACTCCGCCGTAATAAAGCACCTGCGCAAAATCCGGGACAAGGCCGCCGGAAAAGCGCAGCTTGTAGCCCTGCTTTTCCAAATCGGAAATGAATTTTTTGTGCCCTTCAAGCCACTCGCGCCTCAAAGCGCCGGAACCGTAAATGGTTCCTTGCTCTGGAATAACAATATGTTCACTGCGCAGCTCGAACTTGCCCCTTCCATTCAGGACAAATTCATGCGCACCGTTCTTTGCAGTGTAAACCATGCTCGTGAGCGGCCCGTAAAGGATGTACATTGCGCCATCCATATTCGCGCCCTTTTCCATTACATTGCCTTCATTGAAAAATCCCGCAATGGTGCCGACAGCAAGGTTGGTTTTTATGAGCGAGGAACCGTCCAATGGGTCCAGAGCAACGCCGTAAGAGCCGCGTGCCTTCATTATCTCGACTATTCCATCCTGCTCTTCCGAAGCCACTGTACGGACAACGTTGGTTTTCTCCATTGCCTTCAAAAAAACGTAATCAGCATACTTATCCAGTTCCATCTGGGTTTCTCCATGGATGTTCCTGCTCTGCAACACGCCTGAATGCGTGAGGAAAGCCTTCTGCACCAGGGCGCTTTTCTCCGCAATGACCATTATGATTTTGGCCATGTCACGGTCAACCTTTTCCCGCCTCAAATGCTCCCTAAGGTACATTCCCAAAAAACCCCGATACATGAAAGAGCATTAGAAATGAATAAAAAAAGACCCCTGCCCTTATTGTTTCGATGAAAGGCAGGAAACCGCGCGTGCTGGTCATTGGAATGGGGGGCGCCATAAGCGCAAAGCCCGTGAACGGCAAATGGAAATACGGCGAATTCCCCCAGGAAGAGGTCCTCAAAATCATCCCCGGAATAAGGGAAAAATACGACATCAAGGCAACCAACATTTTCCGCATGGACAGCTCCGACATGAAGCCCGAGCACTGGCTTACGCTCGCGAACACCATTTACCACAACATGAAGGACTACGACGGCATAGTGGTGACAATGGGGACAGACACAATGCATTACGCCGGCACCGCGATTGCGTTCCTAATCCAAAACAACAACATCCCGATTGTATTCACTGGTTCGCAGGTTGACCCGACACAGCTCAACACGGACGCGCGCTGGAACCTGCGCGAAGCGATTACAGTGGCCGCGGAAGCCGGCCTGGCGGAAACAGTAACCGTTTTCAACGGCCGCATTTTGAGGGCAACGAGGACAAAAAAAATAAATGCCTCGGACTTCACAGCGTTCAAAAGCTTCGGAGAACAGCCGCTCGGAAAAATACAGCAGTTCATAAGCCTTGCGGGCAAATACAGGAAAAGGTCAAATTCAAAGCCCGCGCTTTACAACAAGCTCGAGCCAAGGGTTGCAATACTCAAAGTTTACCCGGGCTTTGACGGGAAAAGGGTCACAAGAATGGTTGACTACGGGATGAGGGGCATCATAATAGAGGGCTACGGCCTCGGAAACATACCCTTGCTGGGCAACGGAATGGCGGAAGCAATAAAATACGCGAACAAAAAAAATGTTGCAATAGCCATTACCAGTGATTGCTCATTGGGAAGCGGGTGGAAATGCATTTACGAAGCCGAAATAGGGGCGCGCTTAAAAGGAATGAAAGCCATTCCAGTATACGACATGCTCACGGAAACCGCGTACGTGAAGCTCATGTGGGTTCTCGCGCAAACCACAAAATATGCCGAAGTAAAAAAAATGATGCAGAAAAGCTATGTGGGAGAAATAGATTTGCCGGACAAAAAAACCGCAAAAATAAGGTGAAGAAAATGGACTCGAAAACATTCCTCAAAAAGCACGGAATAACAGAAGGGCAGTCAGTCAAAGTGACGGGCAACGGCGAAGAATTCTACGGAAATGTCATTCCAAGCAGCTCCGCAGACAAGGAAGTGCTCCGCCTGAAACTAAAAAGCGGGTACAACGTCGGAATAAAAATCAGCGCGGAAACAAAAATCGAAAAACTCGGGGGAACCAAAAAAGTCGGGAAAGGGGAAAAAATCGAGGTAAAGCAGAACCCTTCCCTTCCAAAAATAGCTATTTTACACACGGGCGGAACAATAGCCTCGCGCGTGGATTACAGGACAGGCGCGACATACAGCTCATTCAACCCGGAGGATTTGCTCACAATGTTCCCCGAGCTTCTTAAAATCGGGAATTTTTCCTCAAAACTAATAGACAACATGTGGAGCGATGATTTGAGGTTCGGGCACATTTCACAAATCGCACATGAAGTGAAAAAGGCTTACGAGAACGGGGCACAAGGGGCAATAATTGGCATGGGCACGGACAACATGGCGGTAGCAAGCGCGGCGCTCTCCTTTGTGCTTGAAAAATGCCCGATCCCCGTGATATTTGTTGGCGCGCAAAGAAGCTCTGACAGGGGCTCAAGCGATGCGGCAATGAACCTCATTTCAGCGGCCGAATTCATCGCAAAAACCGATTTCTCAGGGGTCGCACTCTGCATGCACCACTCCTCAAGCGACGAAAAATGCGCCATATTGCCCGCGTGCAAAACGCGCAAAATGCACTCCTCGAGGAGGGATGCACATAAGGCGATAAACGACACGCCGATTGCATTGGTTGATTACAAAACGCGCGGAATCGAATTCATCAAAAAAAATTACGCGCGCAAGAGCAGCGGGAAAATGATTTGCAAGCCTGATTTCGAGGATAAAGTGGCGATATTCAAGATTCACCTACACATGCATCCCGACCAATTCGAGTTCTACGCGAAAAACAAGTACAAAGGAGTCGTGATTGAAGGCACCGGTCTTGGCCATACTCCGGGACATGCTCCAAACAAGATTGCGGAGATACACAAAAAATTCTTCCCCGCAATCAAAAAGCTGACTGATTCGGGATGCGTGGTGGTAATGACTACAAACACAATATTTGGAAGAGTGCACATGCATGTGTATGACAAGGGAACCGACCTTATGAAGCTCGGCGTGATTCCCGGCGAAGACATGCTGCCCGAAACCGCGTTCGTGAAACTCGCTTGGCTGCTTGCGAACAATAAAAAAGAGGCAAAAGAACTAATCCGAAAAAATCTGCGCGGGGAAATAAGCGAAGCGATTGCGTACGAGAAAGAGTTTGTGTGACATTGCGAGAGAAAGAAACCCTTAAATAAGACAAATGTCTCATTTTATTTCTATGAAGCTAAAAAAAGACAAGCGCGAGCGGATATTGTTCAGCAAAATCGAAAAAAGCTTTAATATCATCCGCACATAGGATAGTATCGGAAAATCATTGAAGGTGAAAAGCGTGGAAAAAATCAAGTACAGGGTTATAATAGAAAAGGATGAAGACGGAGTTTTTGTCGCAAAGGTTCCCGACCTCCCTGGATGCGCCACCGAAGGCAAAACAAAAAAAGAGCTGCTGCGCAACGTCAAAGAGGCAATAAAGGCATACGTGGAAGCCCTGAAGAAGGACGGTAATCCTGTCCCTGTTGAAATGGTGCAGGTAAGTGTCTAAGTTAATCCCAGTCAATTACGACAAAGTAATCAAGGCACTCACTAAAATCGGATATGAGTTTCATCATCAGAGCGGAAGCCACATAGTAATGCGCCTCGCTGACAAAAACAAGTACGCCTCAACATTCAGGGAAAGAAAACCTGAATACATGATAGTTGTTCCAGCACACAAGCCAATAGGCAAAGGAATGCTGCACACAATAATGAAAGAAGCAGGATTGTCTGTTGACGAGTTCAACGAATTGTTGTAAATAACAGCCATTACCAAAAGCGAAAAGATGCGAACGCTTAAATAAGACAAATGTCTCATTATATTTCATGAAGCTAAAAAAAGACAAGCACGAGCGCATCAAGAAGGCGCTCCGCGAGAACCCAAAGGGCCTGTGGGTGCGCGAGGTAGCGCGCTCAGCAAAGCTCGACAAGAGCACCGTTTCAAGGTACTTGAACGCGATGGGCGAGGAAATAGAGTTCTCCTGGTTGGGCAGGAACAAGGT
>JBBSVV010000021.1:11454-23987 GCA_038046625.1 archaeon | reverse complement strand
GCGGGCCGGAAATCAAAGACCTTGTGCACAACCTGCTCTAGTTTTTCATCGGGCATTTTTCCCGTGCCGAAGGTGTTTATGTAGACCGAAACGGGCTGTGCGACGCCTATCGCGTAGGCGACCTGTATTTCGCACCTTTCGGCAAGGCCTGCTGCGACAATGTTTTTTGCGACGTATCTGCCAAAGTATGCCGCGGAGCGGTCGACTTTTGATGGGTCTTTTCCGGAGAAAGAACCTCCTCCGTGGTGCCCGACTCCTCCGTAAGTGTCCACAATAATTTTTCTCCCCGTAAGGCCTGAATCGGCAACAGGGCCGCCCAAAACAAAGGAACCTGTGGGGTTCACGAAGTAGCGCGTTTTTTCGTCAAGCCACTTTCCGCAAACAGGCCTGATGATTTTTTCAATCACGGTTTTCTCTATTTCCGAATGCTTAACATCAGGAGAATGCTGCGCGGAAACGACAATTGCATCCGCGCGAATGGGCTTGCCGTCAACATATTCAATTGTAACCTGGCTCTTGCCGTCAGGCCTCAGCCATGAAATCTCGTTCTTCTTGCGGGCTTCTGCAAGGCGCATAGTTAGTTTGTGCGCAAGCATTATGGGCAAAGGCATGAGCTCGGGAGTTTCATTGCACGCATAACCAAACATCATTCCTTGATCTCCGGCACCTTGCTCCTTGCTCATTGAAGTGGTTTCATTCACACCTTGTGCAATGTCAGGAGATTGCTCGGAAAGGGAAATCAGAACGGAGCACGCATCCGCATCAAACCCGAAAGAAGGGTTAGAGTAACCGATGTTCCTGATTGTTTCGCGCACGGTTTTCTGGATATCTATATAGGTTTTCGTCGTTACTTCGCCGAAAACAAGAATGAGGCCCGTCTTGGTCGCGGTCTCAACTGCAACCCTTGAATCCGGGTCATCCTTAATCATCGCGTCAAGGATTGAATCCGAAATCTGGTCGCACATCTTGTCAAGGATGCCCTTCGGTAACAGATTCCGAAGTGAAGAGGAATTTCCTACTCTTCATAGCAACTCACCCCCTCCAGCCCTTACAGCTTCTAAGTATGGCCGGTATTTTCTATCCACAAACAACAACTCCGCAAAATCAAATGAATACTTACATACATAAGCAGCATACCTTTAATAATATTTTCTGGCGTTAATATTCACATTGGAATAAGATTGTTTTTGGTGTAAAAATGCTTCCCGAACTCGCGGAAATCAAGAGCAGGCGCAAAGCCCTTGGAATAACCCAGACCGAGCTTTCAAAGCAGGCGGGAGTTAGCCAGAGCCTAATCGCAAAAATAGAGTCAGGAAACCTCGTTCCGTCATACTCGAACGCGAAAAAGCTCTTTGATTTTTTCGAAATTATTCACAAGGGCCAGCAGCTCAAGGCGAAGGATTTCATGACCCCAAAAGTCATAAGCGTGAAACCCGGGGCCGAGCTTCGCGAAGCGATAAAATTAATGGAAAAGAATTCTGTTTCGCAATTGCCCGTAATCAGCGACGGCAAAAATCTCGGGACGGTTTCGGAAAAGAACGTGCTTGAACACATAAATTCGGGCGACGCGGAAAAAGTGCTCTCCTCGAAAGTCGAGAATGTGATGGAGGAGGCGATGCCGCAGATAACCGAGGACACGCCTTTCGAGCTGATTTCCTCGATGCTCGCGCATTACTCCGGGGTCAGCGTGGTTTCGAAAGGGAAAATTGTCGGAATCATTACAAAGGCGGATCTTTTGAAAGCAATGATTTCGAAAAAGCAGGCGAAATGATTGCAATGCCCCTTAGTTTTTCAGATTTCGTTTCAGCAACGGAGTTGTGAAATCAGTGTTGTCAATTACCAAATCGGCAAACCCCGCATTTTCCTTTATGTGCCTCCGATAAGTTGGCTCAAATACCTCAGCCAGCCTTCTTAAAGTCTCTTTCTCCGGTATCCCGCTTCGTTCCAGATCTCTTCTAAGCGCCCTTTTCTCCCTTTCTTCAGGGGCTGCGTCCAGCAATATTTTCAAGTCGGAGAATTTCCTGACTCGCTCATCCAAAGTAAATATCCCGGGAACTATTACCACCGCATTGACAGGAATCCTCAGCCTGCGAAACCCTTTATCTGTGCCAGTTTTATGGCTATACGACGGTTTTTCCACCATGGTTTTTCCTGAACGGATTTGCCCGAGGTTTTTTGAGAGAACATCCAAACGAAACCAATTCCTGAAATCAAAATAACCGGCTCCAAGCTTTTTTCTTGCGGCCCGCGGAATCACGTAATCATCAACACCAATTACAACGCATTTTATGGAATTTCTTCCAAGTTCCCGTGCAAGCCTTTTCGCAAAATCCGTTTTTCCGGAAGACACGCCACCATCAATGGTTACAACCACGGGCCTTGGCCGTTTTGCTAAAATAATTCCGGCAATTTTAGATTCCAACGTCTTTCGATGCCGCGCGACCACGGCTCTCGCGCCACGCACTGCAATTCTGCGCTTTTGCCCTTGCCGACGGAATGCCCCGCCTTTATTTTTCACCATAGAATACAAATGTTTTTTCAATATAAATAAAAGTAATATAGAAGCCAGCCTTCGCAAAACAAAAGCTTTAAATAGAAATACCGCACCAATTGTTACTATCCAGTAGTAACTGGTTAACTGAAGGTGGGGATTTGAAGAGATTTTTGTTTGCAGTATTCGCCGTGCTCATTATGGGCCTGGCATCAGCAGCCACTACTTATACTGGTTCTTGGGCAACTGACGGCACAAACATGAGGCTCACGCTTCCGTCAGGCAACCTTTCATACAACGTAGTTAACACAGCAGACCCCGAAACTGTTTCTTACGAGGAAAGGGACGGACTGCTTTACTCAACAACCGAATTCACGCCTCCTTACGAATTCGAGTGGAAAGCGATAGAGATTCCTGAAATTTACCACAGCTTCATTCTTGGCTCGAATGGCGGATTCAGCGACGGCACGTTCCTCGCGGTAATCGGCAAAGAGCAGGGTTACATCAACTTTTACAGGTACGACCATTCGGCGCAGACAGGGCACAACCACTGGGTATTCGAAGGCCTCGTGGACACGGGGCGCAACCTGAGCAATGGCGACATATTCAACGTTACAGTGAACGCTGACGGCGACCAGGTAACGATAAAAAAGAACGGAGCATCATTCGCGGACATCAGCCTCGGCTGGGACATACCTACAGGCTCGGTCGGCTGGAGAGATTTTGACCCGAGAGAAAGGGGAACAGTCGGGCAAATAAAAGCCGGCGAAGATGACAACGATACGCAAGCGCCTACAACCCCTACAGGATTGATTGCAACAGCGGATTCGCAGAACTCCAAAATAACACTCACATGGAATTCCTCGAGCGACAACGTGAGCGTTCTCGGATATTTGGTTTATACTTCAACAAGCGCGAACGGCAATTACGAAACAATTCCCCCTACATCACAAAACCCGAGCCCGGCAACACCGACAAGCTCATACGTTGTAAGGGGCCTTTCACCGGGAACTTACTATTACAAGGTTCAGGCAGTTGACGGAGCCGCAAACATGTCGGCGCTCTCGAATTATGCGGGCGCAACAATAACAAGCGGCAACAGCGCGCCCGGAATAAGCGGTGTTCCTGACATACAAGTTAGTGGAACATCGGGTTCACAGTCAAGGATAATCGACCTTTTCAATTATGCAAGCGACGATGAAAGCGCTGGTTCACAGCTCTCATTCAGCCTCACCCAGACGAACGCCTCACTCATAAATTGTTCCATTGAAAGCAACCGCTACGTGAGCTGCAATGCGCCCTCGCAGAACACCAACGGAACGAACACGATAACAATCAGGGTTGAAGACCCTCAAGGTGCGAGCGCGAGCGACTCGGCAAACATCACGGTTAACCGGAACGGAAACAACAACGGCAATGACAGCGACGCGCCTAGAATAAGCGGCCTCCCCGATGTTCGCATCCCGGAAAATGCCGGAGACAGGAGTAGGGTAATCAACCTCTTCAGCTACGCTTCGGATGATGAAGACTCGGACTCGGAACTTGACTTCAGGATTTCAAGGCAGTCAGACACTTCGCTCATTTACTGCTTCATTGATGACGACCATTATTTGAGCTGCGAAGCCCCGAGAGAAGACGAGACAGGCACAAGCACAATTACAATAGAGGTAGAGGACACTGACGGCCAAACCGATTCAGATACGCTCACTGTAAGGGTCGAATCGGGAAGCGGCAGCGGCTCTTCAGGGGTTTGCGGAGACATTGACATCGGAACACGGACAATCTTTATGGACGAACTGGATTCGCAGCTCGTTACCTTTGATGCGAGGAACCTCGGCAATGATTATTTCGAAATAACGGACGTTTCTGTGAGCGACAACAGCACTTATTTAACGGTAAGCGACGAGGATTTCGACAGGTTCATCAATGCGGATGACACGGGCCAAGTTGAATTGAGGCTCAGGAGCCTCTCGGTTTCAGGCGACCGCGAAGCAACGGTAACGGTAAAGCTCCGCGGCAAATTCAGGAACGGGAACACATGCGGTTTCTCCGAAATAACCGAAACATTTAGGGTTTGGATACAAAACAACGGCTCTGGAAGCTCAAGCGGCAATTCAGGGGTTTGCGGAGACATTGAACTCAGCGCTTCGAACCTAACCGTTCCGGAAAACAGCAGGAAACTGCACACTGTGCGCATAACCAATGGCTCTTCAAGGAGCTTCACCATAAGCTCGGTAAACGCGAGCGAAACAAACCAGTACTTTTCCGCGAGGGTTGATGATTACCCGAGATCAAGCATTTCAGCAGGCAACAGCGAAGATATTGAACTCAGAATTGACGCCGAGAATGTTTCAAGTGACAGGAGCGGCGACATTGAGGTGCGCGTTTCCGGAAGGTTCAGCGACGGAAGAAGCTGCTCCGGAACAAACATCAGGGAAACATTCAGGGTTACTGTTGATGACAACGCAGATGGAACAACTGATGGCGGCACCGGCAATGGTTCGGGTGGAATTGCATCCGGAAGCGTGAACGTAACGCTGGACAAAAGCTCTGTTGCGCTGAATAAAGGCGAAACGAAAAGCGCGGCAATAACGGTTTACAACGGGCTCGGCGACAGCACATGCATAAGCCTGAGCGCTTCGAGCCAACCTGAGTTTGACGCAACCCTTTCCAATTCGAGCATTTGCCTCACCCCGGAGCAGACACAGAGCGTAACGCTTTCAATCAGGGGAAAGGAAAATGGTTCGGGCACTTCCGAAATCAGGAGCACTTACGGCAACAAAACAAGGGTAAACACCCTCAATGTACAGGTTAACGCCGCGAGACCGTCAATAACTGCCGTAACCGTGCCTGAAACAACGCAGGGAAACGCCACAATAGTGCTGCGCAACAATGGAACAGATTTGGCAAATGTGGAGATTGACGCAATTGATTTGCCTGAAGGCCTTTCAATGGAAAAGGTCTCAAAAGGCATCTGGAGAAGTGGCGAGGACATCCAAATTACATTGGAAAACAACGGTTATGAAGGAAACCTTGAAACCAGCCTCTTTGTCGCTTCAGACTCGGGAAACACGAACATTCCTTTGCAGTTCGGGGTTACCCCGGCGGCACAGGAAACAGGCTCAACCGGGCTTTTGAACCTCGTCACAACCATAGGGTTGGCGCTCGGCCTGATTATAGTGCTTGCCCTGGTTATTGCGGGAATAATGAGCATTTTCGGCAAGAAAGCCGATTCCGGGCAGTAAAGCCGAAACGCTTCATTTTGGCTGTTCAGCCGCAAAAACCTTCCTGCAAACCTTTAAATACAACCTAAACACAAATTATATAACATATTCAGGTTAAAGAGTGAATTATATGAGGTGGGGTTCAATAACACTGGTTTTTCTGGCCCTTTTCGTGGCCAACGCGGGCGCACTCATAAGCGGCTTTCCTGATTCAATAACCATCGGGGAAACCCCTGCACAGATTGCGTTTACTGTTGAAAACAACTCAGGAATAAGGCAGCCGATTTCTGTCCAGGCTGTGTTTCCCTCGGATTACAAAATCGATGCGCCGAAATACGCGGAAGCGAACTCAAGCGCAATAGTGAAAATAACGGTTTACCCGCAGAAAGGGCTCGAAGGAAGCACCCAAAAAGGCGTTGTTTCGATTGATGTTGCCAATAACCTTGCGGAAAAAAACATTCTCGTGAATTACGCTTACAAGGACGAGTGCACGGTAACAATTGACGCGCAAAACGGCAGCGACGGCAAAATAATCCTGGAAATGGAAAACGCTTCATACAAAAGCAAAACAGCAAGGCTTGTTTCGCTTGAAAAGGCCCCGCAGGACTGGAACATTTCCGGAAACACGGAGTTCACAATCGGGGCGTACGAAAAAAGGGCATTCGAAACCAAGCTCGCGCAAAACAGCGCGTTCGAAGGGAACATTGAACTCGTTTTCAGCTGCAGCGGAAAAACAATTGCAAAGGAAATCAAGGTGAAGCGCGATGAACAGGGGGCGCTTGCGGGCCTCGCAACAATAGGCAGCATGTTCGAAAACACCGGGGACACTGGCTTCATCATTGACGCGTTCCTCGTAATAATAGCCGCAATATTGATGATTGCATTCATTGCAAGGCTCGTGAAAATACTCAACACGGGAAACCAGACAAAACTCAGGGTGAAAAAATGAACAGCGCAAAAACAAAAACAGCAATAATCACGGCAATGGCACTGATACTTTTGGCACCGCTCATGGCGGCAAGCGCCGCAGGCACACCCACAATCAGCGGGATTCCGGACATAACCATCACAAAGAATTCCGGCAACCTTGACAGGTCCGTTGACCTGCGCGATTACGCGCAAAGCAATGAAGGCGCGAACAATCTCTTCTACACGCTTACTTCACAGTCAAACAACAGGCTCATAGACTGCTTCATCGAATCTGAACGCTACGTGAGCTGCAACGCTCCGGGAAGGAACCTTGCGGGAATGAATTCGCTCACGATAACCATAACTGATTCACAGGGAAGGCAGGACTCGGATTCATTCAACGTAACGGTAAAGGACATCGCGGATGTTGATGAAATAATTTTCGAGGCCGAAAGGAGCCGCGTCACAATAGAGCCCGCAAACTCAATAGGCATCACTTTCACTGTTGAAAATTCCACAAGGGAAAAACAGTGCTTTGAAACAGGCGCGGTTCTGGACAGCGACGAGAGGGACGAAATAAAGGTCACTCCGAGCGTAAGGCAATTCTGCCTCAACAGCGGCGAGAAAACATCCTTTTCCACGACAATCACAAGCCTCAAGGATGCGAGAACGGATTCATATGATGCGCTCGTGCAGCTTGATTACGGAACAGGCGTAAAGGAAATACCAATTGAAATCGAGGTAATTGACAATGAGGATCCGGTAGACATCACAAGGATAAGCGATTATTACGTGTGCAAGGAGCCATACACGCAGGAAATACGCGTGAGGCTCGAAAACAATTCGGGCGGAACACAAACCATAAGGCTCAATGCCGAGCACCAGCTCCTGCTCCCGGTTTTTGAATTCCCCGAAACAACGCTCAGCGGCGGCGAGTCGGATGAGATGAACCTCATTATACACACGAACAAAACAACCGCACCCGGAGAATACACCATACCGGTATTCGCGAGGAGCGAGGACCAGTATGTCGAACGGAGCATAACATTCAGGCTCGTGGAATGCAACGAGGACGCATTCACACTCAATGTCAGCCCTAACACGGCAACAATTGAAAGGAACGGCCAGCAAACTTACACGATAACCCTCACGGGCAACATTGATGAGGGCCAGTACGTTTCACTCAGCGCCGACAGCGACCTTGAAACACAAATCGCCAGCACAAGCGTTTTCCTTCCTGCTTATGCGGAAAAGAAAGTGAAGCTCATTGCAAAAGCAAGGGGGTCAGACAAGAAAGGCGAACACAAAATAATTGTTTACGCGTGGAACGCAAAAGAAACAGAGCAGAAGGAAGTCAGGGCTGAGGTAAAAGCGGAGCACAAAATAGAAATATTCGCCGCGAACAACGATTTTGACGCGAGGGTATGCTCGGCAACCTCGGGCCAGACATTCGAAATAATTGTGAGGAACAACGGAGATTACGCGGAAACCGTGAAACTCGGCCTCGAGAACGTGCCAAGGACTATACAGGCTGTTCTCTCGGACAAAAGCATTGAGGTTGACGCTGGAAAGGAAAAGAAAATGTTTGTCTTCATAAACCCCGCATTTGACGCGCCACTCGGGGACTACACAATAAGCCTTGTTGCACGGGCAGGAAACATAACCAAGAGGCAGAGCCTCAGGTTCAGGGTTGTTGAGGCGCAGCAGAATCAGCAACAGAACCTAGCACCCATACCTGCAAACCAGAATTCAGGAAACGCTGAAAATTCGGGCAACCAGGAAGGCGGCAGCAATGCCGGAACCAAGGAGAGCGGAAACGGCTTTTTTACGGGATTTGCGGCCTTTTCCCAAGGCGAAGCGCTGCTTGGAGGGGTTATGATTTTAATACTTCTCCTCGCCATACTAATAGGCGTGTCACTACTTAACAGTAACAAATCAAATGGGGATTGGGTTTATTACAACAGGGCTGCAAAATGAACTTGAAAATAGTCATTGCGGGATTGGTTGCCATTATTCTGGGTGCGTACGCGCACGGAGCAACACTCACGGGAACCTGCGACAATGTATCAACGCAGTGCGACCTTTCACTCAGGGAACTGGAGCTCTGCAACAACAGCGCATCAACTGAAACTTATTCTTCATACTTCAACGGGACCCCGGCCTCGTGGTTCAATGTCCTTCCCGGAAGAGTAACGCTTGCGCCGGATGAGTGCGAACAGCTCAGGGTTTATACTGTTGCGAATTGTTACGCTGACCCAGGAATTTACAGTGCGGAACTCATTGTGCAGAACACCGAAACAATAAGGGCAACCTGTTCACTCGAAGTAAAGCAGGGCCATTTTGTCGGCATTGACGTGAGGCCTGCAATGCAGGAGGCAACGCAGTGCGAGGAAAAAACTTACGAAATCGTGGTTTCAAACAACACAATTGTGCCGAACCAGAACATCGAGCGCGTTGACTTGTCAATAAGCGGAATCCCGAATGATTGGTACACTCTGGAGGAACAGCGCATACTCGTGAAGAAAGGCGAACCACAAACAGTGAAAATGCACGTGCAGGCGCCATGCGAAACCGATTTTGGAAATTATGAATTCACTGCGCGCGCAACCCTGGTAAACCCGAACTTTTACTCTGAAGACAATGCGCAGTACGTACTCCAACAGGGGCAGGGAAGCCAATTGATTCTCGGCGCGGGATTTGATGCGGGCAAAATAAGCGCGTGCCTTGAAACACCGAGCGAGGCAAAAATAAGGGTAGTGAACAACGGAAAGCTGGCGGACAACTACAAAATTACTCTTGAAGGCCCGGAGTTTGCGAAGCTTGACAAAACAGGCATTGCTTTGGAACCGGGGCAAGAGCAAAGCGTAACATTGAAGCTTAATGAAACAGCCATGCAGCCCGCAAATTACGAGTTCGGCCTCACTCTGCAAAGCACGCTTTTTGATTACTCGACCTCGAAGCCGTTCACGGTTAATCTGCAGGACTGCTACAACCTCCAGGTTGAAAAGCTCGGGGGCAATGAAAATGTGTGCGTTGAGGATGCGCCAGTTTACAAGTTCAGCCTCAAGAACAACCGCACAAAAACAGTTGACCTTGATGTGAGCGTACTTGGAATAGGCGCGCAACTCGATAACCCGAAAATCTCCATCGGCCCGGGGGAAACAAAAACAATCGAGGCAAGGCTTGATGTCAGCAACCTCGCGGAAAAGGCGAGAGCAGTGAAGAAAACCGATTTGGCGGTCGAACTTTTGATGGACACTTCGGGCTCGATGATTGAGCAGAACATGGACAAGACAAAAATAGGCGTCGCAAAAACCGCAATCATAAACCTCGTGAACAAAATCAATGAAGTTGATTTGGGGATGAGGGTTTTCGGGCAAGGAGCGCTGTGTGAGGATTCACAGTTGCTTGTTCCCGTAAAGAACCTTGATATTCCGGCAATAACCGACAGGGTTTCCGCATTCAAACCCGCGGGAAAAACGCCTTTGGCGCAGGCACTCAGGGCAAGCATTGCCGATTTCCCGGCAGGAAAGCAGAAGGCAATTATACTCGTGAGCGACGGCAGGGAAACATGCGAAGGGAACATAACCGAAACAGCGAAGGAACTCGCGCAGAACCGCATAACGGTTTATTCAATCGGCTTTGATATTGATGCGGACGGGCAAAAACAGCTGCAGGAAATTTCGCGCACGACAAACGGAAAGTACTTCGACGCAGGGAACTCGGAAGAGCTTTCTGAAGTGCTGCAAACGATTTCACAGGAACTCGACATCATTCCAAGCGGCATTGGGAGGAAAACCTTTACGGTAAGGCTTGATTCGCCGAACTTTTCTTACGAGAAGGACTTCAGCCTAGTTGTTTCGGACTGTTATAACGCGGCATTGGTTGCGCCGGAGCTTAATCTTTGCCTGGGCGTCGACAAGAACGAGTCCATAAAGCTTGCGAACATCGGTTCCGAAAAGCAGGCATTCAATTTGAGTTACTCGCCGAACTGGATTAATGGGCCGGCAAGCATTGATGTTGAAGCCAATACAGAGGCAGCAGTTCCTTTCACTGTGCGCACGCCGAACGCAAAGGCAGAGGAAACCTACAGCGTGAAGGCGGTTTCCGGAAGGCTAGTGCAGTTCAACGAGGAAAAAAACATCAATTACCTTTCAAACGCGGGATGCTTCGGAATAGACCTCATAATCCTTGAACCTGTGCTTGACGCGGCAACATGCGAAGGCCAGAAGCAGACCCTCATAATCGAGAACCGCGGAGTTGTTTCACAAAACGTGAAGCTCGGTTCGGACAAGCCGTTCGTTTTCATGGTCGAGGCCGAGGTTAATGTCGAGCCGGGAGAAAGGGAGGAAGTGAACTTCTTTGTGTCGCCGCCATTCGACCTGCCGAAAACAACTTTCATTACAATCAATGCGGAAACGGACCGCGGATTCAGAACGAGCGCACAGCTCAAGCTCGAGGTTTCGGGCAACGAGGAATCATTCGGATTGGGAGAAGTTGATTTGAGGGTACAGGACCTCAATTTCACGGAAGTCGAAGGACTCGAACACAACATTGAAGTGAATTTTGAGATTTACAACGACAGCAACAGAACGCTTGAAGTGTTCAATGCAACAACGCTTGACTTCAACGGAGTTGTGCAGCTGGGAAACAGGTTCATACAGGCAAAGGAAACCGTAAAAGCAAGAATACTTGTCGGAATCCCGGAGGAAATGAGGGGAAAAACGGTAAGCGTTCCGTTCAGCCTCGAAACTGATGAGGGAACTTACACGAGAAACGCGGTATTCCGGTATGCCGGGGCAACGGCTGAAACTCCCGGAACAGACCAGAATGTTGTCATTGAAAAACCTGTAAGCGTCGGAACAGGATTGTTCAGCCTCGCGACAATTTCAACAGCCATACTCGGGTTCCTTGTATTGCTGGTCATAGGCCTCATTATAATGAGCGCGTACAATGCCTCAAAGCACGAGACCGAAAAAGAACAGCCGGGCACCGGAAATGGAAAAAGCATTTACGAAACAAAGGCCGCGGAATCTGAACCCGAAACCCCAAAGCAGAAAAAAAAGCGCGCAAAGAAGAAGGCAAGCAGGAAAAAGTAACTATTTTTTGCCGTTCGAATAAAAATACTCGGCCAGAAAAGGGCTGTTTATGAACAATGCGCGCTCGTGCGCCTCATCCTGCTTTTCAGGGGTCATGAAAAGCAGCACAGAATTCTTGTCGAAAACCATGAAGCGGGCGCCGGGCTGCCTCCTGTTCGCAATAACCTTAACCCCCTTGGCCCCCAAAGCATCAAAATAATTGCTGAAGGAAGCCTTTTTCCGCTTTATTGAGCTGTCCGGAGCGGAAATTAGGACGCTCTCAACGCACTTTTCGAGTTCCTGTGAAATGAGGGAGTAAATGTTGTGCCTGCCATCAACTACCCAGGCCTGCTCGCTCCCAAAATCGCTCTCCTTTGAGGAATTTTCAAGCGAAAACGCGACACCCTCAAGTTCCTTGAGCTCCTTCACAAGCCGCTCATTCCTTGACCTCGCGAGGCCCTCGAAAACCTTTGAAGGCGAAACCGCGACAAACTCAATCGGCTTCGAAACCGATTTAACCACAAAACCCTTTTTCTCAAGCGTAGAAAGCACGTCATAAACCCTCGCCCTTGGAACCGAAGCGCTCCTGCTCAGCGCAACCGCGGAAGACTTCCCCATTGAAAGGAGCGAACGGTAAACCTTCGCCTCGTACTCGTTCAGGCCGAGCTTTTTTATCTCTTCAATCATCGCATCAATCAGGAAGTCCCAGTATAAAAAATTTCTTGTTCAGGGCAGAGAAACGAATTTAAACACTAAAGCAGGAAAAAGTAATACGCATTGGGAGTAAGGGGTAAGCCATACTGCCTAGCAGATCCCTGGCTTACTTCCTTA
>JBBSVV010000021.1:0-11354 GCA_038046625.1 archaeon | reverse complement strand
GTGGCGCATTTTTCTCCACGCCCTGAAAGCCATTGCACCGAGATTCGGAACAATATCGCGTGCTTGTTTATTGGGCCTCTTGCTGTTCGTCCTCCAGACCGGATTATCGATTTTTCCGGCCGCATGAGACTTATCCTCTGGCCTGTTGAGGTTCATTATTTGGCGCGTAAGAATCTGGTCCGCGAGGCCGCCGTTCCTCCTGAAAATCCGTTTCAGTTTCGCATAACCCGCCAACCCAAGCCTGCTGCCGAAAGGAACATCGTTATTTTTCAGCACTTCTATGGCGCCACGGTTTGCGACAAACAAAGTTTTTCCCCGCTCGAACTTCCCCAACTTTAAATTAATGACCGTGTGCCCCACAGTAAGATGAGGCTTCCCGGGATGAACAGGCAGGAGACGCGAATTCATTATAGTGGGGTCCTGATAAACAACGTCGCCAAAACACATGAGGCAGGTTTCGTTTTCGGCAAGCCGCGAGTGAATGGCTTCGGCAGTTGCGCGCCAGCTTTTCGGATTATCCTGCCTCACGAACTCAACAGGCATTCCTCTTTCTCCGAACTCGAAATAATTTATTGCGCCGTTATTTTCGCGGACATTCCTTACCAAATCAGAAATTTCCGGCAACCCGAAAAATTCCGACATGTCCTCGTGGTTTGTGCCGACAACCGCAAAAGCCCTTTTCATCCCAAAATGCTCGAACTGCGAAACAAGCCGCCCAAAAGGGTTGTTTTCAAAAGAACGCGGCTTCGAAGAGTCAATCCTCTGGACATGCTTGGGCTTTACACCGCCCATCCTAATACTCTTGCCCGCGGCAAGGATTACACCAACCCTGTTTTCCGGCATGAAAATACCACGCTTTTCAGGAATTTAATTGTGCTTTGCCCGCATTTTTTAGGTTTTCGCAGCAGAAATGGATACATGAAAAAGTTCAGCATCGAGGCGGAATGTGGAAAGGCACGCACAGGAATTTTGAGGACAGCACACGGCAAAATAGAGGCCCCGTTCTTCATGCCCGTTGCAACAAAAGGCTCCGTGAAACTCCTTTCAAACGAGGAAGTCCTTGAAGCGGGGACGCAATGCATGATTTCAAACGCATTCATACTCCACATGAAACCGGGCGTTGAAACCATAAAAAAATTCCACGGGCTGCACAAATTCATGAACTGGAAAAAAGGATTATTCACGGACTCGGGAGGCTTTCAGGTTTTGAGCGAACAATTCTGCCTGAAATTAAGCGAAGAAGGCGTTACCTTCAGGAACCCATTCGACGGAAAGGCAATGCTTTACTCCCCCGAAAATGCGGTGCAAATACAGAATGTTCTTGGCAGCGATGTTGCAATGTGCCTCGATGATGTTCCGGTTGCGGGAGCTACGGAGAAGAGGGTGGCCGAGGCCACGCAAAGGACCGCGGAATGGGCTAGCCGATGCAAGGAAGCGCATAAGAACAAGGAACAATTGCTTTTCGGGATATGCCAGGGCGGAATCTTTGAAAACTTGAGGAAAAAAAGCACACAGCAGATTTCGGAACTGGATTTTGACGGAAACGCTTTGGGAGGCCTTGCAATCGGCGAACCATTGGAAAAAATGTACGACGCAATAAACACCGCGCTTCCATTGCTTCCAAAAGAAAAGCCCCGCTACTTGATGGGAGTTGGCTCGCCACAGGATTTGGTGAAGGCAATTGCACTCGGGGTTGATTGTTTCGATTCAAGGTTTCCCACAAGAACAGCGAGGCACGGAAGGGCCTTCACTTCAAAGGGGAACATAAACATTGATTCCGCGGTTTTCAGGCTGGATTCAAAGCCGCTTGATGAAAAATGCGGGTGCTTCGTGTGCAAAAACCATTCACGCGCATACATCCATCATTTGTTCCGCACCAAGGAAGAAAACGCGCAGAAGTATTTGAGCTTCCACAACCTGTGGTTCACGCAAAACCTTGTTAAACGCATCAGGGAACAAATAACTAAAGGGAAATTCAGGCAAAAAGAATTCCTGAAAACAATGAAGTGAAAAAAATGGACGAAGAAAAAGGCAACAGGTACTTCGCCACGATAACCGGCCTATTTGTAGGCGTACTAATCATATCCAACATCGCGTCCACAAAAATACTCGTGCTCGGGCCATTCACTTTCGACGGCGGCACAATACTTTTTCCATTAAGCTACATCTTCGGCGACATTTTAACCGAAGTTTATGGTTTCCACAGGGCGAGAAAAGTAATATGGACCGGGTTTGCAGTCGCACTCGTAATGTCAATAGTGTTCGCGATAGTTGGCTTATTGCCCGCGGCCCAAGGCTGGGAAAACCAGGCAGCATACGACGCGATTTTAGGAGTTGTGCCGCGCATTGTACTCGCATCCCTAATAGCATACTTTGCTGGAGAATTCTCGAACAGCTTCGTGCTCGCAAAAATGAAAATATGGTCCAAAGGAAAATACCTCTGGATGAGAACAATTGGCTCGACAGTTGTGGGGCAAGCAGTAGACACTATTCTCTTTTCCGCAATAGCTTTCTGGGGAGAACTCCCTATGGAAATATTCATTGCGCTGGTGGTTTCGAACTATGTATTTAAGGTCGGAATAGAAGCCCTGTTCACCCCAGTAACATACGCCATAACGGATTTCCTGAAAAAAGAGGAATCGAGCGACATTTACGACCACAAAACGGATTTCAACCCGTTCAAATTCTGAGCCGCAAAGTTACTTCCCGTCAACGGAATGCCCGTTAGGGTATTGGGTTGTTCACAAGCGGGAAACTTTAAAACCACTAGCAGCCCGAATCAATGCATGAAACACTGCTTCGAATTGCCGTTCGTCGCTTTCAGGATAAGCGGGGACGCGGAAAAGCTATTCAACGGAATAACAACCAACACGCGCGAAGGAACGAGAAACGCGCTGCTCGACGTTTACGGGCGCATCGTGGCGGTTTTTTACCAGAGGTTCGATGGAAAGGAAGTGACCATTGCGCTCAACGCAAAATATTCGGAAAAATTCTTGGCAGCAATGAAGACTTACTTGATGCTGGGTAAATGCAGGGCAGAAAAAATGCGCGAAAAAGTTTTCTTCACAACCGAAAAGCCGACGGAGCACGGCATTTTAATTCCCGAAAAAAACTATTTCATATTTATCGCTGAAAAAGAACCCAAAGGATTCATAAAAATGAATGAAAAAGAATTTTTGTGCCTCCGCTTGGAAAACGGAATCTCGATGCAGGGTCTTGAATTCGGGAACGAAATGATAATGAATACTGATTGGCGCGACGCGGTTTCGCTCACAAAAGGCTGTTTCCTGGGCCAGGAAATTGTGGCCAAGGTTACGCAGCGCGGAAAGCCCCCGAAAAAATTGGTGCGATTTGCTTTCGCACAGGAACCGACACAAATTCCTTTTGTTGAAATAAGATCCAAATGCTTTTCAAAAAAAATTGGAAAGTGGATTGCTTACTGCTCCGTGCCAAACGAAGAAACGCAAATTCCCGGCGCGGAAGAGCTGAAGTAAAGGTTCGCCGGAAATTGCCCGGAAATTCTCACTCCCAAAACCTTTAGTAAAGCTTTAAATCAAACCATCGCTTATTTTATCCATGGCCAAAGTTGCTGCCTCGGTGCTTGACGCGGACTTCTCGAAATGGCGGGAATGGCTCCCGAAGCTCGCGAAGGCGGACAGGATACAGTTTGACATCATGGACAAAAAGTTCGTTCCGAACAAAGGCCTTGACAAAAAAAGGATTTCAGAACTCAGGCCGAAAACAAAGCTCTTTTTCGAATCGCATCTCATGGTTGAAAATCCCGAAACATACGTTCAAGAGTTCGCGGAGCTCGGAAACCAATTGCTGATTTTCCACATAGAAGCTACCAACAAGCCGCTCGCAATAATTGAACAGATTGAAGAGCACGGAATGAAAACCGGAATCGCAATCAACAACCAGACCGAAGCCAAAACAATTTTCCCTTACTTGGACAAGGTCGACCTCGCATTGGTGATGAGCGTTCAGGCGGGCTTTGGGGGCCAGAAATTCAATGCCCTTGCGCTGCAGAAAATCCGCGCGCTGCGCAAAAAAATTGATTCGGAGGAACTCGAATGCGAGATTGAGGTTGACGGCGGAATCAATCTGGAAACAGCAAAGCAATGCGCCGAGGCAGGCGTTGACGTGCTGGTTGCGGGAACAGGCATATTCAGGAACCCAAAGGGGGTAGAAAAAGCCATAGAGGAACTCAAAAGGCTTTAAAGCAGGAAAAGGCTTTTGCGCCAACGTTTTTAACCCTATTCAGGCTTTCTTTCTTTTTTGGGGCAGTTTAAAATCCATTTGCAAGCCCTTTTCTTTTTTGGTCAAGCTTTTTTCTTTTCTGCAGGAAAAGAAAAAAGGTTGCGGAGGTGGCAGAGCGGTCCAATGCGCCTGGCTTGAGCCCTGCCCCTTTCTTTCTTTAGAAAAGAAAGAAAGGTGTAAGTTGCCCCAAAGAAAGAAAAAGTTGGGGCAGGACAGGAGAGCCACCAGGTTCCCGAAAGGGAGCGCGAGTTCGAATCTCGTCCTCCGCGATTCTCTACTTTTTCACTACAATTTCAAAAGCCTTAAATATCGGTATGTGCACAATTATCCCAGTGGTTTCATGGAGGTGTTCTGGACAGTACATGCAAAAGAGCGGTTTATCGAACGGTCTTTGCTGCATGGTTTTTCAAGAACGGAACTCGAGGAAATCATCAGGAAGCAGCAGGTGAGAATCAACAAGGGGTTTGACCAGAAGTACAGAAAGAGAAAATTCGAAACAATCGGGACCGTTGGAAAGAAGTTTTTTACGATCCAAAAAGCAGAGGACAAAAAAAACATTATAGTCATTACTTTATGGGAATCAAAAGACAGGGAGGTTGATTTATGGCTGTCAAAACAAAAATGAAATGCCCTATTTGCGAAGGCGAAGCAACGCTGGCAAAGGCCACTGTAAAATTATTTGACGGGCTTATAGTGTTGAGGGATGACCCGATATACAAGTGCGCCAAGTGCGGGGAACAATTTGCTACAGGAAAAATCGTGGAAGAAAGCGCAAAACGCGCAAAAAAGAGGTTCACATTCAAAAGGCGAATAATTTCCACTGGAGGAAGCCTTGGAATCACTTTCCCCCCGGACATCACAGAATACTATAAACTCAGCAAAAGCAAAAATGTAAGCATAATACCAGAAAACAAAAACACAATTAAAATAATCACCCACGACACATGAGCAAAGGTCAGCGGGTTCGCATCCGCGGGGGCGGGTTAGAATCTCGTCCTCCGCGTCGCGCAAGCCCGCGCGAAAAGGGCACCATCGAGGCATCTGCAATGCCTTATTAGGAATACAAAATCGCAAGATGAGAAAAATAATTATTTTCCCTGGAACTTCTGCGTGTAGAGCTTTATGCCCTTCTCAATGCATTTGTGCGCGGCCTTTGCGCCCTTGATGCTTAGAACCTTGACCTTTTTGTTCTGCAGGTGCTTGTAGGTTTCAAAAAAATTCCTTATCTCCAGAAGCATGTGTTCTGGAAGGTCGGAAACATCCTTGAATTCATTGAAGCGCGGGTCACCTGAATGCACCGCAATTATTTTGTCATCGCGCTCCTTGCCATCAAACATGTCAATGAGCCCAATCGGGCGCACAGTAACTATTGTGCCGGGATAAACCGGAAAATTCGAAATGATTATTATGTCAAGCGGATCCCCATCAGCCCAGTAAGTGCGGGGAATAAAACCGTAATCCCCCGGGTAATGCACCGCAGAATAAAGAACCCTATCCAGCTTCATGAGGCCGGAATCCTTGTCCAGCTCATACTTAAGGCGGCTGTCCTTCGGAACCTCAATGATTGCCTGAATCTCTTTCGGCGCTTTTTTGCCGAACGGAACATCGTGCCACGGGTTAGCCATGACTAAAAACACAGCGAGATGTTTTAAAATGTTGTGGCTTGAAAGAAAAAAATTATTTTTAGCCCTGTTGAAGGGCAAAAGTTTCAGCCGGTTTTTTACCTGAACATGTAGCCGATTCTGCCCATGTCAAAGAAGTTCGAAAATTTGCTTGCCTCGGTTTCGAGCTCGGTTGCCTGCGCATCAAGGGTCGCGATTGTTTCGGGGTCATTCACGTTGTTGCTCACGAGCCTGGCCTTTATCTCGCGCAGCTTTGCGGCCCTCTCCTTGAGCTTGGCTCCATAATCGCCGTTACCGAACAGGTAGCTTCCGATGTCAAGCTTTTTCTGGTCCTCCGCGGTCTTGTCGGCCGTGTCGCCTAATTGGTTCGCGAGAGCGGGATCCTCGTCGTACCACTTGTTCGCAACCTGATAGAGTTCATCGCTCGAACCTGCGGCAACCGGGGTTCCAAATCGCCTGCACATGTTATCTACAACAAGGCCGGCGGCTTTCTCCGGGTTGTCCTTCATCTCGTTGCACTTGGTGACTGCCTGCTGTTTCGCCGCGCATTCAAGAGCAGCATCCGCATTGCACCTCGCAATTTCGAGCTTGTACCTGTTCATCTCCTGGACAATCCTGCCGGACTCAGTCTTGCACCTGTACTCCACTTCCGCCTGCTGGGGCCCGCCCCTGTTTCCCTGCGAATACATTTCAACTATTTCATCATCACTCATGCCACAAAGCATTTCCGGCGACGGTCCCGGCCCGCCTGGCCTATTTTGCTGTCCCTGCGGTCCCTGTTGCCCCTGCTGCATGCCTGGCCCGGTGCCGGGTGCATACTGCCGGCCATAACCGCCACCATCGCCATATCCATCGCCACTACCGTTGCCATAACCGCCGCCGGCATTTCCGCCTCCCCTGCAATCCTGCGGGCAACTCCGGTCATTTTCGCCAGAATCCCAGGAACACATGGTGTCGCCGCAGACCGTTGGTTGCTGCACAAACTCCTCCAGGAGCGCGGACCCGAAAATAAGGGGAACAAACCAGGTAACAGGAACACTTGAAATGGTTTTCAAAACATTATCCCCAATCGCCTGGACTCCGCCGCCTAAAGGAGCCGGCTCTGGCGCCGGAGCAGACTCTGGAGCAGGTTGCGATTCTTGCGGGGGCTGCTCCGTTGGCTGCTCCACTGGCTGCTGCTGTTCTTGCGGTTGCTGCTCTTGCTGAGGCTGCTGGTTTTCCTGAGGCGGCCCATTTGAACCACCAGCAACGGGGCAAACCCAGTTGCCGTTGTCGCAGAATGCCCCCCCATTTTGCCCGCAATCAGGCGGCTGTCCCTGGCACCCGCCCTGTGGGCCTTGCTGGTTTTGCTGCGGCTGGTAAACGTAATTATCAATTTGCTGCCCCTGCTGTTGGCCGTTCTGCTGTCCCTGGGGGAACTGGCCAAAATCAGGCAATCTTATTTCGTTTCCCTGGCCGCTCTCCTTCCACTTCTTGAATTCCTCGCACTTAGCCCTGAATGCGGGCAACTGTTCCTGTATCTTGGCCTTTGCATTCTCTGTGGCCTGTTTCTGCTGGTCTATCTGCGGCTGGGCCATGGAAATGCAGACATTGTAAGCCACATCGGTAGTAATGTCACTCACTTTCAAAGTGCTTGGATCATAACCGGCTTTTTTGAGGGCAGCTCTCATCTCAGGGGGAAACGGCAACTGGCCGGAATTGAACATCGAGCAAAAAATCTCGGGATTGCATTGTGAAGCCTCGGAAGCAAGCTGCGTACATACCTTTGAAGTTTCCTGCGCCGCCTGTATCACGCCAACGAGTTCCGCGGCCAGGGCAGGCTTGTCCGTGCCGCACCCGGATGCAAACTTCGTGCTGTTGAGCGCAATCCAATTGTAGGCTACAGTCATGCTTTCAATCATTTTCTCCTGGGCAACATAATCCGGGTCGGCAAAGCTCCCGCTCGGCATCCCAAAATCAGGGCCACTTATGCCCATTGATTGGTTATCAGCATAAGGCTGGGGCTGAGAAACTCCGGCCGCTGGTTCCTGGGCAAAAGCCACGCCTAACAATGTTAAAAAGGCAAGCACAAAAGCCAAGCGTCTCTTAGGAACCATTTAATGCCATAATATTCAAAGCAATATATAAATGTGCAATATTAGGGGCGCCAAAGTCAAAAAAAGCCCTGAACAAAAAATTTGACAAAAAGTTAAGTAATTGGCTTTAATCTTTTGCTTAAATGAAAAGAGGAGCCAATACCAATGTTATTGTCGCAAGCAATTTTATGAGCACGTGGATGCTCGGGCCGGCGGTGTCCTTCATGGGATCTCCTACAGTGTCGCCGACAACCGCGGCCTTGTGTGCGTCAGAGCCTTTTCCGCCGTGCGCGCCGAGCTCAATGTACTTCTTCGCGTTGTCCCACGCGCCGCCGCCATTGTTGAACATTATCGCCATGAGGATTCCTGTAATTGTTCCAACCATGAGGAAAGCCGCAACCGCCTCGGCCTTGAGAATGATTCCCACGGCAATCGGGAACAAAATTGCGAGAGCCCCGGGCAAAATCATGTTCTTCAATGCGCCCCTTGCGGTAATGTCAACGCAGGTCGCATAATCAGGCTTCTTTTTGCCGCTCATAATATTCTTGTCCTTGAACTGGCGCCTCACTTCCTCAATAATCAATCCCGCGGTCGACCCCACAGCGCTTATCGCAAAGGAACTGAACAGGAAAACCAGCATTGCCCCGAGAAGCGCGCCGATGAAAATATTCACTTCGGCAATGTTCACTGTGTCAAACACTTTTCCGGTAAGCCTTGAGACCTCATCCATGTAAGCGGAGAACAAAAGGAAAGCCGCGAGCGCAGCCGAGCCAACCGCGTAACCCTTTGTAAGGGCCTTGGTGGTGTTTCCGGCCGCATCCAAAACATCGGTGTTCCTGCGCACCTTCTCTGAAGCATTTGACATCTGTGCAATTCCACCAGCATTATCCGCAATCGGGCCGAACGTATCCATTGCAAGTATGTACGCTGCGGTTGCGAGCATGCCCATTGTAGCAACGGCCGTTCCATAAAGGCCGCCGTGAGGGACGCCAGATTCAACGCCGAAAGTGTATGACAAGAACAATGAAACCGAAATCACCAGCACGGGCAAGGCAGTATTCTCAAGCGCAACCGCAAAGCCGGTAATGATGTTGGTCGCATGCCCTGTCGTTGATGCCAACGCAATGCTCCTCACGGGCCTGTAAGTGTACTCGGTGTAATACTGTGTAATGAACACGAACAAGATACTCATCACCAAACCAACAAGGCCCGCATAAAAGAACCATATGTTGCCGAGCATCTGCATCGTGACAAGGTAAAGGAAAATCGCCGAGAGGAAACTCGCAATGTAATAACCTCTATTCAGTGCGGACATTGGATTCTCTTTATCGCCCGCATTAACAAGGGCAATCCCGATTATTGATGCAATGAGGCCGAATGCCCTCGCAACAAGCGGGAACAAGACACCGTTGATTCCAAATACAGGGTAAAGCGCAACACCCAAAATCATTGCGCCTATATTCTCTGCAGCGGTTGACTCAAACAAGTCAGCTCCGCGCCCTGCACAATCACCCACATTGTCCCCGACCAAATCAGCGATAACAGCAGGATTTCTCGGGTCGTCTTCCGGAATTCCCGCTTCAACCTTTCCAACCAAGTCCGCGCCAATGTCAGCAGCCTTGGTGTAGATTCCTCCGCCGAGCTGGGCAAACAACGCAACGAAAGACGCGCCGAAAGCATAACCAACAATCATGAAAGGGGTTTTAGTCGGGTCCGCACCGAACAGCCAGAAAATCGAGGCAACGCCAATCAGCGAGAGCGCGACAACAAATATGCCGGAAACGGCTCCGCCAAGCAAAGCCATTTTGAGTGCGCGTGCGGTGGAAATCCTTGCCGCAGCCGCGGTCCTGAGGTTGCTCCTCACAGAAGTGTACATGCCCACTATTCCGGCTATTGCGGAGCACGAAGCGCCCAGAATAAAGGCAAAAGCGGTTTTAAAGGCGTAATCAGGATCGCCGACAAACGTGTAAACACCGAAAAGTATTATTGCCGTTACAACCGCGAGTATTGCAATTGTAGTGTACTGCCTCTTTACAAATGCCTCGGCACCTTCTTTTATGTAACCCGCTATTTCCTGCATTTCCTTTGTGCCGGAATCCTGCCTGAACACATACCAGGCAAAACCCACTGCAACCAAAAGCGCCAAAACCCCTATTCCAATAACGAGTTCAAGGAAAATGCCAAACACCCCAAAAAATCCAGAATCCAAAAAAAAACTTTTTTCGCCCCGACCCACCTAAAAGGGGCTTAAACCAAAATGCCGCAACAACGCGCGAATTTTGGTTCTTTACAATTAAAGTTTGTTAACGGTTTAAAAACCGTTACGCCCAAACCCGCGGCACAGCCACTAAATTCATTCCTTTCGGGGGGTGTCGACAAGGGGTATTTTAATTGTTTCTCGGAGAAAAACTTAATGCAAATGAAAGCCAAAACAATTTTCCTCATAGGAATCGTTGCGGCAATTCTCCTGGTTTCAGGATGCGCACAGCAGGCACAACAGCCTGGCCAAAACGCGACCGGAAACGTCGTGATTACAGATAATATTGATACAAACAGCAACCAGAACGGAGTGGTGAAAGTGGCTAAAGTTGAAAGCGGAGACGCAGTAAAAGTCGAGTACGTGGGAACATTCCCCGATACCGGAGAAATTTTTGACAAGAGCGAGGGCCGCGGACCTTTGGAGTTCACTGTTGACGCGGGCCAGATGATTCCCGGCTTTGACGAGGCAGTTCTCGGAATGAAGCTCAACGATGAAAAAACCATCACTATTCCGCCTGAAAAGGCGTATGGCGAAGTTGACCAGAACGCAATCCAGTGGGTTTCAAAGAACCTCATGCCTCAGGACCTCAATATTGGCATTGGCACGAAACTCATGGCCGGCGCAGGCCGCCCGGTTACTGTTGTTGATGTAAATGCCGATTCCGTGAAAATAGACTTCAACCACCCGCTCGCGGGAAAAACGCTCCAGTTCTGGATAAAGGTTGTTGACATAAGCAAAAGCACTGCTTAGGCAAAAAATTAAAACAACCAAAAGCGCATTAATATTCAGGGTTTTTTGCTTTGGATGAGAACTGCATTTTCTGCAAAATAGTTTCGGGGCAAATTCCGAGCACAAAAATCTACGAGGACGAAAATTCTTTGGCTTTTCTCGACATCAGCCCCGCGGCAAATGGGCACTCGCTCGTGATTTCAAAAAAGCACTACGCAACGCTCCTTGACATTCCAAGCACGGAACTCAAGGAACTGATTTTGGCGGTGCAGAAAATCGGCGCCGCAACAATGAAGGCAACGAACGCGCAGGGATTCAACGTGCTGCAGAACAACGGCGCTGTTTCCGGGCAGGTTATCCGCCATCTGCACTTCCACGTGATTCCGCGCTTTGAAAACGATTCAATAA
>JBBSVV010000020.1:0-7225 GCA_038046625.1 archaeon | reverse complement strand
GTATGAAGCCTTTCTCTTTTTTTGCACCAGTTCAGGCGGGTCGCCCTGAGTAACGCTCTGCTTTCCATCGATTATGCTGTTGCTGGTTTTTGCGACCTCTTCGGCTCTCGCGAGTTTCGGCAAATCACTCAAAAGTATTTTGTCGGGGTTCCCTTTCCACACGACCGTTGCGTAATACTCGCCGTTCGGCTTGCCCTTGACCTTGCCCAGTAAGTCCAAGGGATAAACGCCGCACACATTGAGTTCCACCTCGGTTTCAATCGGCTTCTTGCCTTCTCCGGAAGTCCTCTGCGCGGTAACAATAATCTTTTTGCCCTGCGCCTGCTGCAGCTGCGCGTTTCCCGTGACGCAAACCATGGCTTCTCCAACGTACGAATTTGTTTTCTTGTCCTGCTTGTCAATCTGCAGCTGCGTAATCTTCGCGCCCGGATTGGGTGCCGCGCCCTGTGGGGGAGCCGCGGCAAAGTATGGGCTGTCAGCGCTTATCCCGTCGAACTGCGAGAACTTGCGTGCGGAAAGCGAAACGCTGTCAGTGAACTTGCTAGTCACATTCACATCAACGCATTGGGGCGCATTGTAAAGCACGTTCAGCGGCCCAGTCACTTTTAAGACTGGCAGTTCAAAGCTGCTCGTGCTCTTCAAAAGCATGTAGCTTTCGTCCTGGCTTATGCATCCTTCAACCACGTTATCGCGCAAATCCTTGATTGCCTGGCCAGCCTCTTTCGCAATGTCCTTCTGCAGCTGGTCGTCGCTTCCAATGCTTTCCTTGATGTAAGCACTTATTGTAACAGGGTTCTCGGAAATGACCTTGTCCATTTCAACGCGGACAATATAGCCCTCTTCGTTCCCGAAATCAAGCTTCAAGGTGTTCGAGCCTGAAACGCTCTGCGTCGCCCTTTGGTCCGAACCGAACAATGTTTTTGCAACGTCCTTTGCGAGGCCGTCAAGCTTTTCATCGCGCGCCTGCACAACCCCGAGCCACGAGTCATATTTCTCCGAGACCGTGAGGCCGTCATCCCGCGGCAGGAAATTTGAGATGTTCTGTATGCGCGCGAGGCATTGCTCCGTTTCCTCGCGGACGCTTCCCCCGTCGATTGAGTCAGGCGTAATGTCAACGACCATGTTCATGAGTTCAGGCACAAGCCTCGCGCCCTGCACCGCAACAGAGCCATTGAGTGTTATTGTGTATCTTCCGCATCCCCTGAAGTTGCTGTTCAGGAAAACCTGCCTGCTGTAGCCCCCAAGGTACTCGCCGCCCGTGTCCCCGCTGATGAAGTCCGCCCTGAAGTCCCTGATTATGCCGGTTTTCTTGTCAATGGCTTTCTGCAAAAGCGCCGTGCTTAAATTGTCCTGCCCCATGTAAACGGAGAACGTTTCCTTCTTCACGCCGAGACCGTCGAAAGAGCAGTAGCCGCGCGCGAGCTCCTGTTGCGAGCAATAAGCGTTCTGGATTTCGGAACTCTTGCTCTGTATCTGCTTCTGCGCATCGGTGATTTTTGAATCAATCCTGTCAACCAAATAAGCCGCGAGCTGCTGCGCGTCGCAGTAACTCGAGTCGCAGAGCGGCGAGTTTCCTGCCGCGATTATCGGGAACCTCACATCCTTTGTCCCGCCTCCACACACATTCAATGTGACGCGCTCCGTTGCCGCGGTTCCTTCCTTGACATATTTCCCGAGCTTCACATCCACAATGATTGGAGTGGATTCTATTGTGGTTCCGCTGTTCGGCAAAAATGCCTTTATGTAAACAGGGACAGCCGGCCCCTGGAAATCCTCCTTCTTCTCAAGTATGAGTTCGGCCTTTGCTTCCGCGCCCGGCGCAATTACCATGTCCGCGGGGCTTATTGAGAGCCTGTTGTTTCCCAATGGCGCCTGCGAGATTTCACGTACCCTTACAGGCTCCGCGCAGGTGTTGCGCAGGCTTATGCTTTGCGAGATCGCGCCTTCATCGCTCTTCGTGCTGATGTAGCTCACGTTTCCGGGGACCGCGATGAGGCAGCCTTCCGCGGAAATGTGCGAAGTCACAATTATTGGCCCGAAGTTGAATGTCGTGCCATTGATTACTCCCGTAACGTCAAGCTCCTTCGTGTCCACAAGAGTGGTCTTCTCATTGCGCAGGGCCTGTGCAAGAATTGTTTTTGGCGGCAGAATCGCCTGCCCTTTTTTGAGGAACTGTATCGCGAATGGCGGGTCAATCCTTATGTCCACGTTTCCGCGGGAGGTCGCGCTCGAAACCTTTATGTCGACATTTTCTATGTCCGCTTCCCCGATGTTCCTTATGAAGAGGGGCACCTGCGCCGCGTATTGCCCGCGGTCGTTCGGGCCCAAAAACAATTCGATATTGTTTGTCATCTGGAGCGCGTAGCGCGGGTTCCAGATGTAAACATCCAAAGAAACGGTCTTTTCGAAATCGCTTCCCTTGTAAACGAGGTCAAAGCTGAACTTCTGCTTTCCTGGATAGTTCCTGAGGAGCTTGTTCGTAATGCTTATCGTAACCTCGTCGATGTCTGCCCTGTTTCCCTGTGTTTCCGAGAGCTGCGGCGAAACCTTTATCTGTTCCGGGTCAACCTCAATGCCGTCGGTTTTCTGGCCGCGCGGAACAACCTGCGCCGTCAGTTCCAGGTCAAGCTGGCACTCCGCCCTGTTCGCGAGCTTTGCAGTGAAAGTTTCTGTCGTTGATGCCGAGAAATTGTTGTACTTGTAGTAACTCGTCGGTTCGGTCGAATTAAGGGTTCCATACCTGTTGTCATAGTAGGGGCGGTCCTCGAAACCCGAGGCAACATAAACCGCGAGCTTATCCTTGCTGAACTCGAGGCAGTCGGAACTTATCTTCGGGTTGTAATCAATTACCGCGCGCGTTTCCGCAACAACACTGAAGCCGCTCTCTGTTTTTGCGCGCGCAATAATCCTTGCGGCTCCATGCGCGCTGTCATTTTCGCCCGTGTATTTTGCGCTTACCGAAATCCTCTGCGTCTGGCCGGCCTGCAAACCCGAAAGGGGCGAAATTTCAATTGCCAATCCATCGGGCAGCGCGCCTATGGGTTCGGCCGTGAAAGTGATGCTGTTCAGGTTCTGCTTGGAGTTGTTCACGAGGTCAATGAACTTGTCAACATTCTTCTCGCCCTTCCTTATGATTAGGGACACCTGTGCATCCGCAAAGGAGAGCATTCCTGTTTTGGTTATGCTTATGGTTCCGTCGAGTGCCCTGAATTCCGGCGCAGTGATTTCGTATCTTATTGTGCCGGAACCGAATGTGTTCTTGATTGCGTACATTCCGTTCGTGCCTTTTCCGACGGCGCCGTTGCCGCCAATTGTTTCAAGATCATCCCCTGCCTCGTTCTGGATCCTTATCTGCGCGTTTTCCACGGGCAGCGAATCATCGCCCGTGAGGCCTATTGAAAAGTCCTCGCCGAAAACAACGTTTTCGGGGGTCGTGCGGAGCACCATTGTGCGCTCCCTGAAAATCTCGAAGTAGAACTGCTCGTTGATTATGGTTTCGCCTGAAATGAGCTGCAGGGTTATTCCGGAGTTCTCCTTTTCCTTGGTCTTGAAGTAGAGCCTCACGGATGTCGACTCTTTCGGCAGAACGGAAACATGGTCAACCTGAATCGAGGTGTCGGAGCTGTTCGTGTCCGGGAAATCGGAGAAATTCTCTATGCCATAGCCCTGGAACGCGATTTTCGGCTTTGTCTTCGAGGTAGATGCCTTCACTGTAATGTCGCGCGCGTCTGCCGGGCTCAAATTTATTTCAAGGGCGTAAATGCCGTTCAATGCCGCCTTGAAATTATCCGGCCCGAATTCCGAGCCGTCGCTCCTTATGAATTTGTAGCTCGCGCACAATTCGTTCGCGCATGTGGCGCTTGATTCAAGTATCCTGATTTTCCCGACGCCGGTTTGCGCGTACAGCGATGTCCTGTTCTGCGAGTAAACGCTTTTTCCCAGTTCAGGGTCCTCCGGGTTCCTGTAAATAGTGCTGCCTATTGCGCTCCACGCGCGGTAATGAACCTCGGTTTCAGAACTCGAAGAAGTTTCCTTTGCCTTCACGCGAACCTTGATTATTTTTTCTCCGCCGCTCTTGAAGTAAAGCTCGAGCCACTTGTTGTACGCGCCTTCGGAGCCCGAATTCGAGTAATCAAGGGCTTCAAATCCCGGGGATGGCTGTGGCGAATAACTCCTTGCGTAAAAGCTGCTTGCTCCGGGAGCCGAAAAACCGGTTATGCCCGCGTCCTGCGAGTCCGCAAAATTAACGCTGTCCTCGCCCAAACGCACGTGAAAGCCGTTGTCCGTTGTCCCTTCTGCGAACACTGCCTTGAACTTCAGGAAATAATCAACGCCCTTGGAGATTCCCTGGGCCTGCGAGCCGTCAATGTTGAACACGCCCTGGAACCCGATATCAGGAGAAGTTGTTTCGCCGGTTTTTCCCGTCGGAGAAATGCTGACCTCATCCTTGCCCTCGACATAAACTTCCTCGTCAAAAGTTTTTCCATCAGCATCTTCATAAGTGACCGTGACATACTTGTTCTCCTTTGGGTTGAACACAACGCCGCCTGCAGTGTAACTGTCCTCGAAGAGCAGATTCTTTCCCGCAACAATTGTCACTTTGCCGCCACTTACTTCTTTTCCCGCGGCATCAAGCACCTTGAGGCTCACCTGCGAGAAGGGCTTCCTCATTGTAATGAATGCCTCGTTGTTGAACGTGTCCTGCACATTCACGGTTGCTTCGCCCTCCAGGCCGCTTTTCGTTGCCGTGACAAGGATTCTTTTGTTCAATGGAACGAGTATTGAAAGCTTTCCTGTTGCGTCGCTTTTTTGCGTCGGGATTCCGAGCGGAATGGCTCCATTCTTGTCCGTCTGTTCCGAAAAGTTGATGGCAACGCCGTTCATTGCATTGTTCTTCTCATCAACAGTGTAAACCGTGAGCGAACCGGAGTTCTGCGCAGTCGCCCTTTCAAGCACAAGGTTGGTCCGGTTCTTCACATTCAGGTTGATTGTTTCAATTGCGGGAATGAACTTGTTCTGCCATGCTGCCACGTAATAAATGGTTTCCGTTGAGAGGCTCTCGAAAATAGCTTCGCCCGCGAGCCCCGTGTCCTGCGTTCCAATGAGTTCGCCGAGGTTGTTGTATAGGTTCACGCTGATTGATGGCAGCGGCCTTCCGGTAACATCAATGACGCCGACAGTAAGCGCGTTCTTGCCGGGCTTGAGGTAATAATCCTTTATGGTTTCGGCATCCCTGAGGGTAATGTTTTCCCCGACCAACCCCGAATCGTAAGTCAGGTAATCGCTTCTCTGCACCACGACCCTCACACTTGTTCCCTTGGAAATTTTTTCAGCCTGCTCGCCGTCATTGTCGGTTTCAGCGGCCTCCGTTATGAGCTCGTTGTCCTTGGCATCGTAAACCTTGAGGGTGAAGTTCCCGAGGCGCTGCCTCGAATCAAAATCATAAACCCTGGCAATGAGATTTGATTTTCCCGAGGATGCGCTTGCCTTCGCAACAAGTTCGACTTCATCGGGGGAATCGCTATGCATTGTTGTCGTGAAATTTTTCTGCTCAAAGTTCGCCTGTGTAATCTGCAGCGTTGTCTGGTCGCCCTCAATTACGCCCGGGCAGGTATAAAACCCGTTCTCGGTCGCGCTTTCAAAGCACTGTATGCTGCCGCCGGAAAAGCTTGCGACAATTTTTGCGTCCGAAACAGGGGTCCCGGTTGCGGAATCCGCGAGGCGCAGCGAGCCCTCGATTATTTTCACCTGCTTCTTGAGTTCGAGCTCAACGGCCTGCTCCGCGCCGCTGAAATAAACTTCGCGCGTGAAAGAATCGTAGCCGTCCTTTGATGCCTGCACAGTGATTCTCGAGCCTACTCCGAGCTTCAAAGGAATGCGCTGCCCATCGCGGAAAGTGGTTGAACCCAATTCAATAGCCTTGTCCTGGGAATCGATCGCGCTGAGCGAAACGCCCGTTAGGGTAGCGCCCCTGTCATCCGTGATTGACAGCACAATCGTGGCCTGTTGCGAGGGCAGGATGAAAAAGCCGTACAAAAGGAATGCAACTATCAGAAAGCCGGCTATTGCAAGCGGAAAAGCTGGAATCCCGCGGTTCTCCAAAGGATCAATGACGGCATAAACGGGCACTCCCTTGTCGCTCAGAAAATCCATTGCGGCGTAAAACTTCCCCTCAATGCCCGCGTAAATGCCTCCAATAGACTCGGAAATTCCCATTCATCACACCGCGCATTAACCCATTAACGCAATAATAATACTAAAAAACAAAACTTCTATATTAATCAACCTTTTTCTTTTTCTTTGCAAGAAAAAAGAAAAAGCTTGGCCAAAAAGAAAAAGAAGCCTAAAAGCTTGGCCAAAAAGAAAAAGAAGCCTATTTTTGGGCTTTTGTCGCCCAGCCGAACCACACGTAGTAAAACCCGGCAATCACCACGAACAGGAAAACCCTGAACAAAATGTCATGCGAGAAATTGCCCGCGTCAAGCCCGAGCCACGCGATTATCAAAATGCTTGAGATTATGCGCGCAAAATTGAAAGCAACCAATACAATGGCCGCCGCGGCAACCCCGATGAGCCTTTTCCTCAAATCAATTCCGAAGCTCGCGAGCACTGCGCTCCAGACGATGGTTAATTCGAGAATGCCGGTGCACAAATAACTGAAACCGAGGGGCGCGGCAAAAGAATCAAGGTAAACGAGCACAGGCTCCCCCGCAACAACAACGCCTTTGAAGCCCAGCAATTTCAGGAACCAGAGAGCCGCGGAAGCAAAGAACCCCTCGAACCATTCCAATGGAAAAAGCGAGAACACGAACCCGAAAAAAAGGAAAAGCACGACAATCGCGGCGATGAATTTTCCCGCCTGCAGAGCATCCTTCCGCGAAAACATTTCCGTGCCATTTGCTTTTTTCATGGTTGCGTCCCCTGATGCGCGGCTCATTTCAGTTCCTTGTGAATCAGCACCGCGAGATAATTGTTCGCAACCCCATACAGCGCGCCCATAAAAACGTTCACCAGAGTAGGCAGTATCACCGCAAGCGCAATGAATCCCGTGTAAATTCCCGCGAGTTTTCCGAGCTCGGAAAAAACGTAAACAAGCGTGACGTTCGCTACCGCAAAAATGGCGAAAAGCCCCGCAGCCGGAACAATGACCAGCATTATTTTTCCCCTTGTTTCCCCCCAGCTTGCGGAAAGCGATTCGAGCACGTTCTTTTCCTCGGTGAAAAAT
>JBBSVV010000019.1:0-9588 GCA_038046625.1 archaeon | reverse complement strand
TATACATAACGGTTTTTTTCGCGATTTTTTTCCCGAAAAAAAAATTTAAAAAAAAACCAAATATACATAAGAAAAAAGCTTAATTTGAGCTCCTTTTTTCAAATAACTTTGGTTAATGACTCCGTAAAGAAAAAGGAGGCTTAGGACAGCTCCGTTTGATGGAAAAGTATTTATATGAGTTCAGTTATACTAAATGCGTTTCGGGGCAGGTGTTAGCTATACTGGATATTTTCACGGGATTTAGGCTCACTATAGAAGAAGACCGTGCAGACAAGCTGGCCAGATGCCTGGAACTTGGCGGTGAGAGGCCGAAAGACGAAGAAATAGGCTTCAGGAAGACATGTAGTTTCACCCCTGTATAACTCTTCCTAAAGTTCACCCTCTGAAAAAAGGGCCTCTCACCCTAATTCACCCTCTCTTCTCCATACCCAGAAATTAATGCCCCCCTGACACCTGATTTTGCGGTTTGCACAAACCCCTGTTTTTATTAGTTTTCAGCTTTGGGGTATTGCATGAAGGTCGCAATTACAGGGGTTCCGGGAACCGGCAAAACAAGCGTTGCAAGGATGCTCGCAGGGCGCCTCAAATGCGCCTGCATCAATGAGCTCGCGTTTGCCAAAAAAAAGCACATAGGGAAGTACAATGCGAAGCAAAAGGAGCGCGAAATACCCCTGCAGGAATTCAGGAAAAAACTGGATGCCGAGCTCTCGAAAAGGGAGGATGTGGTTGTTGAGGGCCATCTTTTGTGCGAATTCAGGGCCAAAGCGGATTTGGCGGTTGTGCTGCGCGGCAATATCAAGGAACTTGAAAGGCGCCTCAAGAGGCGCGGCTACAGGGATGAAAAATTGCTTGACAACATTTACTGCGAGCAAACCAATTACTGCGGAAAGCGCGCCCTGAAGAGCTACGGGAAAGCAAAAGTCGTTGAAATAGCGGGCGGAAAAAGTATAAAAGCCACGGTGGATATTATTATTAGTGAAGTGAAAAAGTTGCAGTTGCGAAAAAAGGGGAAAAAATAATGAAACACATTCTTTTGGCGCTCACACTCATTCTAACCAGCTACATAACACTGGGTGCGACCATAAGCGAATTCACTTTTGCGCAGCAGGGGTACAAAGATTTCTACATAAATGGTTTTGATTCTTATGGCTGCAGTGAATACAATTTCCTCAATACTGTTGATTTGAATGGCGAAGTTTTTCCGATAATTTCTTTGAAAGCATATTTTGCCCCGAACCCGGGCAGGGAAGCGGAAGTGAAGGCATTTCTTAATGGGGATGTGGACGCGATTGCGGAGCTCAAGTTTTCTGATTTCATGGACGGAACCGCGAGGATATGGGTGCCGCGCGAAAAAATCGTGCACGAGAATTCATTAAGCGTTTGCGGCAAAACCTCGTTCACCGTAAATTCGATAAAAATCGGGGCAGATTCCTCATATGGCGTGTATTACGCGCCCTATTTTCCCGCAAAGGACGGGTTTGTGCTGAACCTCGAAACTTATGCGCCAATAGTCGGAAAGCCATTCAGGGTTACGGCTGTGGCAAAAAATTATGGGAGCGAGGATGCAAGCGTGAAGCTTGACTATAGGCGTTCGGAGCTCGAGGAATCCCTCAAGGAGCTTTCGGTCCTTGACGGAACCACTAGTGAAGAGGGAGTGGTGCCTAAATGCATTGAGCGCGGCGCAAATGCGGATTGCACAAAGCCGGGGGAATTGGGCATTTCCTACATGGTTGTCGCGAACAAGGCGGTTCCGATGACTTTATTGCCGGCAATAATTACTTACACGAACATTTTCGGCGAGCAGGAGAAGAGGCTGACAAACAGGCCTGACTTCGGGGCTTATGACCCGCCGCAATTGATTTCCGCAAAAATTTCTTTGGACAGGGACAGGGCAATTGTGGGTGAACCCACGAGCCTCAATGTGATTGTGAAGAACCAGAGCGAGGAAGCGGTTGAGAACGCAAAAATAACGCTCTCAAGCAACCTCGAAATAATCGGGGAGGAAATGCTTGAAACCGGGGCATTGCAGAAGGGCGAGGAAAAAAGGCTCTCTTTCTCCGTGCGCGGAGTTGAAGTGGGAAATTACGGAATAAACTGCCTTGCGCAGTACAACGGCCGCGAATTCAGCTGTGAAACCGCGCAGATGACCCTTGAGCGTGGAGGCATCGGCATGGAAATAATTTCCGCCACGGTCCTTCTCGTGATTGCACTCGGGGCTTTCGCATACTACTACTTCAAGAAGTGAATTAACTTTTTTCCGAATCGCTTTCAATCCGCTCTATTTTGAGCACCGGCTTCGGCTTTTTTTCCTCCTCGCTTTTCCTGTACACGTAATAAGCCACTCCGAGGATAACCGCGAGCAACGGGTAAACCGCAACAGGGATTTCAAGGGTGTTTTTTGGAAGAACCGCGAGCGAAGACGCCTTTGACGAGCCGGCAATGGATTTCAAATAGGATTTCTGCTCCAGGTCGCTTTTTGCGGAAACAAGCATGGAATCAACTTCCGCGGCCTTTTGTGAAGTGTTTCTTTTTGAGACCGCAACATTGTACGCGGACAATGCGTTTTCCTTGAGCTTTTCAATGGAAGCCGCGGCCTCCTTCTCGGCCTGCTCCAGGGCGGAGTAATTGTCTTCCAGCTTGAATTGTTCCGCGACAGCCATTGCGCCTCTGTAATCCCCGGCCTGCAGAAGCGCGTCAAACTTTTGCTTTGCGGTTCCGAAATTGGCCGAAGCAAGCTTCTTGAGTTCCGCGAGGCGCCCCTTTGTTATCGGCGAGTAAGCATAAACCTGCGCGAGCTCCTCGGCACTTAGTGAAGAAAAATTTTTTTCAAGCAGGGCTGTTTCTTCCGAGAGGGATTTTTGCAGCGCGCCTAACCCCGAAATCCTTTGCGCCACGAGAAGCGCCTTCTGCTTCAAAAATTCATCGGAAGAAAAATTGTCCGGATCAGCCGGGGCAATTGCCTGCGTTTTGCCGGGAACCTGCTCTTGCGGTGGGTTCGGCAAAGCGGCCTTTGTCGCATTGCCTTGCGCGTCACCGAACACTATTGAATTCAGGCCGCCGAGGAGCGAAGAGAAAAGAAGGGCCGTTTTTGTGCCACTTTGGCGCGCGGAAACGTTCGGCGTGGAGAAAAAGATTTCCTTTTGGCGCGAATCAAAGGGAATTTCCACTGCAAAAGGAATCCCGATTGCCGGGGCGGTGTTCTCAAGGGCCGCGCGGAAAAATTTTTCTCCGGAATCGTTCCCATAACTTTCCTGCATGGAGTATTTCCGGAACGCTTCGGCAAGGCATTCCGCTGAAAGAGAATCGATTTCCGCGCCAAGGGAATTCACTTTCGCAATTGCTGCGCTTTCCGGCAAATTTGCGGTAACGGAATCCGCGGAGCCGAAGTATTGGGCATAAGAAAGCGTTTCCCCGCGAAGCTTTACGAACTTGCTTTCGCAGGAAAGGAACGGGAATTCATTCAGGAAAGACTCGAGCAACAGGGTTTTTTCAAGCGCAGCAAAGTAATTCTGCCCGGCTTTTGTGAAGCCGGAACTTTTGGAGAGCAAACCGGCGAAGGACTGCCTTATGCTTTCGCAGGAATTAAGCACCAGCTCCGGGTTATCGTAAGGCGCAGGGATGCTTTTGAGCGACGCAAGCTGCGCATTCAAATCAGCGGAGGAAACATTCTTGGAAAGCTGTTCCGCATCAGAAACGCAAAGGCTTATTGCGGATTCAACGGAGTAATCCTGCCGTGATTCCTGTGCCAGCTCGGAAATTTTTTCGGAGGCAAGGATTGCGTCGCCGCAGTCCCCCAGGTTTTGCGTCTGCAAGAACAGCGCTATTTTGGAATTGAGCCGTGATTTCAGCGAAATCATTACAGGGTCAGGATAAGGTGCCTGCACGGCACCGGAATTTTTTATTTCAGCGAGCTTTTCGGCGCACTTCTGCCTTAGCGAATCCAATTGTGATTCGTAGAATCCGAGTTCTGAAAGGAGCTGTTTGGTTTCGGAGGAAACCTGCGAGAGCATAGAGGTTTCAAGGCCGAGCGGGAGGCTTCCCATTGCGCGGGCCTCATCCAGCGAATAAAGTTTCGAGTGCAGCACATCAATCCGTTCCCGGAATTCCGCGGAAAAACCCTGCGCATCCTCAAGGCTTATCCGCGATGCCTCGATGGATTCCGGGAAAGAGGATTCGAGGCGCGTGAACAGGCCGGCAAAAAATGATTCGCCGAGCTGCTGCGCCAAAAAATCCTTTTTCTGCTGCGCGGTTTCAAGTGAATTGTTTATTTCCTGCCTTTGTGCGGAATTTTTTTTCGTGAGTGCCTGCCTGTGCTCCGAATCGTTTGAAAATGTTTCGAAGAACGCGCTTGTGGCCGAATTCTGCGCACCGGAAATCGAGTTTATTGCGAGAAAAGCGTCGAACGAAGGCAGTGCGGAGAGCGCGGCAATTGAATCCCGGAGAATCACGAAGTTGCGCATGAAATCCGAAACACCGGAAAACACCGGCGAAATAAAAGGAATCGGGAAATCTTTTTTCCTGAGCTCCGAGAGAATTGCCTTGTCATTTTCGCTCAGGACATCAAAGAGCGTGAGCTCCGGAACCGGCTTTGCGTTTGAAACCGAGGAGTACAAATCCGAGAATTTCCGGATGCCGGAAAGAAACCTTGAGGCGTAGGTTTTTCCGAAAAGGTTTTTCCGCGAAAAATCAACAACGTTCTGGTTCAGGACAATGTAATCATCATAGAGAGGCGAGGAGCGCATGAGGTTTACGTCGTCCTCTTCAAGCGCCGAGAGCTCAAAGAGAATTGCCTTTGCGGCGCTTTCATTGAACGAATCTATTTCCTTTCCGAGCCCGAGGATATTGTTGTTGAGTTCGTTCACGTTCTTCGGGACCAATGAAAGCGTGTTTTCGGAGTAGCACTGCTCGTGAATCACTTTCAGGTTTGCCTTTGCCGCATTCAAAAAAACCCATTGCTTTGCCAAATGATTTTTGGCATTGAAGAGCTCCGTTTTCACGCGCGCGGAAAAAGGCGAATCATTCAATGGAAATGCCTTTTCGGCTTCCTGGAAGCACTTGTCCTGCGAACCGCAATTCGGGATTGAAGTGAATGAATAGGAGCTTAACTCGAGACACGCGAGGCGGTCCTCAATGCCCGGGTTTTCGAGGCAGCCGGAAAGCAAAAGCGCCGACAAAAGCGCAAAAAAGGCTATTTTCATGCACAGAACTCCATTGCAAAAGCAACTTAAATATTTCGTTGATTGACGTAATATTGGTTTCGGGGGTTTTTGCGGGCTTTTGCGCCGGAGAGGGCAGAAAATGCCTGGGGTGAAAGGATTTTATTGAACAAAAAACAAGTGATGTTCATGGACATCCTCGGCGCAATTACAGGTTTTTTCAGGAACCGGAAAATTTTGGAATTGAAGGAGGAGCGCGCAAAGCTGCTCGATGAAATAAAGATGACTGAAAACGCATTCCTGAAAAAGCAGGTCACGGAAAAGCATTATAACGAGCTGAACGGCGAGCTGCACAAAAAACTCATTGCGCTTGACGCTGAAATAGATTCACAGGACATAAGCAAGCGCATCAACGAGCTCATGGAGAAGCGCGCTTACCTGCTCCAGCATAACAGGCGCAAAAAGCTCGAACGGATAATGGAGCAGAAGGACAGGGCTTCCCGTGAATTGGAGAACGCGAAAAGGCTTTTTTTGAAAAGAAAAATCGATGCGGCATCCTATGAAAGCATCGCGAAGGAAAAGCACTTCGCGCTCATTGAACTGGAGGCGGAAGTGAACCGCCTTTACAGGGACGAGGCAAAGGAAATCATGATTGAAACGGGGAAGAAAATCGCGTTCACGGAAAAGGAGCTCGCGGAAAAAACAGGAAACGAAATGGCCGAGGACATAATGATGCAATTGCCAAAGGAACAGGAAGTAAAATTGAGGCATCCGCGCGCAGAAAGGCACAGGAACTCAGTTTAGAATGCGGGCGGAGCGAGCCAAAGCTATGCGAAGCATGGGTTGTCGCACCCAACAGCCGAAACTGTTGTGAGGCACAGGCAACATGCATAAACGCGAACCTATAAGCGCGGGTTGCCACAAAAAATCGCCAAAAATTCAGGTGCACGAAGCAGGGTTCACGTTGTTTGTGAGAAGGCAATTGTACAATTGGTCGTTGCGGGTGTCGAGGCGCTGGTTGGTTTCCTGCAGCGCGTTGTAATCCGGCGCCGCCTTCTGGAAAACAACAGGATCAAGGAACTGGTTTGTTGCGAGAACCCCGAGTATCAGCCCCGCAACGAAAACAACCGCGAGAAGAATTCTTTGCGTGGTCCAGAATCCCGAAGCCAGGCCTTCGCCCTCTTCCTTTACTCCGCCCATGCAGAAGTATACTTCAATTCGGATTATTAAGGATTCTTTCCCGGGTCAAATGTATACCGCCACCAAAGATTTGTTTTATATAGGTGAATGATTCCGTGTTCTTTCATGTACAAGCTTGCTTTCGATGAAGTGATTCTCAAGCAATTGAAAAAGCTTGAAAAAGAAAAGGGCATCAGGGAACGCATTTCCAAAATGCTTGACAAGATAGCGGAAATGGGGCCCGACGCAGGAAAACTTATCGACTCGACGCTCTCGCTTTACGAGGTAAAATCAAAGAAACCTCCGATAAGACTGTATTTTGAGATTGAGAAAACGGAGGGAAAAGCTTATGTTTTTGAATTTGAAATGAAAACAAGCCAAAGCAAACAGGAGAAAACAATAGGCAGAATCAGGAAAAAACTAGAAACCTAGGTCCTCGCGGGAATATTCCTTTCCGGAAGAAATATTTTTGTGGAATTCCAGCAATCTCCTGTAAAGCCTGGAATTTTTAAGGGCTTTAACCTCTCTCCTGAGAGTTTCGTACTTCTTCTTTGGAACCGTGACCGTTTCTGAAACCATAATAAATTCACCCCTTTGGAAAATAAAAAGGTTTGCAATTTCTCTTTCTTTTTCCCCAGGGTTTTTCTTTCTCTTGGCAAGAGAAAGAAAAAGGCTGTCAGAAATCAATCCCTTCGCCCTGTATTCCGAATTCCTTGCGCGCGAATTCAAGCTTAGTGTTTTTTTCTTTCAAATCCGGGCGCACTGAGAGCGTGATGCGCGAGGGCTTTGAAAAATCCTTGTAATGGTAACCTGAAACTTCGCAGAATTTTTTTGTCCACTCCTCAATCTGCTCAAAAGTCGGCATGTTTTCCCGCCCGAGCCTTGACCTTGAATCCCCGATGTGCATGTAGGATTTTATTTCCAAAAATTCGGGTTTCATTTTCCATATTACTTCGCTCCAGTCCTTGAGGTATTTTGTGTCATCATTGAGATCCTTTATGAGCGTAATCCTCACGACCTTGCGCGTATCCAGTCTGGAAATTATTTCGAGCGAATCCAAAAGGCGCTGCCAGCCGTTTTTGTGCGAGGCCCTGTTTATCCTGTTGAAGTGCTCCTCGTTCGGCGCATCAATCGAGACGTACAATTGGGTTGGGAGATAGGAAGGATCGGTCGCCATTTTTTCGAACACGTCGGTTTTCTGCGCATTTGTAACCAAAAAAACGCTTTTAGTGTCGGGAAGGGCCTTTATTTCTGCTATGAGTTCACATATTTTTGGGTACAAAGTTGGTTCGCCCGAGAGGCTTACGGCCCAATGCGAAGGAAGCTGCGCCCTTTCAAAGCGCTGCTTGTTCAGTGAAGGGAGGCCCCCATAACCCGTGAGGAGCTTCTTGCGTTGCGCAATGGTGCCCTGAATTATTTTGCCCGGCTCGTCAACCTCAACATCTTCCAAATTCACGTTGCGCATCCATTCCATGGGGCGCCAGCAGAAAACGCAGTTCTCGTTGCACCAGAGCACTGTAGGGCTCATTTGGGCGCAGCGGTCGCATTCAATCCCATAAAATTTCTGCTTGTAACAGACGCCTTCCTGCTTAATGGCTTTCTTGTTCCAGGAACAAATTTGTACAGCGCTGTGCGAGCCTACCATTGCGTACTGGCTCTTCCTGAGCTTTTCGACTTGTTTTGTGGAAAGAAATTTTGTTTCCTCGCTTTCTTTTGGTTCGTAACCCTCGGATTCGGAAGCGTCATAGGAATGGGAGCCGCAGGAATGCTGTTCTGAAGCAGGTTCAATGACCTCGAGCTTGATAGGCATACCAAATATACATAATGCTGGTTTTAATAATTTAATTGGAATGTTAATGCAAAAACCCCGAAAATAAGCCCAAAATCGTTATGTATAGCGGGTTTTTGCGGAAAAATTTTTAAATAAGTTAGACTTTCCTATATTACAATTAATTTTTAATTGAAAAAAGAGGGTTGAACCGAATGTACAAATACACGATAGCAAGGCAGTTGGCAACGAAGAGAGTCATAACAAACAGGGGAGAAGAGGTTGGAAAGCTTGTTGACCTTTTGGTTAACGAGGTTACCGGCGAACTTGAGGTCCTTCTAGTAGAAGTTGACAGGGACAGCAAGCTCGCAAAGAAAATAGACGCAAAGGAACGCGTAATAGAGGTTCCTTACTCCGCTGTAACAGCAGTAAGCGACGTCTTCATTGTTGATGAAAGGGAACTCACGTAAAGCTACGGGAGTTCCACTTCAAACTTTTTCTTCTGCAAATCAATAGACTTCAGAATTTTTGCTGTTTTGTTGCCCTTTGAGGCGGCAGAATCCAATGTATACATAATATCTTTTTCCTTGTAACCGGCCTTCATTGCTTTCAGGATTGCCGCGCGGAGCTCCTCCAATCCATTGTAATTCGCGTAAATCAATTCGGCTTTTTTTGTGTTCTCTTCAATGGCCTTCCCGAATTTTTCGCGCGCCAGTTTCTGCTGCTGCACATGGAACTCGAGCTTTGAAACCTTTTGCTCCGACTGCTTTTCCTCTTTTTTTGTTTCCGGTTTTCCGGTTGAGGACGCGATTTTTTCATCCAAGTAAAAGTTCAGGGATTTGATTGGCAAAGGATTTTCCTGCAGGTGCTTCAAGGCAAAAGGATAGGCAAATTCCTTATAAGCGACGGGCGCGAGCTTTTCCGCGGAAACGAAGTAAAGCCCCTTTGCATTTGCACAGATTCTTTCCAGGTCCTTTTCCGCAATCCCGCTTGCCGGAGCGCCCTTGTCAATTTTAAGCTCAAAAAATATTTCCTCCGCAATGAGCGGGGAAATGCCCGCGGCGCTTATCAGCGTTCTTATCGAATCTTTTTTTGATTCGGAAAAAACTTTTTTGAGCTCGCGCGCATCCAATTCAATGGGATTTGTTCCGCGCGGCTTCGGGAAAACGTATTGCAGGCCTTTTTTGGTTTCGCGGTCCGCCCATTTCTCGTTTTTGAGGCACGAAAGTATTTTGCCTTTCGCATCAATGAGAACCATGTTTCCTTCTCCGACAAATTCGAGCACGAGCGAGTGCTCAATCAATTTTATTTCAACAACCCTGTCAAAGCCATGCTGTTCAATTGTTTTGATTTTCTTGTTGTAAAGTTCTTTTTTGAGCGCGTTCGCGAAATTGCTTTTGCCGTGGCGCGCGGGAACGGAAAAATTCGTGATGAAGAGCGCCTGCGGCGTCAGAATCAAATCGCGCGAGCCCTGCTTCGTGTGCA
>JBBSVV010000018.1:0-18695 GCA_038046625.1 archaeon | reverse complement strand
GACCGCGAAAGTTTTTCGGCATTTATGGCGGTCTGCTAGATAGCACCTGGTGCCCAATGGGTACTAGGCCTCGTACCCTGCGGGTACAAGGAACAATGAAAATCCGCCAAATTACTTTATTGGTTTGCTATAGCCCGCTATTTTTTGTTTTTTCCCAAATCAGCGTACTTCGAATCCTTGAAGTCCAGTGTTTTGAAGTAATCCGCCGGGGTTTCGACCCTGCGTATAAGCTGAACTTCTCCGGACTTTTTCAGCAGCAGCTCCGCTGAGCGCAGCTTGCCATTGTAGTTGAAACCCATTGCGTGCCCATGAGCCCCCGAATCGTGTATCGCGAGCAAGTCTCCCACTTCTATTTTCGGGAATTTCCTTTGCACAGCGAACATGTCGTTGTTCTCGCAAAGCGAACCCACTATACTGTAGGTTTCCGTCGCCTCTCGGCTCTCCTTTCCCAGCACTGTTATGTGGTGGTACGCGCCGTACATTCCCGGCCTCATGAGGTTCGCCATTGAAGCGTCAACACCGATGTATTCTTTATAGATGTGCTTTTCGTGAATCGCCCTTGTGATAAGATATCCGTATGGGCCGGTAACCATTCTCCCGTTCTCCATTACGATTTTCATTTTCGGGAGCATTTTCGAAATGTTTTTTTTGGCATATTCCTCCGCAATCATTTTCGAAAGCGCCTCCAAATCAACAGGCTTCTGTTCCGGCTTGTAGGGAATTCCTATTCCGCCGCCGAGATTCACAAACTCGAGCTTTATGCCGAGCTTTTTGTTCAGCTCGATTGCGATGTCAAAGAGCATGGCTGCTGTTTCCGCGAACACATCTTTCCTGAGTTCGTTGGAAGCAATCATTGTGTGCAAACCGAAGCGCTTCACTCCCTTTCCCTGCATTATTCTGTATGCCCCGAAGAGCTGTTCCTTTGTGAGGCCATACTTTGCGTCCTGCGGGTTGCCAATAACATTCCCTTCTGCAGTTGTTCGCAGCGGCCCCGGATTATACCTGAAACAAATGAGTTCAGGAATTCTGGCATGCTTCTCCAGGAAAGTGATGTGCGTGATGTCGTCGAGGTTTATTATCGCGCCGAGCTCGAAAGCCTTTTTGAACTCGTTTGCGGGAGTGTTGTTTGAGGTGAACATTATTTCCTCTCCCTTGAAGCCTACAGCTTGCGCGAGCAAAAGCTCTGGCAGCGAACTGCAGTCAACCCCCATGCCTTCTTCCTTCACTATTTCCATTATGTATGGGTTCGGGCAGGCTTTCACCGCAAAAAAATTTTTGAAGCCCGGAAAGCGCGAAAAAGCCCTGTTCAATGCTTTTGCATTCTTCCTGATTCCTTCCTCGTAATAAATATGGAACGGCGTGGGATACTTTTCCGCTATTTTTTCAATCTGTTGCTTGGTGAATGGCAAATCAGAGTCCGAGTTCATGGCATCACGTTTTTTTCCTTTTGCTTATTGCTTGCTGAACTTATTCAAAGTTTCAAATTCTTCTTTATGCTTTCAATTGCTCTCTCTGTTTCCTTGCGCTTCCCGAACGCGCTCAGCCTCACAAAACCCTCTCCTTTCGAGCCGAATCCTGAGCCCGGTGTGCAGACCACATGCGCCTCGGCTAGAAGCTTGTCAAAAAAATCCCATGATTTTATTCCGCGCGGAAGCTTTACCCAAAGATAAGGCGCATTTTCGCCGCCGAAAACCTTCATGCCCTTGCCTTCGAAGCACTTTTTTATGATGCGCGCATTCTCCATGTAATAATCTATTATTTTCCTGTTCTCCTTTATTCCCTTTTCCGATAAAGACGCGATGCCGCCTTCCTGCGCGATGTTCGAGGCCCCATTGAACATAGTGGTTTGCCTCCTGTTCCAGAGCGCATTGAGCTTTCCGGGTGCCGCATTTTCGCACGAAACGCTCTTCGGCACTATTGTCCAGCCCAGCCTGACTCCCGTGAAGCCCGCGCTCTTGGAAAAACTGTTTATTTCAATGCAGCATTCCATCGCGCCTTTAATCTGGTAAATGCTCTTGGGCAGCGAGGAATCCGAAATGTACTCGTTGTAAGCGGCATCAAACAATATTATGGCCTTGTTTTTCCTCGCGTAATCAACGAACTTCCCAAGCTGCTGTTTAGTCGCGGTTGCGCCAGTTGGGTTGTTGGGCGAGCACAAATAAACTAAATCGACTTTTTGCCTCGGCACCTCGGGGAAAAAATTGTTATCCTCGGTGCAGGGCATGTAAACGATTCCATCGAACCCGCCTTTCGGGTTGAGTGCCCCTGTCCTTCCCGCAATCACGTTCGTGTCAACGTACACAGGGTAAACAGGATCCTGCACTGCAATAATGGCTTCCTGCGAAAAAATGGATTGCATGTTCGCTAAATCGCATTTCGCTCCGTCGCTCACAAACACCTCATCGGTCGCCAATTCAACCCCGCGATTTTTGTAATACTCTGCAATTGCTTTCCTCAGTTCTTTGTTTCCCTGTTCATCCCCGTAACCAGTATAGGTTTTTTCGTCAGCGAGCTTCTCAACTGCATTGTGCATCGCCTTTACAATGCTTGGTGCCAATGCGTGCGTTGTGTCGCCGATGCCGAGGTGCATCACTTCAACGCCCCGATTTTTTTCGCGGAACGTGTTCACGCGCCTGTTTATTTCAGGAAAAAGATAACCGGAAACCAATTTGTCATAGTTAGGGTTCGTTTTAACCACTGAATCACGCCTGCAAATAACAAAACCTGAAAATCAAATAAACTTTTTCGCCGCGAGGAGCTCCGCGTTCAGGATTCCGCCGCCGGCAGCCCCTCTTATTGTGTTGTGCGATAGCCCCACAAAGCGCCAATCCAGAACATTGCATTTCCTCAGCCTTCCGACAGTTACGGCCATTCCCTTGTCAACATCGCGGTCAAGGCGCGGCTGGGGTCTGTTCTCCTCCTCGCGATAAATGATAGGCTGCTTTGGCGCGAAAGGAAGTTTAAGTTCCTGCGGAATGCCCCTGAATTTTTTCCACGCATCCAGAATTTCCGCGCGCGAAGGCTTTTTCTCAAAAGCAGCGGAGACGCACGCGAGGTGCCCGTCAATTACGGGAACGCGGTTGCAGTGCGCGGAAATCTCTATCCCTGAAGCGTTCACTATCTCGTTGCCCTTTACGCTTCCAAGTATTTTCATCGGCTCGTTCTCGCTTTTCTCCTCTTCCCCGCCAATGTAAGGAATCACATTGTCAATAATGTCGAATGAGGAAACTCCGGGGTGCCCCGCGCCGCTTACGGCCTGTAGCGTAGTCACGATTACTTTTTTCACACTGAATTTTCCGTGCAGCGCGAACAATGGCGTCATGTAGCTCTGCAAGGAACAATTCGGCTTCACGACAATGAACCCATTTGCCCAGCCGCGGTTTTTTTGCTGCATCGGAATAATGCTCATGTGCTCCGCGTTTATTTCAGGAATGAGCATTGGAACGTCTTTTGTGTTCCTGTGCGTTGACGCGTTCGAAACAACTGGCGTTCCTGCCTCCGCATATTTTTCCTCGAAAACTTTTGCAACAGGAGTGTCAAGCGCCGAAAAAACAAAGTCGCACTCCTTTGCGATTTCTTTTACCTGTGCGACATCCCGAACCATTAATTCCTTTGCGGTTTGCGGAATTTCCTTCTGCATGTGCCATCTTCCCTCAACTGCCTCGGAATACTTTTTGCCTGCCGACCTTTCGGAAGCCGCAACGCAGCCCACCTCGAACCACGGGTGGTTTTCCAAGAGGCTCACGTACTGCTGCCCGACCATTCCGGTTGCGCCGAGAATTCCAACTTTCTTTTTGTCCAATTTTACACTTCCAAAAAAATTGTGCATAATGTGCTTATATTATTTTCATCTGTTCGAGTATCTTTTTTAGCTTCTCGCGGTTCTGCGGCTCCATTTCACAAAGAGGCAGCCTGCATGGGCCGGAAGGCATTCCTGCCATATCCATTGCCTCCTTTATCGGAATGGGGTTTGTTTCAATGAACGCGCCCTTGAATATGGGCAGCAGTTCGAAATGCAGTTTCCTCGCTTCATTAAAGTCGCCGCGCTCCGCGGCATTGGCCATTTCAACTACCTTTTTCGGAACCAGGTTGCTCACGACCGAAATAATGCCTTTTCCGCCCAAAGCCATCAAAGGAAATGTCATTGAATCATCGCCGCTCATCACGCTGAATTCAGGGTTTTTCGACGCTATTTCGCCCAGCACTTCACCAATCTGGTCAATGTTTCCGGATGCTTCCTTTACGCCTGCAATATTTTTCAGCTGTGCAATCCTCTTCATTGTTGCGGTGTCGATGTTTTTTCCGGTCCTGCCCTGTATGTTGTAAACAACAACCGGAATGTCAACCGCTTCGCTTACAGCCTTGAAGTGCCTGTAAAGTCCCTCATTGGTGGGCTTGTTGTAGTATGGGGTGACTATCAATGCAATGTCGGCACCAAGCTCTTTTGCGGTTCCCGTGTTCTCGATTGTTTTTTCCGTTGAGTTGGTTCCCGTGCCGACCATCAAAATTGCCTTGCCTTTTGTTTCCTCGGCCGCAACCTTGATTATTGTGTCCTGTTCCTTGCGGGAAAGCGTCGGGTTTTCGCCCGTTGTCCCAAGAACAAGTATCCCTGAAATGCCGTTCTCAATCTGGAAAGCAATGTTCTGCCTCAGGCCATCATAATCAACCTCTTTGCCCCTGAATGGCGTCACCATTGCGGTATAAACTCCCCTTATGTCCATTGGCTATTCACCACTTAACCTTAGACCACTAAACCTTTAAACACCTTTTTTTCGTTTCTGGCGTCATTTCTCTATTCTTATGAGTTTGGTTTTTCCGTCCGTAATGCTCAGGGCATCCACTTCCTTCACAACCTTCCGGATTAGCCCTTCCCTTGTTTTGTGCGTAAGAAGAACAACGGGAACGAAACGCTTTGCCTCGGGCTGCTCTTTCTGGATGACAACCTGGATGCTGACGCCGTGCTTTCCGAAAACCTCGCTGACCCGCGTGAGAACCCCTGCTTTGCCCTCAAGATGCGCCATCAGATAGTAATAACACTCTGCATCTTTGATGTCCCTCATTTCAACCGTTCTCGAGGAACCAATTTTTATGAGCTCGGTGTCATATTTCGCGCCGGAAAACTTGTCCTGTGCAACATTGATTATGTCCGCGACAACCGCGGAAGCCGTGGGCCTGCTTCCCGCGCCCCGCCCCTGAAAGAGGAGCCTGTCGGAAAAATTCCCGTTCACCATGACCGCATTGAACTCGTTCCTCACGGAGGCGAGCGGCTCAAGCTTTGGCACCATTGTGGGATGGACACGCAACTCCAGCTTTCCCTTCTCGAGCTTCGCAATCCCCAAAAGCCTGATCACATAACCGAGCTCTTCGGCATAAGCCATATCCTCCTTCGAGATTCCCGTTATGCCCTCGACAAAAACGTCGCTTTCCTTCAGGGCGGTGCCGAAAGCTATCGAAGCAAGGATAACAAGCTTGTGCATCGTGTCCGTGCCGTTCACGTCCAGCGCAGGATCAGCTTCCGCAAAACCCTTTTCCTGCGCCTGCTTCAGCGCAGTTTCATAGCTCAGGCCCTCTTCCATCATTTTCGTGAGTATGAAGTTGCAGGTTCCGTTCAGAATCGCGTGTATGGAAGTTATCCTGTTGGCGCACAGGGAAAGGCTCATCGGCAGGACAATTGGTATGGCACCCGCAACCGCGGCCTCGATGTAAATGTCTGAATTGCATTTCCTGGCTTCCTCGAAAAGCTCCGAGCCAAACCTCGCGTAAAGCGCCTTGTTCGCGCTCACTACATACTTCCCGTTTTTCAATGCCCTGAGCGTAATCGTTTTTGCCGGCTCGTAGCCCCCTATGAGCTCTACAACCATGTCAATTTCATTGTCTTCCAGCACTTCATCAACGTTCTCGGTGAGCAGCCCTTTATCAACGTCGGCATTCCTCTTCTTGTGCCTGTCGCGCACAACAACTTTTTTCACGCTGATTTTTATGCCGGTTTTTTTCTCGATTTCCGCGCCGTTCTCCTTCAGCAGTTCGAGCACTCCCGAGCCCACGGTTCCGCAGCCGATTAAACCTATGCTGATTGTTTTTGCCAAAAAAAGCCCTTCAGTGTTTTCCCGAATCAGGATGCATTATTTCCTTCATGAAATCATTTATGGTGTAGAACCCTTTTTTCCCCCTTAACCATTCGGCTGCAAGCACCGCGCCCAATGCGAACCCTTCGCGGCTGCGTGCCGTGTGGCTCAATTCTATTGTGTCCGCGATTGAATCGAAAATTATTTTGTGCGTTCCCGGAACCGAGCCGATCCTCAGGCTCGCGAAATGAAGCTCGTCAGGCTCTATCCTGCGGTTCACCATATCATAAACAATCCTCTTTTTGCGCGAAATATTGGCCTTCATTATTTCCGCCAGACTCTTTGCCGTTCCGGATGGGCTGTCCGCCTTTTTGTTGTGGTGCATCTCGAAGCCGGCGGCATCATAGGCGTCAAACCTGTCGAATATCCTGGAGGCGTATTCAGTGAGGCCGAACATTATGTTCATGCCTATGGAAAAGTTTGAGGCGTAAATGCAGCCAACGCCACTTTTTTTCACTATCTCCCCGGCTTCCTGAATATGGCTATACCAGCCGGTTGTTCCAACCACGATGTTTTTTCCAAGCGAAGAAACTTTTTTGATGTTCTCTATGGCGGATTCAGGGGCGGTAAAATCGATGCACACGTCGGCATCCTTTACCGAGCCTTTGTTTATTTCCCTGAACATCGCTTTTTTGTTCGAGACATCAATTATCGATACTATCCTGTGCTTCCTTTCTTCCGCAACCCTTTGCACCATCTGCCCCATTTTTCCGTAGCCAATCAATGCCATGTTCATTTTCCCGCCTCCGAAAAAAACTCCTTATGAAGTATCTTCACGCACTCCTCGGCCTTTGAATTATCCACAACAATGCTGGCGCTCACTTTCGAGGCCCCGTAAGAAACCAGTTCTGGGGCTATTCCGTTGCGGGCAAGCGCCACCAAAAGCCGGCCCATGACATTCCCGCCGTTGTTGACATCCCCTACAAGGCTTATGCTAGCCTTTTCCGACCTTATGTTCACGTTCGCGATTTCCTCCAGGCGCCTGTGCAGTTCCCTAAGGTTCCTGTCATCGTCAATGGTCAGCGAAATGCTTACTTCGCTCGTCGCAATTAAATCCACGGAAATGCCGAGTTCCCGGAACTCGTTGAATACGCGCGCCAAAAAGCCGGATTGCCCGACCATTCTCGTTGAAATTATGTCTATCACTATAATATTCTTTTTGAAGCTGATTCCTGTAAGGCCACTATTTTTCTTTTTGAATTCCTTGAGCACAATCGTCCCTTCTCCAGAGGGCTTGAAAGAATTCCTGACGACAACAGGTATGTTAGCGCTCATTGCGGGAAGAATTGAGCGCGGATGGAACACCTTGGCGCCGAAATAAGCGAGTTCCGAAGCCTCCTCGAAAGAAACCTTTGGCACGTGCAGCGCATTGGGGACTATCCCGGGGTCGGTTGTGAAAAGCCCGTCAACGTCCTTCCAGATTTCAATCTTGTCCGCCTTTATTGCGGCGCCTATCACTGAAGCGGTTAAGTCGCTTCCGCCCCTTCCTGTTGTCGTTATGTTTCCGTCCTCATCCTTCGCGAGGAAGCCCGTTATTACGGGGGTGTAAGAGTAATTCCTTTTGAGCGGCGCAAGCGCTTTCGCAACCCTCTCATAGGTTTCCGGCAACAGCCTCGCGTTCACAAAATTGGAGTCGCTCACAAAACCTATATCCCATGCGTCAAAAAATTTTGCCCTGATGCCTATGGCATTCAGGTACTCGCTTATTATGCGCACGGAAAGCCTTTCCCCGAACGAAACCAGCAAATCCTTTGTTTTTGGGGCCAAATCCCTAATTAGTGACAACCCCGTAATCAAATCATCCAGTTCCCCAAGCAGGCCCTCGATTTTTGTTTTGTCGACCCCGAGCTCCTGGCAAACCTTGAGGTGAAAATTCCTGATCTCCTCAACATGGATTTCGCCTTTCAGGGCTTTGTTTCCGGCCTCGAGCAGGTTGTCCGTGCTTGTCCCGAGTGCGGAAAAAACAACTACAGGATTTTTGCCAATGCTTGACTTGATGATTTTGCACGCATTGATTATGCGTTCGGAAGTGGCAACCGAACTTCCCCCGAATTTCATCACGAGCATGAATGCATGAGTGCTCAGAAATCATTAAATGATAATCCTGTGCCGCGAAAGCGGCGCATGTCGGAGTTCTGATTAATCCAAAAAATTTCTAAAAAAATAGTAAATTGCGGCCCCTCGCGGAACCGCGTGTGATTAAAATTTGCAAACTTCAAGAAATAGCCAAGAATTAATAGCTGTCTCTTTTTGGCTTGTGCTTCTGGTAGCAGTCCCTGCAGTAAACCGGCCTTCCTTCGGCAGGCTTAAACGGAACTTCAGTTTCCTTTCCGCAGTCAGAGCATGTTGCAGTATACATCTGCCTAGGTCCCTGATTGCCGAAATCCCTATAACCCATTACTTCTTCCTCCTGTTTGATAACTAGGCATCTTGCGAAAACCGGCATTAAATGCCTGTGTTCCCCCGATGCCTGATTCATACTTTTTTCCACCAAGGCTATTTAAAGTCATTGTTTGGGCTTTCTGGCCAAAAATAGTTATCAAGTCAGAGCAAACGTCTGCGCCCTCTTGAACCTTTAAGATCGGCAATCGCTCGTTGCACTACATTAGCGGCCGAAACTCTTGCCCGGACTCGTGCTTTCTGCTCTATCCTTGATTTGATTCTTTCGGCCTGAAATTGTTCGGATGTCCGCCTCAAAGTGCCTTTCGGCTTTTTTGCTTCTCTGTCGGCAATTACTGCTGGTTTAATGAAAAGTTTCGGACTTCTCCCCGGAGGAACTTTACCATTTGCACCCATAAAACCACTTAATCAATTAACAATGTCAGGGAATAAAATACTACCGTCAATCGGTCACCCAGCTATTCTTTTTTTCCGAAAAACACCGTTTGACCGTTTTTTTCGGGTTTCGTTTTTTCAGCTTTTTCCAATTTTTTTGCGTGTCTTTTGCTCCATCATGTTAAAAAATTTGCCCCCCACTCTTCTTTGCATGGCAAAAAAAACCGTTATCGGCTTGGTTCAGATGCCGATGTCCAGCGACAAAAACGCGAACATTGAAAAGGCCGTTTCTTCGGCCAGAAAAGCCGCCTCAAGGGGCGCACAGATAGTGTGCCTGCCTGAGCTATTCAGCACACTTTACTTTCCGCAAAAAAACAAGGATAAATCCGCATTTTTGCTTGCCGAAAAAGTTCCCGGAAAAACAACCAAGAACATGGGCGCGCTCGCAAAAGAGCTCGGCATAGTAATAATCGTGCCTTTGTTCGAAAAGGCGGGCAAAAAATTCTACAACGCCATTGCAGTCATCAGTGAAAAAGGAAAGCTGCTCGGAAAATACAGGAAAATGCACATTCCCCACGACCCTTTGTTCTGGGAAGCCAATTATTTCGCGGAAGGCAACCTCGGCTTTAAGGTTTTCAAAACAAAATTCGGCAAAATCGCGCCGCTCATATGCTTCGACCAGTGGTTTCCCGAAGCCGCAAGAATCAGCGCACTCAATGGAGCAGACATAATATTTTACCCTACTGCAATAGCAACGCCTGTCGGGGGCAAAGAGCCTGATGACTGGCACTCCGCATGGGAAACAATCCAAAGGGGCCATGCAATTGCAAACGGAATACACGTTGCTGCGGTGAACCGCGCCGGCAAGGAAGGCAAACTCAAATTCTGGGGCGGCTCTTTCATTTCGGATTCCTTCGGAAAAATCCTGAAGCGCGCTTCCCAAAAGGAAGAAATCCTTGTTGCTTCCGTGGACTTTTCCGACAACACGCGAATAAGGCGTGGCTGGGGATTTTTTGCAAAAAGGAGGCCTGAAAATTATGGTGCAATCAAAAAAAAGCGCTCCGGCTCCAAGTGAACTCGCCTATTTTTTTCCCGCGGAATGGGAGAAGCACGACGCGATTTTCCTTTCCTGGCCATACGATATAATTTCCTTTCCGAGCCTCGAAAAGGTAGAGCAAACCTACTCGCAAATAATAAAGGCGCTCCAGGAAACCAAAAGCGAGGAAGTGAAGCTCTTTGTTACCGGCGCGAGAATGAAGAAGCGCGCCATAAAAATCCTTGAAAGCAATGGAGCAGACGTTTCCAGAATCAAATTTTTTGTGCATAATTACGGCGATGTGTGGTTCCGCGATTACGGGCCAACATTTGTCGTGAATCACGGGGAAAAAAAGCTTGCAATGGTGAAATGGAAATTCAATGCATGGGGCAACAAATACCCCGAGCTGCTGAAAGACGATAAAATGCCCAAGGCAATCAATGAGCAAATGAAGTTGCCGTTCTTTGTTTCAGGAATAGTGATGGAGGGCGGCGCAATAGAAACAAACGGCAAAGGAGTGCTGCTCACAACCGAGCAGTGCCTCCTTAATCCAAACAGAAACCCCGGCATTCCTAAGGAAAAGATTGAGCAAATATTAAAATCGCATCTAGGCGTTTCCAAAATAATATGGCTTCCGGGTGGAATTGAAGGCGACGATACCGACGGCCACATAGATAATCTCGCCAGATTTGTGGGCGAAAACACCGTACTCTGCTCTATTGAGGGGAATGAAAAAGATTCCAATTACCGCAATCTCCTGAAAAACCTTTCAATCCTCTCGGCCTCAACGGATTCTGCCGGAAAAAAATTCGATGTTGTCAAGCTGCCGTCCCCAAAAGTTTTTGCCGGCCAGAGAAAGCTTTCCGCGAGCTACTGCAACTTTTACATAGCAAATAATGCAGTCCTGGTGCCGCAGTTCGGAGTTGAAACAGACAAAAAGGCGCTTGAAATAATTGCGCACCATTTTCCTTCGCGGAAAGTAATCGGAATTGACTGCCTCGACCTTGTTTTCGGATACGGAACCATACACTGCATTTCCCAGCAGCAGCCCAGCGTCTAAAAATCTGCGTTAAGCGGATTCACGAGAGCCTGTTCTTGTAATCTTCGTAGCCGAACCTTTTTACCACTTTTGCCTTGCCGTTCTTCACGAGCACAATCGAAGGCAATTGCACGCCGTTGAAGGTGGTGTTCTTCACCATGGAATAAATTGCCATGTCAGTGAACGCGAGCCTTGTTCCCACTTCAAGCTTTTTATCGAAAGAATAATCGCCAATGACATCCCCGGAAAGGCAGGTCAGGCCGCCGAGCCGGTAGGTGTATTTCTTTTCTCCCGGATTCCCGGAACCGATTATGTATGGTCGGTAAGGCATTGCAAGAGTGTCCGGCATATGCGTTTCCGCGCTCGTATCCATGATTGCTATATCCATTCCGTTGTTTATCGCGTCAAGCACACTTGAAACCAAAAAGCCAGCGTTCAAAGCAACCGCTTCCCCAGGCTCGAGAATTACCTGTACCCCGTATTTTTTCTTGAAATCAATTATCAGCTTGCAGAGCTTCTCGACATCATAATCCTTCCGCGTGATATGATGGCCTCCGCCAAAATTAATCCACTTCATTTTTGAAAAATATTTGCCAAAATTTTTCTCGGCCGCCTCCAGAACCCTTTCAAGCGTGTCCGAATTCTGTTCGCATAGCGCGTGGAAATGCAGCCCGCTGATTCCTTGCAATTCAGTTTCATCAAAATTTTTCAATGTTACGCCCATCCTGGAATTCGGCGCGCATGGATTGTAAAGCTCCGTTTCCACTTCCGCATACTCGGGGTTAATCCTTATGCTGGCCTCAACTTTGCCTTTTAACTTTTTGCGGAATTTTTTCCACTGTGCAAAGGAATTGAACACAATGTGGTCGCAGGTCTTCAGCAACCCGCGAATATCATTTTCGCTGTAAGCCGGCGCAAAAGCATGAACCTCTTTGCCGAATTTTTCCCTGCCTAATTTAGCTTCGTGGGGAGAACTTGCGCAAATCCCGTCCAGATATTTTCTTATTAGCGGGAACGTGCTGTGCATTGCAAAGCCCTTCAGAGCGAGAAGGATTTTGCAGCCGGTTTTCTTCTTCACGTAGCTAAGTACGCGGAGATTTTTCTCGAGAAGTGCCTCGTCAACTACGTAAAACGGCGTTTCAATTTGGCTCAAATCGGCCTTCGGAAAGCCCGTGTCATTTATGACATAGAATGGGGTTTCTACCCTTCCAGAAGTTTTCCCTTGAAGTCCACTGTTTGCCAAGGCAAGCCCCTCCTGTTGAGCTCCTCCATGAACGGATCCGGGTTCAATTGTTCGACATTGAAAACTCCTTTCCCTTTCCAGAGGCCCTTCATAATCATCATTGCTCCAATTACGGGGGGAACCCCCGCGGTGTAAGAAACTGCCTGCGACTGCACTTCCTTGTAAACCTCTGCGTGGTCGCACACATTGTAAATGAATTTCCGAATTCTCTTGCCATTTTTCGTGCCGTCAAACACGCACCCGATTACGGTTTTTCCTGTATAGGTTGCGCCCAGGCTTGATGGGTCCGGCAAAAGCGCCTTCAAAAATTTCAGCGGCACGATTTTTTTGCCCTCAAACTCAACCTCATCAATCCTGCTCAGGCCGAGATTCTGAATCACGTTGAGGTGGGTAATGTAATTCTGCGAAAAAGTCATCCAGAACCTTATGCGTTCAAGCCCCTTGATGTTCTTCACCAATGATTCGAGCTCCTCGTGGAAAAGCAAGTAACTCTTCTTGGGACCCGCTACAGGGTAATCAAAGTCGAAGCTGATTGACATGGGCTCAATTTCCTTCCACTGCCCTTTTTCCCAGTATTTTCCGCGCTGCGTTATTTCGCGGATGTTTATTTCAGGGTTAAAATTCGTTGCAAAGGGATGTCCGTGCGAACCCGCGTTGCAGTCAACAATATCAATATTTTTTATCTCATCGAACAAATGCTTTTGCGCATACGCGCAAAAAATGTTCGAAACCCCTGGGTCAAAACCGCAGCCGAGCAAAGCCATTTTTCCCGTGCCCTTGAATTTGGAATCATAAGGCCACTGCCAACTATAGCTGAATTTAGCCTCTTCGGGAGGCTCATAATTCGCGGTGTCAATGTAGTGCGTTCCTGTCTCGAGGCACGCATCCATTATGGTCAGGTCCTGATAAGGCAAAGCGAGATTAATCACGACTTCCGGCTCGAACTTTGAAATCAGCGAAGCCGTTTCCTTCACGTTGTCCGCGTCAACCTTTGCGGTTCGCATCGGAATTTTGGTTTTTGTTTCCTTTTTTATTTTCTCGCACTTCTCGATGCTCCTGCTGGCAACCATTATTTCGTCGAAAACTTCGGGGATCTGCGCGCACTTCTTTACCGCGACATTGCCCACGCCGCCTGCGCCTATAATCAGTACCTTGCCCATTATTCACGCCCCCAAATGCTTTTCTGTAAATTTATTTATTGACCTTTTTGCTTTACTTTATGCTTGTTCAGGAGAACCGCCATGTTCCTGTTCCTGAGGAACTCTATGTCGCGCTTGGCAATCTGTATCTTCTCGGTCTTTGCCCTGAAATATCTCCTGAAAATGTTCAGTGCTTCCTCCACATCGAAAGGTTTGCAGGAATAAACATCCGCAGTGAAAAACCCGTCGTGCGGGAACGTATGCAGGCTTATGTGGCTTTCCGCTATAAGCATTATTGCAGTCAAGCCCCCCTTATCCCAGCTGTCTCCACCGGGATACGTTACAATGTAGGGTTTTATGAGTTTCTTCATCCCCAGCTTGTCCGGAAGTTCGTTCAGGAACCCCGTAATGGCTTCTTCGCTGGCCAAGGCCTTTTTGTTGCACCCGAAGCAATCCAGCATCAAGTGTGTGCCATCCAGCCTTATGGTTTCACCGGAACTGTTCATTTTCGTTTTTCACCTTCTCCTGCTCTTGCCCATTGGTTTCAAGGCATAAAACAATTACTATTAATATGCGCCCCATGTTTAAAAACATTTCCCCCGAAACAAGCTGTCAAATGGCGTTCTTTTTGGATTTCTGGGGTTTCCAGCTGTTTTAATTTGACTCAAGCTGGTTAATGCTTTCCGTTTCAGCCAATCTGTGGTTTCTGGTTGCTTTTTCGAGCCCAAACAGGTTAAAATAGCTTTTTTTTCACATTGGGCATCTTATACTGCAGGATTCGATTTTTCCTGCAGATTAACCAATCCTCAAGCCAATCGGAGGCGTTAAAAAATAATCAATTATTTAGGCGTTCCCGTTAATGAGTGAATGAAAAGATCGTGTTTTTATATCTCAAAGTGCTTGAACCTATAATGCCAGCACACAAACCTCCAGCTAAACCCGTACCAAAAAAAAGCCTTTTTAGAAGAGCGGCAGGTGCAACAGTTCGCACAACAGCAAGGCTTGGCTGGCGTGTTGCAACAAGTAAACCAGTTAGGACTATAGCCATTGGCGCAGCAGCAGGAGCCGCAACCTATCATGCTACCCAGAACAAGGGCCTTGCAATTGGTGCTGGAGTAACAGCCGCTACAATTTCAACAAAAACCGGTCGAAGATTGATAGCGCGGGCAGCCGGCGGAAAAAAGAAAAATAGGAATAAAGAACTAATTTAGAATTTGAAAATTAACTACTTATATACTTTACCTAACCAAACTTTTTAGCAATGGTTTTTTTCAGGGCCGATAGCTCAGACAGCCAGAGCGCCCCGTTCGCAACGGGGAGGCGCCGGGTGCAAGTCCCGGTCGGTCCACCAGCACTTTTTTCTTTCTCCTGCGGAGAAAGAAACCTTGTACCCAAAGGGTACGAGGCCTCGTGGAATCTTTGATTCCACAAGGAACCTGCACTAAAAAGAAAGAGTGCTGGAAAACCTGCACTAAAAAGAAAGAGTGCGAAAAAGTTTTTCTAATTTTTTTGTAAAAAAAGAAAATCCGAAGGGTTTTTTTCAACCCCTCGTTTTTTTCATTCAGATTATTTCGTATGTCACGCTCACAGAGGCATTCACTTCAATGTCTCCGGGCGTTATGCTCGTCTTTGCTGATTCGGCAGTTGCTCCCGCAGCCAGGTCATATGACCTGTAGTATGGCGTCGGCGGGTAGTAGCTCGAGCTTTCCAAAGCGGTCTGGACTTTGCCCAGGGCTATTCCGAGGCCCTTTGCAATGTTCTGCGCCTTCAAAGAGGCGTTTGCGGCGGCCTGCTGCAGCGCCTCGTTCGCGAGCTGGGCCTGCTTCTCATCAGAGAGCGTGAATGAAACTCCGCTCACGCTGTTGGCTCCCACGCCTACCGCGACATCTATCGTGGTTCCTACATTGGAAAGGTTCCTCACAATTACCTTGATTGAGTTCACTGTTTTGTACCCTTTCACTTCCGACTTCAAGGTGCTTTGGTTCCACTCGTACTCCTGATAAAGGTTGTATGAAGTGGTTTGTATGTCCTTGTCCGCTATTCCAGCTGCCTTCAGTGCGGCCCTGACTTTCTCTGAAATAACGGCGTTCTGGTTCTGGCTCTTCGATGCGGACTTATCGAGAGTTTCCACGCTCAGATAAATTTCCGCTGTATCTGGAGCCATTGTTTTCTTTGCGGTTCCGCTCACGGAAATAAGTCTCGGCTCTTCCTTTGTGTCTTCCGCAAACGAGGCCACGCCCTGTTTTTCAGCAGTGTTTGTCTGTGCGTAGCCAGTGAATGCGAGGCCTACAAGAAGCATTACGAGGAACAATCCCATTACCGGAACTATCTTGTTCAAATCCATTCTTTTTCACCTCCGAAGAAAAAATGGTTTTAATGCATTGCTAATATTGGCAATTACTTCCTTATAAAGGGTTCAACATTGTTAGGGAAAAAGCTAACGCCCGAAAGGCAGGTTAATTTATTTTGCAGGTTCAGCCCTTGAACAGGTTCCTGATGAAGTCGTGCTCGGAAATGAGTTCTATTACCCTTTTCCCGCGCAGGTAAACAACGAAGCCAACCAGCGAGGCGAATACGGATGTGAGGTAGTAAATGAATGCCTGCCCTACGTTTCTCTCGACGAGCTGCAGCGTGATTCCCTGGATAAAAGAAATGAAGAAGAGCGAGACCAGGAACACGCCAAGTATGGAGTAGAAAATCAACTCGAAAAGGTTCTTCGTGAGAAAACTCATAGCCAGATAATGCCGTTTCCTGTATAATAAATTTTCTTTTGGCATTTTTTCCAGCCAATGCGCATTGAAAATTATTTTGGGATTCAGAATCTCTTGTTCAGGTACTCGAAGCCCGCAAAAACCATGAGGAAAACAATGAGCGCTCCCCAGACCCCTGCAAAGGAAAAGATGTGCCCCAAACCGAAAAGGAATCCTGAAAAAATCGGGCCAATCAATTGCCCAAGCGACTGGAAAGAGGAATTCAAACCGAGAATCGTTCCGCGCTTTGCATGTGCCTTCTTTGTTATGAGAGAAATCACGGAAGGGAAGCACAGTGCGTTGCCGAACACCATCAATGCAAGCGTCAAGCCCAGAGTTATCATGTCGGGCGCGAAAAATATTCCAAGAAACCCGGTTGAGTTGAGCAGGAAACCGACCTTGATGAGGCTCGTTTCCTTGTGCTTCAACAGGAGCTTTGCGCTAACCATCTGCCCGAAAAAAATCAGTATTCCGATGTAAGTGAAAACCACCCCTACCTGGCCGCTGCCGAAACCGAATTTTTCGGAAGTGAAGAGCGCGAAAGTCGCTTCCAGGGAACCAATCATGAAGCTCAGCATGAACGTGGCAATGAAAAGCAGCAGTGTGCGGCTCTTTATGTGTGCGAGGAAACCCATTTCCTTTTCAACAATGCCCTTGCTTTCCTCCTTCTCCTGAGGCTCCTTGAGGAATAAAAATATGGATGCAGAATTTAACAGAGCCAGAAGTGCCGCGAGCAGGAAAGCACCCTGTATAGAGAATGAAGACGCTATTCCTCCGAAAGCTGGCCCCAGAATAAAACCGAGGCTGAATGCCATGCTCATGAGGCTCATCATAGCGCCCCTGTTTTTCTCATCGCTGAAATCCGAGAGCAGGGAAACGGCCGAAGGGAACATGGCTGCGGCGCAAATCCCTTCTATCGCGCGCGCAATGAACAGCATTTGAAGCGAGTTTGCGAACGCAAAAATAACATATGCCACTATGAATCCACCCGCACCCAACCCGAGAACTTTTTTCCTCCCGACTTTGTCGGAGATTTTCCCGAAAATCGGGCTGAAAACTAGGCTCATGAATGCGAAAGTTGCCGTGAGAAGCCCGAGTTCAAACGGAGTCGCGCCGAAACTTATTGAATAGAAAGGGAGCAACGGCAGAATTATTCCGAAGCCGAACGAGAACATGAAAACCGCAAAAAGCACGTTCAAAATGTCTTTTTGCTTGAGCAATGCGAGCAGACTCATGAGAAAAAACCTTTTTGAAATTTGTTATGCATACATAACTTAAATGCTCCCGCAAAAATCGCGATTCAGGGTTTGCTGCAGGCAGGAGTGCTACCCCCACTCAATCCCATTGAGAACACGACAATAGAGGATTGCCTTGCTTTTGTGTTCGAAAATCAGTTGCTATAGTTATTGCCAAAATCCTTGAGTAAATCTGTAGTGCCCAACCAAAAATCGCTTTTTGCCAGCTGAAAAGTGTGCTGTAGTGCCTAAAATCTTGCTGTTTTTACAGCAGGTGTTCAGCTATTTCTTTTATTGTCCTTGCCCTTCGCTGGATTTGTTTTGCAATGCTGAATGATAGCTCTGTTCCGTAGTCTGCTTGGCTCTTGTACCCTATAAGGAATTTGTAGGCGTCCGTGTATTTTTGCAGTTCTGAACCAAGTGGCTTTTTGAGTTCGTCGAAGTAGCTCGTGTCAGAATGTTGTTTGTGTGAGGGTATTTGTTTAAGAAATTTCTGGCAGATTGCATTGTGATAATTGATTGCTGCGTTGATGTAGAGGTGCGCTGCCGTATGGTATTTTTCGTCCTCAAATTGTTCCTCTGCTGCCTGGTAGCGTTCACTTGCGAGGTCAGCGTGCTGCTTGTGCGTGCTCAATCCATTTTCCCCCCCTGAGTGTTTTTCCTTCTGTCAATATGTTTTGTATGAACTTGTCTTTTTCTTTCCACCTGTCATGGAAATCCTTTTTTCCCATTATTACGGGTGAAAAACGAATGCCTGTTTTTCCTGATGCTTTTACGGATTCTTCCATGATTCTTTCAGAAACATTGCTGTTGCTGTCTTCTATCACAACAAGCACATCAAAATCGGAGTAGTGGGTGAAGTCTTTCCTTGCCCTAGAGCCAAACACTATTACGGCCTTCACTTGTTTGTTTTTCAGGCTCGGCATTTTCCCGAGCTCTTCGATCAAAGGTTTCTGGAAATCCCTAGTTTTCTCGAAAATCCTTTTCAGTTCAGGAAGAAGGTAAAACTTGGTGTTGATGTAAACCATTTTGTTCCTGCCTTCATGTGTTGAGAGAACCAAACCCGTTTTTTCCCATTCTGAAACTATGTTTGAAACAGACGCTTTGGGTAAATCCGCGAGCCTCCCGAGTCCCGAAACCGAAAAAGATGCGTTTGGCCTTTCAAGCAATTTAATTAACAATTCTGTCTTCGAATTGGTATCTATAATCCTTGACACAATATTCATAAAAAATCACCGTTCATCAATACTGAACATATGTTCATTAACAATGAACAGTTTAAAATGCTTTTGATTTCGTTTTCGAGAATCGTCGCGTCCCCATTATTGCTCCTCCCTTCATTCCCACTCAATC
>JBBSVV010000017.1:0-25150 GCA_038046625.1 archaeon | reverse complement strand
GCCTGCTGTGCGCCAATACCCAAAACAGCAGTTATTGCAATAATGCGCTCAATTTGAGAAAATCCATTACACAAGTCAGAAATACAAAATGAAATTGATTTAGAATGGGGCCAAGACTGGTATAGTGAAACCGCCATTATCGAGAATTGAGCACCCATTAAAAATTTACTAATTATAAAATTTACTTCACCTGCTTCTCCATTAAGCGGTAATCCGAAGCAACAAATCCGCTCTTCAAATAAAAGCCCTGCGCCTTGGCTTTTTGGTTCACCGTAACCCAGAGGGTCTCGATTTCGGCTTTTTTGCACTCCACCTCGAGGCGCGAGAGGAGCTTTGTGCCAACGCCAGCATCCTGCTCCGCAGAATCAATCACAAACTCCTCCACAAAACAGCGGGTTCCTTCGCGGAAAACAACAGTGCTCGCAAGAACAACACCCAAAACAACCCCGCTGCGCACCGCAACAAAACAAAACTTCTTGTTATCCCCGAAAACCTCCTCTACCCTCCCGACCAAGCGCGAGAGAATCCAGGTCTCATTATACGGAGGCTTAAGGAACTCCTTCTTCAGGAGCTCGGCAATCGCATCAATGTACTTCTCATTAACCCTGACCACATCCATGAACAAAAATAAGGAATTTAAAGTATAAATTAGTTATGGCACTGGCAACCATGCCTGCTTCGGGTTTAAAAGAACTTCAAAAAACATTCTTTATGGTGCCACTTTGAAGTACTTCTGCTTTGATATTGAAACATGCCCAATAGACAGGGAAGATTACCTGAAAAGGGACGAGGCCGAGCGCAAGAAATTATTGAACCCGATAGACTCGAGCATTGTCGCAATAGGGGTAAAGGAAACAGGCAAAAGTGCATCCATAATCCAGGGCAAAAGCGAAAAGGAAATGCTTGAAAAATTCTGGGGCGAATTCGCGGCCTTCAGGAAACAAAATGCCCTCAGCGGAAAACTGGTTGGCTTCAATGTCAAGGACTTTGATTTGCCAATCCTTGTAACGAGGAGCTTCATCAATGAAGTGAAAATAGTCCCCTTTACGATCAAAGAAGTAATTGATTTGAGGGAATCAATCTCCGCATTCACTTACAGGCACACGCGCGGCAAAATGAAGGAATTCGCGCAGCTCATCGGAATAGAAACAATAGAAGGATTCGACGGCGAGAATGTTGCAGAAGCCCATTGGCGCGGCGAGCACAAAAAAATAGCAACCTACCTTGAAAAGGACCTCGAAATAATAGAAAAAATGAACGAGCGGATTGTGAGGCTCGGGATTGACAAGATACAGAAATGGTGAAAGGGCGTTCAAGCTCTTGAAGAAGTGAAACTGCGGCTAACGCATTTAAGTGTTTGTGTATACTAATTGTTGCCAAAAAAGTATGGCAAATAGTTATGTAGCAAGAGAGTGTTTGGTTGTGGCAATAGAAATACAGGAGGAAAAGCATGAAGGCGAGCAGATATTCAAGCTGCTCAACCCGATGATGGCCAATTGGTTCAAAAAAAAGTTTGGGACCTTTACAGAGCCGCAGCTCTACGCAATCCCGAACATCCACTACAGGCAGAATACCCTTGTAAGCGCTGAAACAGGAACAGGAAAAACCTTAAGCGCATTCACCGCAATCCTCAGCGAACTACTCAACCTCAGCGAAGCAAACCAATTGGAGGACAAAATTTACTGCGTGTACATCTCGCCATTGCGCGCGCTTTCCAACGACATCGAAAGGAACCTCAAGGAACCGCTCGATGAAATAAAGGAAGCCGCATCAAAGCATGGAAAAAAATTAGGCATAAGGGTTGCTGTCCGCACAGGAGACACAACCCAGAGCGAGCGAAGCAAAATGCTCCGCAAACCGCCGCACATACTCATCACAACGCCTGAATCGCTTGCAATAATTTTAACGGCACCGAAATTCAGGGAAAACCTGAGGGGAACGCAATGGGTTATCGTGGATGAAATTCACTCCTTGGCAGAAAACAAGCGCGGCGTTCATCTTTCACTCTCGCTTGAAAGGCTGCAGAGGCTCGCCCCTGGATTTTGCAGAATAGGCCTGAGCGCAACGGTTTCACCGCTCAAGGAGGTTGCGCATTACTTAGTTGGGAATGAACACGGCGAGCCGAGAAACTGCAAAATCGTGGACGTTTCTTTTCTCAAAAAACTGGATTTGAAAGTCATTTCGCCACTGAACAGCTTCACGAATGCCTCGAGCCAGAACATACAGGAAGCCCTTTACAGCACTCTGCACGACCTGGTCAAACAGCACCGCACAACACTCATATTCACGAACACGAGGAGCGCAACCGAAAGGGTTGTACACAACCTCAAGGACAAATTTCCGACAGAATACGGCGCAAACATCGGCGCGCATCATTCCTCGCTTTCAAGGGAAATGCGCTTAAATGTGGAAGAGAGATTGAAGCGCGGAGAACTGAAATGCGTCGTGTGCTCAACATCGCTTGAATTGGGAATAGATATTGGATACATTGACCTAGTGATTTTATTGGGTTCGCCGAAAAGCATTGCACGCGCAATACAAAGAATAGGACGCTCGGGACACCAACTTCACACCACAGTAAAAGGAAGAATAATTGTGCTTGACCGCGATGATTTAGTTGAGTGCGCGATAATGCTCAAAAGCGCTTTGGACAAAAAGCTGGACAAAATCAGGATTACGCAAAACGCCACGGATGTGTTGGCACAGCACATATTCGGAATAGCTATTGAAGACAAAATTCATGTTGATGACCTTTACAAACTCGTGAAGCAAAGCTACTGCTACAAGGATCTCCCGAGAATTGACTTCAACGAAACAATAGAATACCTCGCGGGAATGTACACTTCTCTCGAGACGCGGCATGTGTACGCAAAAATCTGGATGGATGAGGAAACAGGAATGATTGGCAGGCGCGGCAAGACCGCGCGCATAATATACATGACCAACATCGGAACAATTCCGGATGAAGCCAAAATAAAAGTGAAAATCGGCGAAGCAACAATCGGAACGATAGACGAAAGATTCCTTGAAAGGCTGCACAAGGGAGATGTGTTTGTTTTGGGCGGGCAGACTTATGAATTCAAATTTACTAGAGGAATGACGGCGCAGGTCGTTGCCGCCTATCAGAGACCGCCAACCGTTCCTTCGTGGTTCTCGGAAATGCTTCCATTGAGCTTTGACCTAGCCCTTGAAATAGGAAGGTTCAGGAAACTGATGGAGCAAAAGCTAAAGGCAGGGGAAAAGAAAGGAAAAATGGTTCCGTTCCTCATGGAATACGTGCATTTGAACGAAAAAGCCGCGGAAGCCCTTTACGAATATTTTTACGAACAGTTCAAATTCCTTGAGATTCCGAACAACGGAAAAATAATAATCGAGAGGTTCCGCGAAGAAGGAAGGACAAACCTCGTTTTCCACGCGCTTTACGGGAGAAAAACGAATGACGCGCTCAGCTTTGCATATGGGTATGCCCTCTCTAAAATAATGCGTCATGATGTTGAAATAACAATGAACGACAACGGGTTCATGCTCTCCGGAACGGACAAAATGCCGATTGAGAAGGCTTTGACCGCGGTGAACAGGAAAGATTTGAGGAGAATCCTCGAGTTCGCGATTAACAATACGGAGATTCTTTCGAGGAGGTTCAGGCACTGCGCAACACGCTCGCTCATGATACTCCGCTCTTACAAGGGAAGAACAAAGAGCGCGGGAAGGCAGCAGATGAGTTCGAGGCTTTTGCTGAGCGCGGTGCGCAGGATAAGCAATGATTTCGTAATCCTGAAGGAGGCGCGTCGCGAGGTTTTGGAAGATGCAATGGACCTTGCCTCTGCGGAGAAGGTTATTGAGGGGGTTGAGGCAAAGCAGATCAAAACCAAGCTCCTGGATTCGGCTTTCCCAAGCCCCTTTGCCTGGAACATAGCGATGCAGGGGCACATGGATACAATGCGCATGGAGGATCGCCTGGCTTTTATCAAAAGGATGCACGAGAAGGTAATGGAAAGGATAGGGGAAAAATCTTTACAGTAGAATGGCGTTTGTGAGCAAAAATGCCAAATGATTTAAATTCTGCGAATCAAGTGTTATAACATGCGGCCGTTCAGAAAAGGCAGGCCAAAAAGCCATAACTTCAACGTAGATGCGGTTATTCATGACCCGAAAATCAGGAGAGAGGGAAGAACAGACCCATTGTTCGGCAGTACCACCAAATCCATAAGATTGCCAACAACAAACGGCGCCATTTACCTGCATACAAAACCGCTTCCTGTTCACAAAATATTAAGCTTAAAAGAATTTCATGCAAAAGGAGTCAAATTTTATGAGATTTTTTTTGAAACAGACACCGGCAGGAAATATACCCGAATGGCAGTGTTGAACATGAACGGAAAATGGTATACAGTAATAGGAAAAGGAGCAAGGTTACGCATAGAAAAAATGGCTGCAGATAAAAGCAAAAAGGGCCCAACCAAGGCCGGAAAGTTGCTGTCTGCCGCAATGAAAATGTTTAAACGGAATAAAGCGCGCAACAATGATTCCGCAAACTAGCTTTGAATTTGGAAGTTCACGGTTTTACAGAAGATTGCCCATGAAGAAAGAAATCAGCAAAGGAATAGAAATAATTGATCTGGCACTTTTTCTCACAGCCGATAAACTGCTCGCAATAACGGATCTCCAGTTGGGCTATGAAGGAATGCTCAACTCGCAGGGAGTTTTTGTCCCCCGGTTGAACTTCGAGGAAATAAAGAGGCGGCTCGCGGACAAAATTTTTCCGCACGCAAAAGGCGCCGAGAAAATACTCGTGAACGGGGATTTGAAGCACGAGTTCGGGGAAATCTCGAGGCAGGAATGGCGCGAAGTGGCTGAACTCATTGAACTGCTGAAAGCACACTGCAAAGAAGTCATTATTGTTAAGGGGAACCACGATGCAATCCTCGAACCCATTGCAAAATCAATGGGCGTGAAAGTTGTTGAGCATTACTTTGCGGAAAAATCAAAAACGCTTTTCATTCACGGCCACAAGGAACCGTCAAACGAACTCCTGAAAGGCGCAGAAACAATAATAATCGGCCATGAACATCCAGCTGTCTCGATAAAGGACGGAGTCAAGAGCGAAACCTACAAGTGCTTCCTGCGCGGAAAATACAAAGGAAAAACACTCATAGTGATGCCTTCGCTGAACTTCATTTCAATGGGAAGCGACATCACAAAAGAAAAAATATTAAGTCCGCTCATCGGAAACATTGATGAGTTTGAGGTTTTCGCTGTCGAGGACAAGGTTTACTACATGGGAAAAGCCGGTTCCATATAGGGTTAGAATTCCTGGAAAGGGTTTTATTCTGCTCCGAAGCAAATTCATTGATTTGAATGGGCATAATGAGGGTTATGAGGGCGGACCTTGAAGCCGTCGTAAAGAATGACCCTGCCGCAAAGAGCAGGCTCGAGGCGCTCATCAACCACACTCCTTTTCACGCAATCCTTGTTTACAGGCTCGCACACGAGCTTTACAAGGCAGATCTCCCGATAATCCCGCGCTTCATTTCAAACATGGCAAAAGCATGGAGCGGCGCCGAAATACATCCCGGAGCAAAAATAGGCAAGGGATTCTTCATTGACCACGGAACAGGAACCGTAATAGGCGAAACCGCGGAAATAGGAGAAAACTGCGTCCTGTTCCACAACGTTACTCTTGGAGGAACAGGAAAGCATGCCGGAAAGAGGCACCCGACACTTGGCAGCAATGTGCTCATAGGAACAGGAGCAACCCTCCTCGGGCCAATAAGCATAGGCGATAATGCAAAAATCGGCGCGGAAACATTCATTATAATGAAGGACGTTCCCGCAAACTCCACAGTTGTCGGAGTTCCCGGAAAAATAGTGAAGCTCGAAGGCAAAAGAGTGAATCTCGCGCTCAAAAAGACGCGCTTCAGCGGCTGAGCATCGCAACAATGCGCTTCTTCAATTCGGGCAAGTCACTTTTTTTGCATCTGCCCGCCGCAGCCGGAACGTGGCCGCCGGCGCCCGCGTCCCCGAAGCCCTTGACCGCGCTCTCTAGCAAATCATTTGCCTTAACCTTGAAATCCTGCCGCCTCGCGGAAAAGGAAACAAAGCCGTCGCCCTTGTCCTGCACAAAAACAACCGTGTAATGCGGGTACGATTCGTTGCTCACGCTGTTGATTATGGCGGACTTTATGTTGTGCTTCGCATTGAACTCGAACCAGACCAACTGCGCATCCGGAAAAACCTGCTTCTCTTTTTCGAATTTTTTCATGAGCGAAGCCATTTCACTTTCAAGCTTTTCCGCATAAGACGCGTACTTGGATGAAAGCATTTCCTTTGGAGAAGAGCATGAAGCGTAGAATTTTAGGAGCCCGTTCAGCTTTTCCGGCACGAGAACCTCGACGGCGGAAATAATCAGCATTATTTCATTGAGTTCCGCAACGCTGGAATTATGTTCCTTTGCCGCGCCCTCAATGAAGTCGCGCCACTGCTCCAACTGGTTGTCGCCAAGCAGGCCGATTGCGGCAATCCATGACCATTTTTCAAGCCTGACATGCCGCGAAAACAAGTCAAACGCGAGTTTCGAGGTCGGGTAATTGCTCGGCTCCAAATCAGAAACAAACTGGGCCTTGAGGAAAAAAGTTTTTTTGCCGGGTTTCCCATAGGACTTGTGGTGGTCAATCACGAGGATTTGGTCAACCAGTTTCTCAGCCATCTTGACGGATTCGGGCTGCTGGTCCAGTGCAAAATCAACCACAATCACCTTTGAAATTTTTTTCTTTTTCAGCAATGAGATTGTTTTCGGAAGCAACTCAACCGTCTTGAATGATTGTGTGACAACAAGATCCGGGGCTTTGCCGCGCAAAAGGGTTATCGCATTGAATGTTATTGCACCGCTGGAAACACCGTCGGCATCAAGGTCGTGGATGAGCGCGATTTTGTCGCGGACAGAAAAGCTTTTCACTATTGAGTCAAATTGGGGGAGAATGCCTTTTTCATCCATAAATTAGTGCTTCTGCAGAATCATTTTAAATAGTGGGAGCCGCATTTATGACGTCCTTCCGTCAACGGAAACCCCCCGACGGGGATTGGGTTGTTCACAATCAACTAAACGAAAAACTTAAATGCGGGCGAAGCGTTTTCTATTTATGAGGCCGAAAAGCCCCGCGTTGAGGAGAACGGTTGCCGCCTTCAGGCTTGTGAAGGCAGGGGCAAAAAAACTCATTGAAAACAAGAGGCGCGGCCGCGTGAAAAAAAGGCTCGAGGCGCTGAGGAAAAATGAGCCGAGGCGCTCAACACTCAGCCTCCTGCGCACAATGGGGCTGTCTGAAAAAAGCACTGAAGACTTATTGTCAAAGAATTACTTGCACGAGCAGGCCAAGGGTTACCTGAGGTCTTATTTGGAGGACCACAGGAAAATAAGCGGGAATATCAGGGATCGGCTCACGGAGCAGAGGCGGGCTCTCGGCCAGAACAGAAAAACAGCGCGGAAAGCCACACCAGGTACAGATGCGGGGAGAAAAAAGCGGTGATTTGAATGGCTTACGAACACACAAACTCGAAAGACAAGAAGTACTTCCTCAATTCAACTTTAGGCGGAAGGAACGGCAAAACAATCTATTTTTTCACCAAGGAAAACAGGAAAGGCATTGATTTGCCGCAGGGCTACTTGGTGGGCGAAAACCCGTTGACAGGCCTGCCTTACCTCAAAAAAAAGTGACTAAAAGCCCTCTATTTGCCAAAATAAGGCATTTCAACAAGGTTAAGGTTTTTCGGGTTAATGCGCATCATAAGGGTTAAAAGGGTTCGGGGCAATGCATATACTACCGATTTTAAGGGGCCAAAAAATGTTCGTGCAGATTGAAAAAGCAACAGAATTGAAGCAGGACATTTTTGATGCAGTCCAAAAGTTTTCGGCAAAGCAAAAACCAGCAATGGCTGACGTAAGGTTTGAAATTTCTAACGGCCAGGCGGCTTACGCACTCAACGGGAACGTGAAACAGGCCACAAGGGATTACGGAATTGAAATCGGCGCGCGCGTATTCGCCGGAAAAAAAATGGTTGCATCCGGATTCATAGGAAAAAGCCTCGGGGAAAAAGACCTTTCAAAAATAAAGGAAATAACGGCACAGATGCTGGAAGTTGCGTTCAAGAGGGCGAAGCTCAATTCAATCGAAAAGGAAAAAACCGCTTCGAAGATGAAGGAACAGGCACGCGGCCTGTATTCAACCGCATTTGCGGAAATACCTGTTCTTCGAAAAGAATGGGAAAAGGAATTCAGGGAAAACCCAATGGATAAAGACCTTGATTTTTACATTAAGCGCTGCGAAGAAGTTTCCAAAAGAATCGGAAAAATCAGCGGAGTCTCGGCAAACAGCATAGGCCTAATGGCAGGAATAGAAAAAAAGATTTTTACAAACTCCGAAGGCTCGCTCATTGAGCAAACAAGGGCAATAACCGAGCCGTCCGTTTTTATTTCAGCAAAAGGAACAAACGAGGAAACTTTTCACGAGTGGATGTCGGATTCGAAAGGACTCGAAGTGCTTGAAGGAGATAACCCGCACGGAAAAACGCTCGAAGAATTCGCCGAATACCTCGCTGAAGGAACGGCAGAACTCGCAAACGCGAAAACCGCAAAATTCGAAAAGGACGTTGAAATAATTACGGACCCATGGTTCAACACCCTTGTCAGCCACGAAATCTGCGGGCACCCAAGCGAAGCTGACCGTGCCCTGAAACGCGAAACTGCGTGGGCAGGCAGGGCATGGTGGTTCAACAACATGGATGAAAACATGTTCGGAAAAGAAGTTGGAAGCCCCGAAATGACGATTGTTTCAGACCCTACATTCTTTGGTTACGGAAATTACGGTTTCGATGATGAAGGGACACCCGCAAAAAAGGTGGTTAACATTGAGAACGGAATCCTAAAGGGATTCATGAACTCAAGGGAAACAGCCGCAATTCTCAACGCGGAGCCAAACGGGCACATGCGCGCGAACTCGGCTGCATCAGTGCCATTGATCAGGATGAGCAACACTTACTTCGAAAAAGGAACGTGGAAAAAGGAAGAGCTCATCGAGGAAACAAGGAAAGGGTATTACATCATAGGCGAAAAAACGCCATCAATAGGGGAAAGCAGGCAGAACTTCAATATTACCTGCTGGAAAGCCTACCGCATCGAGAACGGCGAAATCATGGAACTTTACAGGAACGCAGGAATTGAGTATGACTCGAACAAGTTCTTCAAAAGCATAAAGGCGGCAAATGATGTTATGCACTTCAATGTCCCTAACTGCGGAAAAGGAACGCCAATGCAGACAATGAGGCTCTCGAACGGCGGGCCGCATTTGAAAGGAATAGCCAATTTGACGGGAAAACACTGAGGAAATGAAAATGATCGAACTCAAAGAAATCAGGGCAATTGCAAAAGAACTCCTTGAATACGCGGAGAGGAAAAGCGAAGTGAAAGAGGCAGAGGCATATGTTTCCGCTAACAACCTGAACGTTTACAGGATTGCATACCACACGGATATCCCGAGCAACGGCCTAGAGGAACCCAAAAGCGAAGAGGATTTTGGATTAAGCCTGAGGATAATGTTCAAGAGCGGAAAATACGGCATGGGCGTTTCGGACTCCGATTTTTCGCGCAAAGGGTTCGAGGAAGCGTATTCTAAAGCGTTCGAATCAATGGTTCTCGACAACGATTTCAAGGGATTTGCAAAAGGAAAAAAAGGAAAACCGAGTTCGGTTTACGCGGACAAAAAAATCCTGAAATTAGACGAGGAAAAGGCAATGGCAAAGTCGTATGAACTCATTACAGGCGCATTCTCGGAAATGAAGAAAAGCAAATTCAAGGAAGGGTTCAACATTACTGGAGAAATGGATGCGCTCGCGGCAAGGATGGCGGTTGAAAACTCGAACGGTATAAGCGCCGCAGAAGAAAACACGGAGTGCTTCTCAACTTTAACCACTGATTTGGAGGTTAATCCGCACGCATCAGGAACATCATTCGAATCCTCGACGCACCTCGCAAAGCTCGACTGCGAAGGCTGTGCGGCCGAATCCGCGGAAAAATCGCTTTCAATGCAGAACCCAAAAAGCCTCGATTCCGGAGAGTACAAAGTTGTTTTGAGCCAGATTGCGGTAGCCGAATTGCTTTACAGCAGGTTCGACATCGAAATACCTTCGCTCGAGTACAATGCAAATCCGTTCAAAGGAAGGGAAGGGCAGCAGATTTTTTCCGAAAAGCTCACAATAGAGGACAATCCGCTTCTCAACGGGCTGATATGCTCGAAAAAATACACGGACGAAGGCCTTCCCACAAAGAAAAACACAATAGTCAAAAACGGGGTTTTCAAAAACTACATTTCCAACAATTATTACTCAGGCAAAAAGCCCGAGTGGAAGAAATACGGGCAGCACAACGGCTTCCGCGGAGGAACGGGAAGGAACTACGGCAGCGACGTGAGCGTGAAGGGAACAAACTACACCATACAAAAAGGCAATCATTCCCATGAAGAGCTTTTGGGTGAAGTGAAGGACGGAATCTATTTGGGGAGAATGTGGTACACGTACCCAGTCAACGGATATTCGAGCTTTGATTTCACCTCAACCATACGCGGCGACTCATTCATAATCAAAAATGGGGAGATTTCAAGCGCGCTCACGCCAAACACATTCAGGATACTTGACAGCTTCGAAAGCGTATTCAAGGATGTTCTCGCGCTCGGAAAACAGGCAAAGGCTGCGCGCTCATGGGGGCAGGACGCACTCGTTTTAACGCCTGAAATTGCAGTCGGAAAAATGAAGCTCAAGAGCATTTCAAAAGGAATCTACTGAACACGCAGTCAGCGGAATTCCCAATGCACATTTGGTTGCTGAAAATCAATTTTTGCCTTTCGCCATTTTCGCAAGCAAAGAATGCAATTTTGTGTTTTCGCCAAGCTCCGTGTGGAAAGTTCCTGCAAGGACATTTTTGTGCGTGACGAGAACAGGCTTTCCCTCGAAAGAAGCCAGCACCTCAACGCCTTTCCCGATTTTTGTTATTACCGGGGCGCGGATGAAAACCACATTCATTTTCCCCGCGCCTTTCACCTCAATTTCAGCCTCAAAAGAATCTACTTGGCGCCCATAAGCATTCCTCGCAACCTCAATGCCAATCAAATTCAATGGCCTGAATCGCTTTTCACCCAAAATTTTTTTTGCAATTACTATCGCGCCCGCACAAGTGCCGTAAACGGGAAAGCCTTTTTTTGCGAAAGAACTTATCGCGGAAGCAATGCCGTTATCCGCAATGAGCTTTGCAATCGTGGTGCTTTCGCCGCCCGGAATAATGAGAGCGGAGCACTTCTGCAAATCGGCTTTTGTTCGAACTTGGATGGCTTCAAGGCCTAGAGATTCAATGGAGCGCTGGTGCTCTGCAAAATCACCCTGAATCGCGAGAACACCCACTATAATTTTCGCCATAAAATAAGAAGGAACTGAATTAATTTTTAAATCAAATGAGTTCAGTGCCCGCGGTCCTGCATCCGCATTTCAAGCTTGGAAATCTCGAGGCCCTGCATTGCCCCGCCCAAACCGCTTGAAACCTTTGCAAGCATTTTTGCGTCCCTGTAGTGCGTAACGGCCTGCACAATCGCGGAAGCCATCCTGTTCGGGTTCGAGGACTTGAAGATTCCGGAGCCGACAAAAACACCGTCAACACCCAATTGCATCATTAACGCGGCATCCGCTGGAGTCGCAATTCCGCCTGCCGCAAAATTAACCACCGGAAGCCTTCCAAGATTTTCCGTTTCAGCCAGCAATTCCTTTGGAACGCGCATTGAATTCGCTATTGCCTCAAGCCGGTTAACAGTAAAATGCTTTAAGTCCGCAATTTCCTTTGCAACGGTGCGCACGTGCGTAACCGCCTCCACAATGTTGCCTGTTCCGGCCTCTCCTTTTGTGCGGATCATTGCCGCGCCCTCATTAATGCGCCTCAATGCCTCTCCGAGGTTGCGTGCGCCACAGACAAATGGAACCTCGAATTTCTTTTTAGCAATGTGGAATTCATTATCCGCGGGCGTCAAAACTTCCGACTCGTCAATGAAGTCAACGCCGAGCTCCTGCAGAATCTGTGCCTCGACAAAATGGCCAATTCTTACTTTTGCCATTACAGGAACAGAAACAGCCTTCATTATTTCCTTCACTTTTTCAGGGTCAGCCATTCTCGCAACCCCGCCTTGCGCGCGGATATCGGCAGGAACCCTCTCCAGAGCCATTACAGCACAGGCACCCGCCTTCTCGGCAATTTTGGCCTGCTTCGCATTGACGACATCCATTATGCAGCCGCCCTTGAGCATCTGCGCAAGGCCCTTCTTTAATTTTGGAGTCCCTTTCAGAACAGTTTTTTTTGCCATAAAAAGACACATATTAGAGGATTAACAAAGAATTAAAACCTATTTTACTGCACTCCGCTTTTACTTTTCGCAAAAAATTTTCTCACCAAAAGCTGTGTCTTGGTCGGGGGCTTGCCCTGTCCACTTCTGAGGCTTATCTGGCGCTCGTTGATCGAGTTTATGGAACGCAAAAGCGCCCGGTTCAGCCTTATCATTTGCCCGTGCTCTATTCCCGCGGCTGCAAAAAGCGGGGAAAACAACAGCCAGTAATCCGCCTGCAAACCCGGAACAGGATTCAGGGTAAGCAAAGTCCTGAAGTCAAAAATTTTTTCCCTCCAAAAACTGGAATTTTTCACCAATTGCTCGGCCTTATCAGGATCTGTGGAAGCGATTCTTTCCGCCTTTTTCCTGTCACGCGCGGACTTTGCAAGCAAGCCAGCCATGGCCACGCCACCAACGACTTCCGACACAGGTAAAAAATTCGTGAAGTCGCCCCAAGCCGTTGCGAAAGTCAAGGTGCGCCAACCAACATACTTGCGCCCCTCGCCGGTTTTCCAGTTCGACGGCGCAAACCAAGGGAACAGCTCCTTAAGCGCGGGCGCAAACTTCGGCTCCGAAAGAAGAATGACAGTGGATTTCTGCCTCACTTTCCTTACAAAGTCACGCATGCCCTGCACAGTGTCAGGGGGGTTGGCGGCCACGCCTTCAAGAAAAATCTTCAAATCAGCATGGTAACGTGAACGCTGCCTGACCAATTCTTCATCCCTCGCGGCAATCGAAGCCGACCTCGAAACAGCAAGGGCAAATACCTTGCCAACCTGTCCGGAAACAGCGTTACCATTGGCCCCGGACTCGTACAACTTCGAAAGCCTTTCAAGCTCATTGTAAAAATGCCTTGTGGCTTCCATGTGCCTTGATTCCAGGGCGGCCGACCTCCTGATTTTTCGTGCTTCTATGCGCCCCTGGGCAAAGCCCCTTGCAGATTGCCCAAAGGTTTTGAAAACCATACAAAATAAACCGCTCCAGAATTAATATTGTTTTCCAAAATACAATCCGGCACTATACAAATAAGGATTAAAAAGGTGTTTTGGGAGAAGACTACTATGCTTTCGGCATCCGCAAAAAAAAGCATAAAGCTGTTTCTCGGGCAGGACCTCGGAAAAGGGGATGTTACATCCGCAATAACCCCTCAAAGCAAGGCACAAGCCATTGTGAAGGCAAACCAGGAGTGCTTGCTTGCAGGCATTGAAGAGGCAAAATACCTTTTGGAATCACGCGGACTCAAAGTGAAATTGCACAAAAAAGACGGCTCAAAAGCACTTAGGGGACAAAAAATTTTTGTTTGCCGCGGCAACAACCACAGAATCCTTGAAGCGGAAAGGGTTTGCCTCAATATTCTTGGAAGAATGAGCGGAGTGGCCACTTACTGCGCTTCTGCAAAAAAGATTGCCGGAAAAACCAAAACGAGACTCGCGGTCACGAGAAAAACCGTTCCGGGTTTCCAGGAACTCGACAAAAAAGCGGCGCAGGTTGCGGGAGTGTGGACCCACAGGAAAAATCTTGCCGAAATGGTTTTGTTCAAGGAAAATCACCTGATTTTTTTTGAATCGATTTCACATGCGCTAAAAACGGCAAAGAAAAAAACCAATAAAAAAATTGAAATAGAAGTTGAAACACCAAAGCAGGCGCTTGAGGCCGCGCGGGAAAAGCCTTTCATGATTATGCTCGATAATTTTTCACCAAAAAAAGCCAAATCCACAATTAGGCTGCTCCGTTCAAATGGCTACAGGGGCAAAATCGAGCTCTCTGGCGGAATAACGCTAAAAAACCTCCGCAAATACAGTAATCTGGGCGCCGGCATAATTTCAATGGGCGAACCCACGAAAAAAGCTGGAATAATTGATTTCAGCATGGACGTGAAAAAATGGTGAATTACGTGCAATTCGCGGCAATAATTCTCGCGGGATTTTCGGTTGCGATAGCGGATGCACTCGTAAAAAAGACCGCCCAGAACGGAAGCATTTTGGGCGCGTTCACAGACAAGCTCATGCTCGCAATATTCGTGCTTTATGTCATCCAAGTAGCGTTCTTTATTTACGTATTCATCCACAACTGGGATCTCGGCACAGCCGGAGTTGTACAGAGTGTTTTCTATGCAATAGGAATGGTGCTGATAGGAATGCTTGCCTACGGGGAAACAATAACCCCAACGCAAGGCGCAGGAATGGCACTTGCTTTAATCGGAATAGTATTAATGAACTTATAGGTGAAAAACGAAATGAAACGCGGCTTGTTTGTAGGAAGGTTCCAGCCCTATCACTTGGGGCACCACAACGCGCTTTTGAACGCGCTGAAAGAGGTTGATGAAATGGCAATTGTTGTCGGAAGCGCGCGCGAAAGTTTCCAGGAAAAAAATCCGTTTACTGCCGGCGAGAGAATAGAAATGATCGGCGTGGCAATGCAGGAAGAAAAAATATTCGGAAAATGCTACATCATTGCAGTTGATGATGTTTCGGAATACGCGCTCTGGGCGCAGCGCATCAAGAGCTACTGCCCGAAATTCGACATTGTTTTTACCAACAACCCCCTCGTAAAGGAACTCTTTGAAGCAGATAATTACAAAGTAAAAAAGCTGGTAAGTAACAACGCCCACATTGATTCAACTGCAGTCAGGCAAAAAATACTCAAAGGCGAGAGCCTTGAAAAGCTTGTCCCGAAGAGCGTTGAAAAATTCCTGAAACAAATAAACGCGAAAAAAAGGATTGAATCCATAATCAGCGACGAAATAAAGCAGTAAACGCCGCACACACCGCTTTTTTAATTTTTACAGGATAAAAATCTGCATGGCTGAAAAATTTGATGTGCTTATTGTTGGCTCCGGGATAGCAGGGCTGTCAGCAGCCATTGAGGCAACCAGAAAACGCAAAAGCGCGTGCATAGTGGACAAGGGCTCTGAAAAGGACTCGAACAGCTACTATGCGCAGGGCGGAATCGCAACAGCAATCGGCGCAAATGACTCGTGGAAAAAGCATTATGATGACACGCTGAAAGCGGGCTGCGGCCTGTGCAACCCAAAAACCGCTGGGCTTATCACAAAAAGCGGGCCCAAGGAAATAAAATGGCTAATGGATTTGGGGCTGGAATTCGACGGCAATGAAAAGCCGGAATTGGGGCTTGAAGGAGGCCACTGCGAAAACCGCGTGCTGCACATCAACGGCGACGGCACAGGAAAAGAGATAACGCTTTTCCTCAAAAAAATAGCGAAAGAACAGGGTGTAGAATTCGCGGAAAACACTTTGCTCAAAAAAATACTTGCAGACAAAAACACTTTCACGGGAATTGAAACCGCGGGAAAGGAAGAATCACTCGAATCGAAAGCCATTGTCCTCGCAACGGGAGGATACGCGGCGTGCTTCGAAAAAACCACAAACCCCGAAGGGACCCTCGGAAGCGGAATCGCGGTCGCGGCAAATGCCGGCTGTGAAATCACAGGAATGGAGTTTATCCAGTTCCACCCCACAACAATAAGGGAAAAATCCGGAAAAAACTTTTTAGTCACCGAAGCAGTCAGGGGAGAAGGCGGCACAATCGTGAACGAAAAAGGCGGACAAATAGTGAACCCTTTGCTCACACGCGACGAAGTGAGCAGGGCAATTTACGCCGAGCTCGCGAAAGGGGGAAAGGCATTTTTGGATGCGAGAGCTTTGGAAGAGGGGCACTTCGAAAAAAGATTCCCCTCGGTTTACGCGGAACTCAAAAAAACTGGCATAAATCCCGAACAGGAACTCATTCCGATTGAAACCGCCGCACATTACACAATCGGCGGCATTAAAACTGATTTGCGCGCAGCAACAAGCATAAAAGGAATTTACGCCGCCGGAGAGTGCACGAATTCCGGTTTGCACGGAGCGAACAGGTTGGCATCAAATTCACTTTTGGAAGGGCTTGTAATGGGAAAAATTGCGGGAAGGAATGCGGCACAGGAAAAAGGCGCGGCGAAGAAAACAAGCGGAAAAGCCGGGAAAGAAACCCAAAATGAGGGCTCGGACACAAAAACGGTTTTCGCGGCAATGAAAAAAGTAATGTGGGGCTGCTGCGGCGTAATAAGGGATGAAGCCAACCTCAAAGATGGCCTTGCGGGAATACTGAATCTCGAAAAAAGAATCGAAACAAATCAAAATGCCGGAAACATTATTGTCAAGGATGCGCTGCTCGTTTCAAGGAAAACATTCGAAGCGGCGCTCGCACGCAAGGAAAGCATCGGGACTCATTACCGCACAAATTGATTACTTCCCTATTGCAATCATTTTATCCAGGGCGCTTTGTGCTTTTGCACGGACCAGCTCAGGAACATTTATCTCGAACTTTTCCTTCTCAAGAGAGTCAAGGATGTTCTCGAGGTTAATTTTCTTCATATACGGACAGACCGCGCACGGGTTAATGAATTGTTTATCAGGAAACCTCGCACGGAGAAGGTCCGACATGCCGCACTCAGTGACGAGCATGAAGCGCTTCGCGGTGCTCTTCTTTATGAAATTGTACATATCAGAGGTTCCGCCCGCGAGGTCGGAAACTTCAATCACTTCAGGCCGGCATTCCAAATGGGAGAGAACCTTCATGTCGGGGTATTGTTTCTTGTATGACATAATCTGTTCCTTTGTAAAAATTTCATGCACAATGCACTTTCCGTTCCAGGAATGGATTTTTTTGTTGGTTTGCTTCTGCAGGTTCTGCGCCATGAAAATGTCCGGCAGGAAAATCACTTCATTGCCCGGCATCGCCTCAATCACCTTCAATGCATTCGCGGAAGTGCAGCACACGTCGCTTTCCGCCTTTACCTCGGCGCTCGTGTTCACGTAAGTGACAACCGGAACATTTGGATGCAGTGCCTTTACTTTTCTCACATCCGCAGCGGTGATGCTCTCCGAGAGGGAACAGCCCGCCTCAAGAGAGGAAATCAGGACTTTTTTCGAAGGGTTCAGGATTTTTGCGGTCTCGGCCATGAAAACCACGCCGCAGAAAAGAATCAGGTCAGCATTTGTGCGCTTCGCCTCGACACTCAACCCGAAAGAATCACCGGTAAAATCCGCAACGCCAAGAAGGATTTCCGGCCTCTGGTAATTGTGCGCAAGAATAACCGCATTCTTCTGCTTTTTCAACTGGTTTATTTTCAGGGTTATCGGCGCGAAGAGCATGCACTCGCTCATCGAGTAATCCAGGTGCCGCATGTTCGCGAAAAGCCTCTTTGCCTCCTCGCGGATTTCAATTTCTAGCGGAACTGTCAGCTGCATAATAAAGATTCAGGCAGTGAAAATTAAAAGGTTAAGGAAACCCCCTTTTTTCGTCAAAAAAAGGGAATTTGGGGCAATAAACTTTTAACCACTTCAAACACAATCTTTGCTGCGAGCAGGGACCATGGAGCTGGATAAGGCCAAGGAAGAGATAGAGCGCGGGCTCATAAACAAAAGCATGATTGTCGTGGTAGGCAACTGCTTCGTGGATTACTTGGGCAGGGCCACTTCAAAACTCCCGAAAGGAAAAAGGCTGGTTCTCATAAAAGGCGACAATTCAATATCAATACACCAGAACAGATTAGTGAGGCCGACCAATTACATGGTTGGCTCCCGCATAGGCTGTTTCCTCGGCGACGGAACCCTCATAATAAAATCCACAAAAACAAAACCCGCGGAAAGCCTTACCGCGACATTCTTTGACGTTCACGGCGTCCACAATTACGAGATTGAAGTGACGAATGACCTGAGGCTTTCGGGTTCGGAGCGCGATTTGAACGAAATACTCATGGGAGACCTCACAATGATTGAAGAAGGGTTGAAACCATTGAACCAGCAGCAGCATTTCAGGAAAGGTATTGCGGACATCATTGCCGAGGACAAGGACGGAAACCTTGTCGTGATTGAACTGAAGAGGCGCGAAGCGGACTTTGCCTCAGTTACGCAGCTGCAAAGGTACATGCGCGAAGTTGAAAGGTTAAAGAACATCAAAACGCGCGGCATTTTGCTCGCGCCGGGCATCAGGAAAAATGCTTTGGAGCTTCTGGAACAATCAGGGTTGGAGTTTGCAAAGCTCGACTTTGAACTTACGCCTAGCGAAAGCCAGAAGGCAAAAATAACGGGTTTGCAGACGAAACAGCAGACTCTGCGCGAGCACATCAGGCGCGCGAAATAGCCGTTTGGCGGAAATCATTTCACGACGCGCAGTATCTCTATTTTCGGGCCGTCCATTTTTTCCACCGTGAACTTTATTCCGGCAACGGACACGAAATCGCCTTCCTTGGGAACCTTGTCCAGGCTCTGCAGGATCAATCCGGCAACAGTATCATAATCATCGCTCTTGAAGGCCGAGCCGATTACCTTGTTGAGGCGCTCCATTGAAACCGCGCCCTCCACCAAAAACTCGTTGTCCCTCAGCTTCTTGATAACGGCCTGGCCGTCGGTCTCATCCTCTATTTCCCCAACGATTTCCTCGAGCAAATCCTCAATCGTGACCAGGCCGATTGTCCCGCCGTACTCATCAACAACGATCGCAAGCTGGTTCTTTTTCCTTTGAAATTCCTTCAAAAGCTTGTCAATCTTCCTGGTGCCGACAACATACATTACAGGTCTCATCATTTTTTCCACGGTAAGCGACGACTTCCTGCGGGAACTGTTGCCCCAATAATCGCGCGCGTGAAAAACCCCGACAATCTCATCCAAATCGCCCTTGTAAACCGGAAGCCTGGAATGCTCCCCCAATACCCCGGGGCTGATGTCCTTGATTTTGGTGCCCGCCTCAACAGAAACAATTTCCGAGCGAGGGGTCATTACACTCTCGACAGTGGTGTCGTCAAACCGAAAAATGCGGTGAATCATCTCCTTCTCCTCCTTCTTTATGCCGCCTTCCTCCGCCCCAATGGAAACAACAGCCTTGACTTCTTCCTCGGTAAGCAATTGTTCACCCGCACCGACAGAAGCAAACCCCACAAACAGCCCGGTAACGCGCTCAAGAACGAATATCAGCGGGGCAAAAAGCACGGAAATTAGTTTAAGAAAAGGCGCAGAATTCAGGGAAATGAATTCATTGTGCCTAAGAGCGAGCGATTTTGGAATCATGTCCCCAAAAACAAGTATAACAAAAGTCATTACACCGGTGGCCACTGCAATTCCAAATTCAGAGGGGAAAATCTCCAGGGAAACCGCGGTCGCAAAAGAAGCCGCCGCAATATTCGCCAAATCATTTCCAATCAGGATGGTCAGCAGAAGTCTCTGCGGGTTTTCTTTGAGCTTTGCAAGAAGCTCGGCATTCAATTTTTTCGAGGCAACCATGCGCCTGAGCTTGAGCCTGCTAAGGGAAAAAATCGAGAGTTCCGAAGCCGAAAAAAAACCCGAAAGCACAACGAGAAAAGCCAGAATCAATGCATCCAGTTCAAGCGAAAAAGCCATGGGAATTCACTTTGAAAAAGGGAAACCCCTGCCGGAAAAAGGGATTTTTCCCGATGCATTCCCCTCAATCGCCAAAAGCCTGTTGTACTTCGCAACCCTCTCGGAACGCGCGGGGGCCCCGAACTTGCTCTGCCCCGAAGCCAAGCCAACAACCAAATCCGCGATGAACGCATCTTCCGTTTCACCTGAACGGTGCGAAACAACAACGCTCCAACCGTTTTTCTCCGCGAGCTTTGAAGCCCCAATGGATTCGGAAACCGTGCCAATCTGGTTAACCTTAAGCAAAAGCGAATTGCAGGCCTTTTTCTCCAGCGCAGTTTTTATGCGGCCTGTATTAGTAACCAAATTATCGTCCCCGACAAGCTGGATTTTTTTGCCCAGCTTTTTCATCAATTCCACCCAGCCGTTCCAGTCATCCTCCGCCATGCCGTCCTCAATAGAAATAATTTCATAAGAATCGACGAGCGAAGCGTAAAAATCAGCGAGCTCGGAAGCGGAAAAAGATTTTGCACCAATTGAATATTTTTTTCCGTCAAAAAATTCGGAAGAAGCGCAATCCAAACCGATTTTTATCTTCCCCTCATAACCCGCTTCTTTGATTGCAGAAAGCATCAATTCAAGGCGCTCTTCAACAGAATCCATCTGGGGAACAAAGCCGCCCTCGTCACCGAGCAAAGTTGCCTGCGCGCCGAACTTTTTTTTCAGCATTCCCTTGAGCACGTGATAGGTTTCGGCGCCCGCGCGGATTGCCTCGGCAAAAGAATTGAATTTTATGGGCAGAAGCATGTGCTCCTGGATATCGTTCTCCTTTCCAGCGTGCTTGCCGCCATTCAGAACATTCAATTGCGGAACAGGCAATGAAAAAGATTTTTTTCCCGCGGAATTTCCAAGCGATTCGTACAATTCAATGTTGTTTTCCGATGCCAATGCGCGCGCAAAAGACATTGAGGCGCCGAGGATTGCATTCGCCCCTAACTTGGACTTGTTTTCGGTGCCGTCCAGCTTCAAAAGAAAATCATCCAATTCGCGCTGCGAGGAAAAATTCTTCCCGACAACGCTTTTTGCAATCACTGAATTCACGTTCGAAACCGCCTTCAAGACGCCTTTTCCGCCGAATTCTTTCCCGCCGTCGCGGAGCTCAAGGGCTTCGTGTGTGCCTGTTGAGGCGCCGCTCGGGACCATGGAAACAAAAATGCCTTTTGGCGTTGAAAGCGCGCAGGAAACCGTGGGGTTGCCCCTCGAATCCAGAATCTGCATTGCTTTCAAGGCAGTTATTTTGACCATGCCAAAGATTAGAAAATTAGCTTATATATTATTATCCCTTGGCGCGCTTTTCCTGCGCAAGCCTCGTGATTTTATCCAGTTCGCCGCCCTGGAAGAGTTCGAGCTTCAGGCGGTTGAAAATATAATTCTCGAGGAACCTCAAATCCGGCTTCGGGTACTTGCCCAGCACAAGCCTTTTCATGTCGCTTTCGGTTATTTCAGCGTAATTCAATCCCTGAATACGCGCGGGCATGGGCCTGTTGCGCTCGCTCAAAGCGCTTTCAACGAGAACAAAATCAACCTGCGCAAAACGCATCGTGTAAAAAGCGTCAAACCAAATGTCATGGCCGATTACAACGGTTTTGCCGCGCTCGATTTTTCCCTCCTCAAGCAGGGTTTTGAGGAGGTGCTGCTTGAAGAACTCATCCGCAAAATCATGGTCCGCATCAAGGTTCGCGATGTGCCTCTCGCGGTCAACCTGTTCCTTTGAATCAATGTATTCCTTGGTAATGAAAAAAATTCTTTTTGGTTCGAAGAACTTTTCAAGGCTGTTCTCCGAAATTTTTGCGCGCATTTTTTCCTCCGCACGGCCCGAGAACAAAAAGAGCTCTACCAAACCTTTTTCCTCGAGGCCCTTGAGGAAGGAAAGCGCCTTCCCGACCTTTGCCCGGGAAACCTTTTGGTTTATGGAGCCCGAAATGAGGATATCCGTAAGGCAGAAGAACAAATGCTTCTTTGCAATGCCCTGCGCGGAAATTTTCATGCAATAATTGGGAACAAAAAAGGCTTAAACCCCCAAGTGGCGGAGAACACAAACACTCGAAAAGCGGTTTTTCAGCCGCCCGTCAGCTTGAAGTTGTCTGCCACCAAAAGGCTGTCGGGTGGCTGTGATTCGTCCCTGAAACCGAATTCGCCGTTGTTGGGCAAACCTGTATTTGTTCCCGTAACCCAGTTTATTTTCTGCCCATCAACATCAAGATTCAAAGTCCCGCCATTGTCCGGAACCCATGTAATTTTCCAGTTGTTACCGAAAGGCAGGCAACCGCTAACTGCGACCGTTGTGAAGTCAATGTCTTTTATCTGGTAAGTGCGGCACGAGACCGCGGGACCTCTTCTCACATATATGCCTCCGGCAACGAGCCCAGTTTCAACTCCGGCCCCGGAAACTTTGGCTGTAATGGTATATGGCTTGTTTTCCAGCACATTGAACTGACGAGTAAAAGTAGAGTCTGAAGCGGCAGTGTCGGTGGCCTGAAGCGCCCCGCCAATGATTTGCCAATTCACGTTGCGAACCGTATTGGTGATAACCCATCCCTCGGCCTGCAGGTCGGAAATGTTCTTGTTGTCGAAGTCTTCCCTGAAATAAAAAAGCCCCGCGACCGCGCCAGGAATGCTGTTCTTGAGCTCGTTAGTCTTTGTTTGCACAGCATTCGAGCCCTCGGAAATCTGCTTTCCTTCGGAGCCTGACAGGCCTAGCATGAGCACAACCACTATGACAACCACAACTAAGGCTCCACCTACCAGCAAAAGGTATTCAAGCGAACCCTGCGCAGTCCTCGGTATCATGGTAAACAATATAATTTTGGCGTATTTATAGTTACGCGAAAAGCCGGAATTTGTGAATCACCAACACATAAAGGCAGTGGATTGTTTTGGGCTGTTCAGTTCGCAACTACTGTTACGTTGTCGGCCTGGAATGTGCGGCTGAGGCTATAGCCCTTGTGCCCGAAACCGAATTCGCCGCTGTTTGGCAACCCCGTATTTTTTCCCGTAAACCAGCTTATTTTCTGCCCATCAACACCAAGATTCAAAGTCCCGCCGTTGTCCGGAACCCATGTAATTTTCCAGTTCTTGCCGAAATCAAGGGGACCGCTGGTTGCAACCGGGTTGGTGCCGAGCATAATCTGGTACTTGCCGGAGTATCGCCTCACGAACACACCGCCAGCAATCAGCCCTGCCTGCTCCGCAGGAAAATAAATTTCCGCGGTCATAGTGTAGGCGTGGCTCGTGAGGCCACTGAGCTGCCGAGTAAGCTTCGCCACATTAGGGTTATTGTCAGAACCTGCAAAGTAGCCCTGAAGAACCCCGTTACTGACCGTCCATTTTTCCTGTGAGCTTGACGCGTCATATGTCCAGCCAGCCAAATCCCCGTCATCAAAATTGTCGCTCAGATAAACCCTGCCCGAAACAACATCAGGGATATTATTGAGCGTTTCATCCACCCTGCCGAAAGTTGTCTGCGAACTTTCAACGGTTTGTTCGGCCTGGGACTGCGAAAGCCCGGAAATGAGAATCGCCACAACCAGCACAATCAGCACTGCGCCCCCGACAAGCAAAGTGTACTCCAAAGAACCCTGCGCTTTCCCCATAAACACGCCAAGTTAATGATAAGTTTTGCAATATTTATACTTTTTCAGTCCAAAACCGCCGCAAAAACAGGAGCAACATTCATGGGCATGGTTGCGAGGGCTGAAATTTCTGGCAAATGCCGCTCAGGCACTTGCCGCCAGAAAGTTCTGATTCACAGGAAGTGCATTCCGGAAACTCGGCGCAAACCGATGAGGAGCCTGAAGCCCCTTTCTTGCCCTCGCTGATGCCCTTCACTATGTTCACGAACTTGTCCGCGCTTTGCCCGGTTTCCGCCTGGCCCGCATTTGAAAGCACTGAAATGAGCGCTATGAAAAGCAGCACCACAACCGCCATCACGCCGAATATTAGAAGGTATTCCGTTGCACCCTGGGCATTGCGCATAATACCCTTACTTTGATTTTAGCCGTATTTATAATTAACCTGGCCATGATTTGCCCGGGCCAAAGGGAAAATCGTATAAAAACCTATACGCCATAAATATATCGGTCCCAATGGAAAAGAACCCCCTGATTTTTTCCGGTTCAAGCAACCAGGAACTCGCAAAAGAAATCACGTCACACCTCAAAACGCATCTGGGGAAAGTGGAACTCAAGAAATTCGCGGACGGCGAAAACTACGTGAATTACCTGGAGAGCGTGCGCGGAAAGGACGTTTACCTGGTTCAAAGCACGGGCAATCCCCAGAACGACAACATAATGGAGCTCCTCATAATGGTGGACGCTGCCAAACGCGCGGCCGCGGAGCGAGTAACGTGCATAATCCCGTATTATGGCTACGGGAAACAGGACCGCAAGGTTGGAGACCGCGAACCCATAACCGCAAAACTCGTTGCGAAACTCCTTTACGCCGCAGGAACAAACGCGGTCCTCACAATGGATCTGCACACGGACCAGATACAGGGATTTTTCGACATGCGCGCTGACTTTGTCTATGCCTCTGGGCCACTGGTGCATTATTTTGAAAAGAAAAAACTCAAGAACCTTGTAGTGGTTGCACCGGACATGGGCAGCACCAAGCGCGCGAGAGCATACGCGAAAAAACTGGACGCGGAACTCGCAATCATTGACAAGCGCAGGCCAAAACAAAACCAGAGCGAAGTAATGAACCTCGTCGGAGACGTCCGAGGAAAAATCGCGGTAATTGTGGATGACGAAATCAACACCGGCGGAACCCTGGTTAATGCCGCAGAAGCAATACTCAAGGCTGGCGGAACCGCGGTTTATGCCATGGCTACGCACGGGGTATTCGCGGGAAACGCGGTGCAGAAAATAGAGAAAAGCCCCATAAAAGAAGTGATTGTCACGAACAGCATCCCCCAAAGGGCAAAAAGCGGCAAAATAACCGTGATTTCGATAGCGCCATTGCTCGCGGAAGCCATACGCTGCCTCAACGAGAAAAAATCGCTCTCAAAGCTCCTGAGCCGCTGAAATTGCCACAAAAAAGCAACACGAATTTTATTTTCAAGAATGTTTTTTTCCTGTCAAAGAGAAGGCCGTATCGCCCATCAACGAAAATAACTTTAGAACCAACCAAAGTGCTGGAAAAGAATTTATATTAGAAAGGAACCAATAAGCAGTGAGGTGGTCGACTAGGGAATAACCTAACAAGGAATTTCCTTGGACGATTGTTCGGGATCAGGCTCACTCGGCTAGAGAGAATTGCTAAGACTTGTTGCGGATCCCGAACAACCTTCACTCCATTTTCTCAGGC
>JBBSVV010000016.1:0-20474 GCA_038046625.1 archaeon | reverse complement strand
CGGCCGCACCTATTACGGCTATTACCTTTTTGTCCATGACCACACTACCATAGATAAAAACAAAAGAATGATTAAAAACCGTTTCTCCCCAGACTTATAGCCAAGCAGATGGAAAAAAATGCTGAAACAAAAAAATGGTCCTCTTGATGGATGAACGCATAATGCGGTTATTTAGGCTCGGAATCGGGGTGGTCCTGGTTCTGCTCCTCGTGTACTTCGGGGGAATAGCAAACACGCTTGCCACGATTTCCTCGTTTGACCTCTTTAATCCGGCTTTGAGCGGGTGGATATTACTGATATTCGCAGCCACGCTGATTGTCACTTGGATTAACCTCAAAATACTTTTTGACGCAAAATACAGTTTGGAGTCCCGCGGATTTTTCCTCGATTTCCTCGCCAGCTGGGCAATCGGCTTCATGCTGCCCGGCAAAATCGGGGACTTTTCCCTCGCATACTTCCTCAAGGACAAAATAAGGGTCGGGGAGAGCACCGCTGTTATACTCCTTGACAAAGTGATAGGAATTGCTGCACTCTCAGTGATTGGCTCGCTTGCATTCATGCTTTTCTCCGAAAAGGGGGTTGCCGAGGCCGCACTCCTTCTGGTTTTGCTCGCGTGGCTTGCCTGCGGATTCCTTGTTTTCACTTCGAATGGAAGGGGGATCATAAAAAAAATTGTTCCCGCAAAGTACACGGAAAAATTCGCGGGCTTTTCCCTGACCCTCAATTATTTCCTTGCAAAGGAAAAGAAAAGGATCGCGCTTAACTTTTTGCTTAGCATTGCAAGATTAGTGCTGCAAGCTGTAATTATGGTTACCATTTTCTGGGGCATAGGCATAAGCGCAGGGGTTGTTGACATAACCCTCGTGCTCGCTGCAACAACACTGCTGTCATTCGTACCGATAACCACAAGCGGCATAGGGATAAGGGAGGGCGCATTCGCATTTTTCACGCTCCAGCTCGGCATTCCCGTTGCGGCATCCGTTTCTGCCTCGCTTATCGGCTTTTTTTTCAACTATCTGCTTGTCCTGATAATCACCATTGTGCTGTTCAACAGGGCAACACAAATCATCTGGCGCGAACCCAAAAAAATTCAGTAGCATTTAAAAAATCTTATTTGTTGTTGAGATATATATGGCTGATTTGACCGCAAATAACATCAAACTCAAGCACTGCAGGATATGCGGTTCCCAGGACCTCACAAACTACCTTGACCTGGGCAGCCTGCCGCTTGCAAACGGGTTCGTGAAAGGCGAGTCCGAGGAAGAGCCGAGGTTCCCGCTCGAAGTCATGTACTGCGGCAACTGCGGGCTGTCACAGCTCGGCCTGGTGGTTGACCCGAAAATCCTGTTCTCATACTACCCTTACAGGTCATCCATTTCCAGGACTTTCCAGAACCACTGCTCTGAAATGGCGGAAGTGGCAAAGCAGTACTTCCCCAATCCAAAAGATACCTTGGTTGTTGACATCGCGAGCAATGACGGCTGCCTTTTGAATGAATTCAAGAAAAAAGGGTTCAAAGTGCTCGGGGTTGACCCCGCGAAAAATATTGCGAAGATTGCAAATGAGAGGGGCATTGAAACCCTTTGCGAGTTCTGGGGCCCGGAAACCGCGGGAAAAATCACCAAGAGGGGAAAGGCAAAAATCATTACGGCGACAAATGTTTTCGCGCATGTTCACGACGTGAACGGGTTTGTGGCAAACGCGAAAAAAGCCCTCGCAGAGGACGGCATGCTGATTTTCGAATTCCATTATGCGGGGGACCTTATCGGCAAAACCGAGTTTGACACGATTTACCACGAGCACCTGTCATACTTTCTTCTCAGGCCGCTGACATTTTTGTTCGGGAAACACGGCATGCGCATATTTGATGCCAGGATATTCCCGGTTCATGGCGGGGCATTAAGGATTTATGCGGTAAACAAGGACAACCCACTTGAGGACAAGGATTCTGTAAAAGAACTGCTTGAGTTTGAGAAAAATAACGGCCTTGACAGGATTGAAACTTACTATAGGTTCAGGGAGAACGTGGAAAAAATAAAAAGAGATTTCAGCCGGCTCATGCGGAAATTCAGGAAAGAAGGAAAACTTGTCGCGGGCTTTGGGGCGGCGGCAAAAGGGAATACGCTGCTCAATTACTGCGGCATAAACAGGGATTTTATAAAATTCATTGTGGATGAAACCCCGGAAAAACAGGGTTTGCTGTACGCGGGGACAAAAATACCGGTCAAAGGGTTTGAAGCAATAAGGGAAATGAAGCCGGATTACATAATAATTTTCCCGTGGAACTTCTCAAAAGAAATAATCTCCAAGGTCTCGCAGGTAAAAGAGTTCAGGGAAAAAAACGGCAAATACGTCATACCGATTCCGGAAGTAAGGATTGTCAGCGGCGTGGAAGAATTATGAAAGTAATCCTTACATGCCCACGCACGCCGAGACTGTACAGCACGGGGCTTGAAAACCTGACACTTAGCATTGCAAAAGAGCTGGCCAAACTCAGGGTGAGGGCGGAAATCTACACTACTTCGCCCAAACCGGAAAACAGCACCATGGAAGGGATTGAGGTGAAAGAATTTCCAGCCTGGGCCCCAAACGAAAGCTATTACCTTTCAATCCCCCTCTTTTTGGCCCTGAGAAAATCGGACGCGGACATCGTGCAATTGAACGGCTATAACAACCTCGTAAGTTTTTTCGGGATTTTTGCAAAAAAAGCGGGGCAAAAGCTTGTTTTTTACCCGTGCAGTTCCGGGGCGAATTCCATTGCAACGAGAATCTTCAGAAAAGTGTTTGATTTTATTGTCTGGCTGTTCTCTTCAAAAATAGATTTTGTCATGTTCCTCGGGGAAGACGAAAAAAAGATGTACAAAAAAATTTTCAGGGGCACGCAATCTGAAATAATTTACCCCGGGGTTAACCCTAAAGAGGTGAAAAAATCCGGGGCAAAACCGGAAAAGTACAGGCTCCTTTGCGCCGGCAGGCTGGTCAAAAACAAGGGGTATTCAAACCTTATTCCGGCTTTTGCAATGGTGGCTGAAAAAAAACCGGAGGCAAAACTCGTCATAGTGGGGGACGGCCCAGAAAGGGAAAACCTTGCCGGGCTCGCAAAAAGCCTTGGGGCGGAAAAAAACATTATTTTCAGGGGCGGTCTCGGCAGGAAAGAATATGTAAAAGAACTGGAAAAGGCGGGCGTTTTCATTCTGCTCTTGGGCTTCAGGAATGTTTCAACCGTTGTCATGGAAGCCCTTGCAATGGGGCTCCCCGTTATTACGACCGCGGATTCCGTTCCGGAGTTCATTGAAAAAAAGTATGTCGTGGGAATACGCGACCCGGAAAATAAAGAGGAAACCGCTTCCGTAATCCTGGAAGTCCTTGAAAACCCCGGAAAATTTGCCGCGAAAAACCCGAAAATACTTACATGGGGGCAGTCCGCAAAAAAGCACCTTGAAATTTACAGAAAAATTTTATCCGAAAAATAAAAACCCCGCTTGGGCCCTGAAATCAATTTACCGCCAACGGAAATCCCGTTAAGGGATTCGGGTTGCTGAATGCGTTTTTTAAAATGATATTTCCAAGTTCCGTTAATGAAGCCCGGCAAAATGCAGTATTTTGTTTTCGCATTGATATTCGCGTCAATGTTCTTTGCCTTTTACCCGCATTTCTGGGACGTCGATTATCTCGGAACCATTAGGACGGCGCATTGGCTGTGGGAAGGAAAATTTTTGGAAACCGATGCACAATACGCCTATTACATGTGGCCGACCGGAAACGGGACTTTTGTTTACCCGTTTGAAATCGGCAGGACACTCATAAGCGCGCCATTCACGTTAATCTCGTGGAACGCCCCGTTCGTCCTTGGAATGCTTTTCCACCTTTTGGGGTTCCTGTTTTTTTACAAAATACTGAAACTGAAAAATTATGACACGAGATATTCGCTTATCTACCTTTTCTACCCTTCACTCACAATCGTGGCGCACAAATTCCTTTTGGGGGAAATTGCATCGGCGGCGCTCATACTGGCAGGGGCTTATTTTTACCTCAAAGAAAAAAAGGAAAAGTTATTCGGCAATAAACTCGATAAAAACCAGTTTATCGCCGGAATTTTTTTGGGATTATCCGTGTGGTTCAGGGTTACCAATGCGGCAATAATACTGGCGTTTCTTGTGGGCGCCCAAATAAAATCATGGAAAAATAAGGGAAGTTTATTGGATAAAATCCCGCTGAGTTTACTGATTGGAATAGCCATATCGGCTGCGCCGTCATTTATTGTGACCCAGCTCATGATTGGAACTCCCTGGGGATACACTTACCTTGCGGCAAATGAGTTCAACATTCAGGGCGGGTTCAAGCAGGATTTTGACATTTTCAAAATGGCTGATTATGCAATCCAGTACACGCTGTTCCTGGTTGCGGGAATTCACCCTTCAATGTCACGCGGATTAATGCTGCTGTTCCCCCTGACACTTGTCGCTTTGCTTAAGGCAAAACACCTAAAAATAGAAACATTGCTGGCAACGGCTCTTGTAATAATGGTTTTTTCCTTTTCGGCAATTGTCCCTGACGGCAGGTACTTTATACCGCTGATGCCGCTGTTCCTGTTTGCCATGGTTCCGTTTGCGGATAAAGCAATTGGATTTGCGGAAGGAAAAATCGGGTTCATAAACAAGCAAAGGGCCATTTATGGGGTTGCAATTGTTTTCCTCGTTACAACCGGCCTGATTTTCATGGTCCAGTCGGAAAAAACACAGGTGAAATACGATGTTTCAATGCAGATTTACGATTCAACAAAGGAAGGGGCGCTATTGGTTGACACCAAAGGCGGGCACACGGTCAGTTTTCTTTTTGAAAAATTCGGGGACCGGAGGGTGGAAGTAATGACGGCCGAACAATTATTTTATAAGGTTCGAAACACGTGCTGGGTAAAGGAAAACGGGGGGCTGGATAACATTTATTCCAGCAGGATCACTCTTTTCCCCAGAACAGAATTCTCAATACAGGCTTTTATGAAAACAGACAGGTTAGAAGCCGATGTAAAACCTTTGGAAGAGTTCATGAAAGAAAATGGGATAACCGCAGATATGATGACCTGCAAATAATATCAAAGGACAAAAATAAAGAAACAAAAATTGTCCTTTGATACAATTCAAACCGATGGTTTGAATGTACATTCAAATCCAAAGGATTTGAATCGTAGCTAGCAAAAGACCTCTTGAAAAGTTTTTAAAATAATGTCTTTTGATATAATCAATGCTTCTCGGCCAGCACCTGAATCGTATCCCCTCTTCCGGCCAGTGAAAACAGGTATGCCAGCGCCGTGGAAAGCGGCGCCATTACAGGCAGGGTTATTAAAGTCAATGACAATTGCAGATAGTAACTCGCCCCTGTTTTCACGGGTTTTTTTTTCATTAGTTTGTACAGGAAATCGAATTCGAACCCAAGCGAATTATACAGAGACTGCAGGACCCCGAAAGGGTTGAATTCAAATGAATAATGGGATATTTTTACTACCCTAAACCCGTTTTTTTCAACCAAGGCGGAAATGGTTCCCGGGGAAAAATGGTTAAGGTGCCTGGGAACATCCAGGTGGAACCAATTGGATTTCCAAAGCCTGAAACTGAAGCTGTCGATGTTCGGAACGGCTATGAAAAGCAGCCCACCCTTTTTCAGCAATTCGTTGGCGCGTTCAAGATAGAGCCCCGGCTTTTTCAAATGTTCGACAACATGCCAGAATGTAATGAGGCCAAAAGAATTTTTTTTATAATCGGCCTTCAGCAGGTCGCCGTATTTTACATCAATTCCCTGTGATTTTAATTTGCGCGTGAATTTTTTTGACGACTCAGAAACCTCGATGCCCGAGCATTCCCAGCCAAGATTTTTCATTGTTTTGAGAAAGGTGCCGGCACCACAGCCGACATCGAGAACCTTTCCGGGCGTTATTCCGGAAAAAAAAACTTTCCTCAGGCCCTGTATTATGCCGAAAATAAAACCGGGTTTTTCATAATAATTCCCCCTGTAATACCCGGAAAGTTCCTTATCCGGGGGAAGCGGATTGACAAAAATTGTTCCGCAGGAGCCGCACTTTGAGAGTTCCACTTGTTTTTCGCGGAACTCGAAATCCGCGCATTTCAGGAAAAAAACCGCATTGCCGGAACCGCAGATGTTGCAAGACAAAAAAAGCCCCCTTTTTCACGATTTCATGATATCAAAAATCATTTGGAAACCGTTAATCAGGCCCTTCACAAAATCGTTCCCAACGCCCTTGCTCTGCCCTACTCTTTTTCTGAAAGCAATCGGGCATTCAATAACCTTGAGGCCCATTTTCAGTGCCGCCATTATCATGTGCGGGGAAAAGTGGTTTCCGGTGACATCAAAATTACCAATGATTTTATCAAGGGCTTCCGGGCGTATCAGCCTGTAAGTGCATCCGACATCGGTGAGCCTCAGCTTTCCCCAATACCTGAGCTGGATGAGCTTTGCAACAAAAATGTTGCCTATCTGAATGAATGGGGTTACCTGCGAATCGGAAGCCACGATTTCCATGGTGGTCCTTGTTCCAACCACCATGTCGACATTTTCAATGTAAGCAAGGAGTTTCTTGATGTCGGCCGCAAAATAGGTCTGGTCGCCCTCAACAAGGCAGATAAGGTTGCCGGCCTTCCTCGCTTCCTTGAGGGCGCGGACACACGCGGCCCCGTACCCCTGTATTGGTTCTTTTACGACTTTTGCGCCGGCCTTCCTCGCGACCTCGGCTGTTTTGTCCACGCAATTGTTGTCAATAACAACAATGTTCACCACTTCGCTCATTTTTTTGAAATCCCTCACGGCGCCTCCGATGGAAAGCTCGTCATTGTAAGCGGTCATCCCCACGCTTATTTGCGGGTTTGTGATTGGGTCCTGCCTCACCGTTCTCGGCTTTTCATTCAATTTCATGAATGCGAATTCCGCCATAAAGCCGAGAACCGAAAACAGGAACAGCCAATTCGATGCATCGATTAATGCGCCGGCCTGGAAGCCGCATGAACAGAAAAAATCAAGGAGCCAGTTGGCAAAAAAGAGCGAATAAAGGAATACCCCGGTAAGAAAAGCAAAAAAAGAATACAAAATCAGTCTGCCCAATTAAAACACCGTGAATAAGGATTCAAACCCGGTTTAGTTTAAAAAACATGCTATAGCAAACCACGGGAAAAACTGAAAAACTTTCGTGGTTTGCTAGATAGCAGACCAAAAAGACCGCCGCCTAAAGGCAGTGGATTGTTTTGGGTTGTTGCAGTCACATTATTTTGCTGTCGAGAAACCGCATGCTGATGGGCCTGCGGAGGAAAAACATGAAGCCGAAAAATGACACGAGCACGTAACCCGTGAAGAAAAAAAGGAGTGAAAGGGCCACGGCACTCTCGCTTGACACGGAAACGAATGAAAGCAGGAATACCAGGGAAACATCCCTCGTGCCGATTCCGGAAATGCTTATCGGGAGAAGGTCAAGAAGAGAAGTTATCGGGAAGACGAGGAAAGCGAATTCAAGCGGCATGCCTATTGACAGGGAAACCGCGAGAAGATAGAAAAAGAACGTGCCCACTACCCAAATGACAATGCCCAGGAGCACCGAGGACAGGAAAAGCACGGGGCTTTTTTTCACGAGTTTCAGCGCGGAAAAAAAACTTGAGAACCCGACCGAAACCCTCTCCTTCATGTCATCAGGGACAATGAAGTTAAAGGCCGGCCTGAGGAGAATCTTCAGGTACTTTTCCTTGAAGAGGAGAAAAACACCAAAAATGAAAACCAGGAACACTGAAAAAATCAGTTCCACGGAAACGGCGGAGTAACCATAAAAGCTTATGAAAGCGAGGCTCGAAAGCAGCGCGAAACCCAGGAGAATGCTCACGTCAATTATCCTGTCGAGAATAACGGAGGAAACCCCTATGGAAAGCGGCACACCGTCATCCTTGAGGTAAAGCGCCCGCACGAAATCCCCTATCCTGCCGGGGGTAACGCTGCTCACAAAAAAACCCACGTTCACCAGCCGGGTGGATTCTGCAAGGGAAATGACCTGCCCCTGGCTCTTCAGTATGGCTTTCCACTTCAGGCCCTTCAGCAAAATCAGCATGAGGAGAACAAAGAGGGCAGAAACATAAATAGCCGCATCAATGCCCACGAGCGTTACTGCAACAAGCCCCAGGTCAACCCTTGACAAAATGAACGCAAAAAAAAACAGCCCTATGAACAGGAGAATTCTTCTGTCAAACTTCATCATACCACGGCAACAAAACTATTTTTTCAGCACATTTTTTTTCTCATAATACAATATTTCTTCCTGGACTTTCCTGGACCTCTTCATTATCTCGGCAATGAGGCCGATTATTATCACCTGAAAGCCCACTATGAGGAGCAGGGCAGACAGGACCGCGCTCGGGAGGTAAGGCGAAACAAGGCCCGTGGAAATGTAGTGCACGAGCACGCGGAGCCCGAACATTGTTCCGGCAAGAAACATGAGGGCGCCTACAAAAGAAAAAACCTTCAGGGGGCGGTAATTCAGGTAAGATGAAAGTATCGTGAGGCCCACCCTTTTGGCGTAAACAAAAATGTTGGAAATGAGCCTGGAAGGCCCGTCCCTCTTCCTGAAATCTACCGGAACCTCCATTATTAAAAGTTTTTTGTCAAACGCCTCGAGGATTGTTTCCTGGGTGTAAGTGTAATCGGAAAAAATGCTTATCCTCAGCGCGGCCTCCCTGGAAAAAGCCCTGAACCCTGTTTGGGAATCGGTCAGGGGGATGCCGGTAATTGTGCGCATCAGCAATGACACCAACTGGTTCCCGAGTTTCTTGTGGAGGGGCATGTGCTCTATTTTTCCGCGGAACCTCGAGCCTAGCACTATGTCGGATTTTCCATCCACAATGGGCTTGACCAGCAGCGGAATCTGCGCCTGGTTGTACTGGAAATCCGCATCGGTGTTCACTATTATGTCGGCGCCCATTTCGAGCGCCCTTGCCATGCCCCTGGAAAATGCCTGTGCAAGGCCCCTGTTGGAAGTGTTCCTTATTACGGTTGCCCCGAATTTTCGCGAAACATCCGAAGTCGAATCGGAAGAGCCGTCATCAATTACCAGCACACCTATTTTTGTGATTCCCGGAATTTTTTGGGGTATCTCCTGAATCACTTTCCCGATTGTTTTCTCCTCGTTGAAAGCCGGAATCGTGACAACTAGCTTCATGTAAACTACAGGTCAACTAATGATTAAAAAGCATTGTTTGTCTAGCATTGTACCAGTAATAATAGTTCGGATTACCCTAATACAACTAAAATGAGCTAAAATTCCGGGATTCCGCAAATATGCAGGGTTAATATTTTTTGTGAATAACATTGTTTTATGGATAAAGAAAGAGTAGCGATTGGCTTGCCAATTTACAAATTGGTTCCATCAGAATTTTTCAAGAGTTTTTTTGTATTTTCGGGGTATATGCAAAAAAACCATTCTCCTGCAATGATTATAATCGATAATATGTACATTAGCATGGCAAGACAACAAACTCTTAACTTGTTTTTAGAGAGTGATTGTGAATACCTTTTTTTCCTTGACAGCGACATGGTTTTCCCTCCGAACATTTTTGACCTGCTCAAAGAAAAAGATGAGGATATAATTAGCGCTCTTTATTTTTCCAGGAACGATCCGGAAAATCCCGTATTCAGAATACACAAAGACGGAAAAGTTATGAAAGTTATTGATTATCCTGAGAATCGAATTTTCAAAGTTGATTCGGTTGGCATGGGTTGCTGTCTGATTAAGAGAAAAGTAATTGAAAAAATGACTGAAGATAATCCGGGAAAATTCTTATTTGATACCCCTCAAATTGACAAGAATAACTGCATGGGTGAAGACGTTTTCTTCTGTAATCTTGCAACCAAAAGTGGCTTTGAAGTAAAAGTTGACTCATCAATTATTGTGGGCCATGTAGGCGGGGTTGTGACAGAGATACAGCACAAGGCAGCTAGAGAAAATATATTAAAAGAACAAAAAAATCACTGATTTTTAAACCAGTCTACAAAAACTTTTATTCCGTCTTCAAGATTTACTTTTGGAGAATAACCCAATAATTTTTCGGCTTTTGAAATATCGGCAAGTGTTTCATCAACATCTTCTTTCATTTTTGCAGAATATTTTATTTTTGCGTTTACGTCTAAATTTTTTTCCAATAAAAAAATTAATTCAGATAAATTCCGGGAATCTGAGTCCCCAATATTAAAAATCTCAAAACCGCTTGTCCTTTTTAATGACAAAATTATTGAATCAACCGCATCAGAAACAAAAGTAAAATCTCTTTTGGCTTTTCCGTCACCATAAACTTCTATTTGTTTGCCTTTTGAAATTAAATCGGCAAATTTGTAAACCGCCATGTCGGGGCGCCCCCCGGGCCCGTAAACCGTGAAAAAACGGAGTATTGTAATCGGGGTGCCGTACAAATGGTGGAATGAATGGGCGAGGTTTTCCATGCCGATTTTTGAGGCAGCATAAATGTTTAGCGGGGTGGAAACTTTTTGTTCCTCGTTAAACGGGGTTTTGTTCTTTCCATAAGCACTGGAAGTTGATGCCAATACAACCGATTTTATTTTGTTGTCGCGGGCAAAATTGAGGACATTAAGGGAGCCTATGATGTTGGTTTTCAGGTATTCGCCAGGATACTTGGAAGAATCCCTTACGCCTGTCCTGGCCGCAAGATGAACGACATGGGTAATGGATTTTTTTGAAAGCCTTTCAAATAGTTTTTGGCCATTAATGTCCCCTTCGATGAATTCCGCCAGTTTGCTTTCCAGGATGGGGGCAATGTTTTTTTTCTTGAGCGAAACACCGTAATTGCCGAAAAAATTATCCACTCCCACTATCGGGACGTTATTCTTTACAAGTTGTTTGGCGAGGTTGCTTCCTATAAAACCTGCACAGCCCGTTATCAAGACTTTCATAAAAAAGAGTCGGTTAGATTGTATTAAAAATATTGGCAACGCGCCTCAGGTTTTCCTGTAAACCACAAAACCCCTTGTTGAAAAGGCAACGGGATAATCAAGGGTTTTCCCGTAATAACCGTTTTTGACCACAACATACTTTACGTCAAGGCCGTCAATGCACTCATCGCACAAAGTGTCAACTATTGACTGCGTTATTTTCGGGAGGCCCTTAAACCTGGCGTATTCTTCCTGCGAATAATAAAGCAGTTTCACATCACTCAGGTAATGCCCCGTCAGGTCAAACGGCACTTTGTTTGAGAACTCGGCGATTTTGTAAGAGTAAGGCGCCAAAAAGAGTGTTCTGGACAATTCTGGGTCGAACTCCCTGAAGTCGGCCGCAAACGTTGCCTCTTCAAGCGTTATTTTAGAGCCGCCCCTATAATGCGTGAGTATTGAGGAAGTGAAGAAAAAAACCAGGCAGAAAACCAATAATGCCAGTTTGAACCGGCTTGTATCCGGCAGGCGTATTTTTTCCAGGAAAGACGCGGCCAGAAAGAGAACCCCCAGCAGCGCCAGTTCAACCGCCTTGCCCGCCAGCATTACGCCGAAAAATCCGAACAACAGGTAAAGCAAAGTGCCCGAAGCAAAAAGCACGCCGAACATTTTCTGCTCCCTTGTAAAAGAAAATTTTTGCAGGGCAAGGTAAGCGAAAGAAACCGCGAACACGAAAAAAACCGCGAACCCTATCCACGTTGGAAGCAGCTGCGCATAATACAGCAAACCTCTTCCCGGCTCCCATGATGACAGGCCGGCCCCGAAAAGAACGTTGAAAATTATGGGCGAATAATTGGCAAAAAAGGCCGGAAGCGCGAACACGGCCGAAGCAAAAATTTTCGGCAGCTCAAAGTAACCCGGGTAAAAAAGCCATGCAATGGCAAAGAAAATAAGCGCGTTGAAAGCTATTGCCGGATGAAGAACCAATATTACCGGGAAAAGAAGGTACTGCATGCCGGATTTTTTCGCGGCAAAATACAGCGTGAACAGCATTAGCCCGGTTGCAAGCAGCCACGCGTATTCCCCCACATAAAAGTTTTCATAAACAAGCTTGGTCCCGAAAAACAGCAATGATGCGAACTCCGCCGCTTTTTCGCTTTTGAAGAATTCGCGCGCAACAAAGTAAACCCCGAACAGCTGCAATGCGCCCGAAACAAGGGACAGGAGCCATGACCACAGGTAAACGGGAAGAAAGGTGAAAATATCCGAAAACGCGTTCACAAGCAGGGGAAACCCGATTTGGTACCCGAAATTAAGCGGGGAATAAGGCTGGTAATCCTGCGGGATTTTATCGCCGAGGAAAGCGACGCTGCCCGTAGTTGTTGGATCCGCGCTCGCGGGGAAGAAAGGCGTCAATAAAAGCACGGGATACGCGAGGAGCGAAACCAGCAGCAGGGAAAGAAGCAGAATTTTTTTTGGAACAACAAATTCACTGAAATAAAATTTTTTGAAAATCAAAAAAGAGGAAACAAGTGAAAATAAAAGCACGAAGTATGAGTTCAGCCAAAAAAAACCCGTGAGGGCGGAGGACAATATTATTACCTGGAAAAAAATCAGGATGAAAAAAACCGTTTTAGAGAAAAATCTCTGAGCACCACGGGCTGAAGCCCGTGAGGTCTCTTGATGACCGTCAACGGAAAAGGAATCCGAGCAAAAACCTCGCCATGAATGGCGAGGATTCCTTTTGGGTTGTTCAAAATCCATTTTGCATCAGCCTCCAAAACGGAGCCTTAACAGGCCGATAAGCATTTTTAAGGGCTCAAAAAAACCTACTTTGGAATCGGCGTTGTCCGACCACCTTATCCCCTTTTCCTTTATCCTGAGGCCGTTGCGCTTCGCTATCCAGAGCATCTGCACATCAAATTCAAAACCTTTTGAAATTTTTTCCCTTAACAGCAGCTCGAGAGTTTTCCTGCTGAACACTTTTGCCCCGCACTGGGTATCATTAATCCCGAGCCCGAACAGCAGGTTTGTAATGAACCTGAAGCCGCTTCCGAGAATGCGACGATACAGGGGCTGTTTTTTCCGGATGACCGAATCATTTACGGAACGCGAGCCTATCACAACATCAAAACCTTCATCACAGCATTTGACGAGGCGGAAAAATTCCGAAGGAACGGTGGAGTCATCTGCATCGGCAAACCCGGCCAAATTTCCTTTGCAGGCCCTGAATCCCTCGATTACTGCTCCGCCTTTTCCAGTGTAAAAATCAAAGTTGAGAACCGCTATTTCCGGCCTGCCGGCAGAAAATTTGCTGGCCAAATCAAAGGTTTTGTCGGAACTGTTATTTACAACCACTATAATCTCGAAATCCGGGAGGTTTTCCGAAAAAAAATTGTAATAGGATTTGACGGTTGGAACAATATTTTTTTCCTCGTTGTACGCCGGAATCACAATGGAAAGCTTTTTTGCCAAACAACACCACCAAATAAACCGGAAACACGGATAATTAAAGTTTTTGAAAATATGAAATGGTCAGGTTCAGGCCCTCATCCAGGGACACCTTAGGTGCCCAAGATAGCCTGCTTTTTGCCAGGGAAATATCCGGAAGCCTCCTCTCAGGATCATCAATGGGAAGCTCCTGATAAACTATCCTTGAACGGCTTTTGGAGAGCCTGATGATTTTTTCCGCGAGCCCGGAAATCGATGTTTCAACTGGGTTCCCAAGGTTAATGGGGCCCCTTTCCCGGGAGTTCATGAGGGCGCAAATGCCATTTACCATGTCGCTTACATAGCAAAAACTCCTGGTCTGCCCGCCTTTTCCATAAACAGTCAGTGGTTCATTGCCCAGCGCCTGTTCAATAAAGTTCGGGACAACCCGGCCGTCATTCTTCCTCATCATCGGCCCATAGGTATTGAAAATCCTCGCAATCTTAACGTCGACACCGCGAACTTTTGAAAACGCCACGCAAAGGGCCTCGCCGAAACGCTTTGCCTCATCATAGCAATTGCCACAAAAAACACTTTTTCCGTTCCTTCTCACATAGATTACATGATTTGGGACATTGACACAATAAACATCACCAGCATATTTCACAATATTTCTTTTTGGGTACTTAGGAGTCAAAAAATCTTTTTTTTCGCCAGTAAGAATATGTATCTGGTAAACAGGGTTTTTCTTACGCGCATCTTTGGACACAACTGACCCGGCGCAACCAAGCTTGAGCAAAAGTTCTTGCATATCACCTATCAATTTATAGGAACTGGAATAAAATGCCTTCCCGTCTCTTGAACCGTCACCAGCCATTAAAGAAGCAAATAATATCTGCAGGTATTCCTTAGAAAAGGATTTAAATTCAGGCGGAATGAATTTGTCTTTTGATTTCCCAAAAACTGCCAGATAAGAGAATAATTGCTTATTTAAAATCCTAAATTGCGCATTTTCCTCAAAAAAATTAACATTTAATCTCTGTAGGCATGACCTTATCTTTTCCCTATGCGAAGATTTTTTGGATTGCGAAATTAAGACAACATAATCCAACGTATCATAAATTTTTCCTCCAACTGTTTTCTTCTTTTTTTGTAGGTAAGTGCAGCCCTCGGAAAGGAAATAACCGAGAAACTCCAGCCAATCAGGCATTTTTATTTTTTCTATTACGGGACTCTTGGAGTTTTTTACTTTAGGTAAATAAAAATACTCTTTATTCTCCCCAACCCACTTAGCACCTTTTTGCATTTCTGCTTTATGCCAAGTTATGCCTTCAAAGGCAGGTACAAAAGAAAAGCTTGATTTTCCACGTACCTTCACCAGCATATTATGGTTTGGCGTAATCAACAAATCTATTTTCGTATTCTTAAAGCTGATGAGATCACCGATATATTTTTCCTTGATTATTTCAACAGGCTTATGGTATTCAATGAAACCACTGCTGTTTCTCGTCAGTATCAAATCATCTTTGGCCAGTTCGTTGAAAAGTTTCCATCCCTCATACGTGAGCACTTGAGTGTCTGATGAAAAACAACTGCGCGGCCCGACAGGATTCACATTGCCCCAGTAAGTTTCCTTCTGCGGGTGCTCAGTGGGGTTGCCATAAACCTCCGAAGTCGAGGCAAACAAATACGCGGCGTTCTTCTCCTCCGCAAGTTCCAAAAGGTTTTTCACTCCATTGGAACCGGCCGCAAGAGTCTCAAGCGGCTTCTCCTGGTAATCAACCGGGGAAGCGGGCGAGGCAAGGTTGTAAACCTGGCGTACATCCCCCCTGACAGTGAACTTCCCGGAAACATCCCTGTTGATAAAAGAAAAATTTTTGTCGCCAAGCAAACCCGCGATGTTAGCCCTGTTCCCGGTAACAAGGCTGTCAATGCACACGACTTTCTCGCCTTTTCCGAGAAGATAGCCGCACAAATGCGAGCCGATGAAGCCCGCGCCGCCCGCAACAACAATTTTCCCCATGGTCAACATGCATATTTAACATGAATTAGCTTTAAATTCATTCCATACGAAAACAATCAGTGGTTTTAGTGGGAACAAAACAAGGGGCACTGAGCTTTTTCCTGATGAGGCAGAGGAATGCCGCAGTGGCAAAATATGCCAGGGGAAAACTCCTTGACATAGGCTGCAACCACGGTGAGCTCATGGAGTTCCTGCCCAAAAATACTTATTACTCTGGAATAGACATACACCCCAAGACAAGCGCAATTACATTCCCATACAGGCAAGTGAGCGCCGAAGATAGCCTCGCGGAACTTGGAAAATTCGACTCCGCCACGATGATTGCAGTCATAGAACACCTGAAAAAACCCGGGCAGGCGGTTAGAAACGTGACCAAAATCCTGAACAAGAAAGGAAGGATAATAATCACTACCCCGTCAACGCTCGGTGACAAACTCCATGCTATCGGCAGCAAAATAGGCCTGGTGTCATCATTTGCAGCGGAAGACCACCAAAAAATCTTTACCCTGATGGAACTCACGGGATTGCTGAAAAAAAACGGGTTCACCATACTCGAGTCAAGGGCATTCCTTTTCGGCCTGAACCTGCTTATTGTGGGCGAAAAAAATTAGCCATCGAATTCTTCCCTTGCCTTTCCAAGGTTCTCGAACGAGCCGATATCAAACCATTTTTCCGTGAAAACAAAGCCATACACGGGCTTGTGGTTGGCAAGCCATTTTATGAAATCGCCCGCATTGTCGGGCGGGTTTCCGGCCTCGATAAACCGCCCTATTTCCTTCACGTCCGCTTTCGTGAAAATGTAGCATGCGGTTGCCGCCAACGCGCTTTTTGGCTCCGCCGGTTTCTCCTCGAAACCGATGATTTTGCCTTTTCCATCCAGCTCCGCGACACCGAATTTCTCCTTGACTTCCTCGATTGAAAGCATGTCCTTGCACGCGACAACAGAAGCTCTTTTTTCCCTGAAGAATGCGTGGAAGTCCGCAAGCTTATACCCGAACAAATTATCGCCGGCAATAACCATCAAATCATCGTCAATTTTTGCCTCGTTGATTGCGCAAAGCATGTCTCCCACAGCGCCTTTCCTGTCATCGTTTGATGTGGTCAAGTCATCAATAACCTTTATCGGTGTTTCCCCGTCAAATGATTCGGCCCACTGCTCAAACTCGAGCGCGAACCTGCTGTTCGTAACAATTATTATTTCGGTTATTTCGGAAATTTCCCCGAAGTGCTTTATGATGTGCTCAATTATCGGCCTGCCCTTTACCTCGAGCAATGGTTTTGGCTTGTTCTTTGTGAGCGGCCACAGCCTCTTCGCGTAGCCCGCCGCAAGTATCATTGCCCTCAAAACATTTCACCTTCCTACTCCGTTGTACTTGAAGCCCAATGAAATGAGCTTTTCCCTGTCATAAACATTCCTGCCGTCAACAATTATTTTGGACTTCATTTCCTTCGCGATTTTTTCGAAGTCGAGCTCCAGAAACTCGTTCCACTCCGTGACAAGAACTATTGCATCCGCGCCTTTCGCGGCCTCATAAACGGAATCCGAGTAAGCTATTCCTTTCAGGATCTTTTTCGCGTTCTCCCTTGCAATCGGGTCAACGGCAACTACGGTGGCGCCTTGCTTCACGAGCGCATTCGCGATTTCAATGGAACTGGCCTCGCGCATGTCATCCGTGTTGGGCTTGAACGCCAATCCGAGGAGCACGATTTTTTTCCCTTTCAGAGAGGAAAATTCCTTATTGAGCTTCTGCACCGGCACAAGCTTCTGGCGCGCATTGACCTTCTCCGTTGCTTCTACTATTTCCAGCGGATAGTTTTTGTCCTTCGCGATTTTCTGTATCGCCTGCACATCCTTGGGGAAGCAGCTTCCGCCGTAACCGCACCCTGCATTGAGGAAGTGCTTCCCTATCCGCGCATCCAGACCCATGCCCTTTGCGACCTCGTTTATGTCAGCGCCCACAAGCTCCGAGAGGTTCGCGATTTCGTTTATGAATGAAATTTTCGTCGCCAAAAAAGCGTTTGAGGCGTACTTTATGAGCTCCGCGCTCTCGGGCGTTGTAACGAGAATCCCGCATTCGAGAGGCCTGTACAAGTCATAAATCGCTTTTTCAGCCTCTTCAGAAGTAGCGCCTATCACTACCCTGTCCGGCTCCATGAAGTCCCTTACTGCGGAGCCTTCGCGCAGGAATTCCGGGTTCGAAACAACCTCGACATTATGCTTCGAGTGCTTCATTATGAGTTCCCTGACTTTCCTCGCGGTTCCCACAGGAACAGTGCTCTTATCAACAACAATTTTGGGTTCGTTCGCATTCCTGCCGATGGTTTCGGCAACCTGGAAAACATACTTCAAATCCGCGCTCCCGTCACTTCCCTGCGGAGTTCCTACCGCAATGAAAATTATTCTGGATTCGCGGATTGCCTTTGCGGAATCCACAGTGAAGAAAATCCTTTTTTCGCGCACATTCTTCGCAACGAGTTCCTCGAGGCCGGGCTCATAAATGGGTATTTTGCCCTGCCTCAGCGCGGCTATCTTTTTCTCGTCAACATCGACACAAATCACTTCGTTGCCCAAATCGGCGAGGCATGCACCCGCAACCAAGCCGACGTAGCCGGTTCCAACAACAGCTATTTTCATTCAATTTCACTGGATTCAATATTTTATAAAAGAAGAATATATGTAAAAGGCGCAGGCAGTAATTTTAAAGGAATTGGTTCAACTCCCAAAATTGCCCTGAAAAATGAGTGTGGAATGCAAAAAGCATAAATTTGCGTTTGTGCACCTTATTTCCATGGGTATTAAGCAGGCTTTTGTTTTGGCGGGCGGAAGGGTGGGCGTCAAAACAATTTAAAACAACTTGCCAGTAAGTGTTGATCATGAACCAAGAAAAAGCAATATCCTTGAGAATAGTGGCAAACCCAAGAATCATGGCCGGAAAACCGGTGATAAGGGGAACCCGCATTCCTATAGATGCGATAATCAAAAGATTTGCCGAAGGCATGAACATTGAAAACGTTATTGCCGATTACCCGAAAATAACCAAAGAGGATATTTACGCTGCTCTCGAGTACAGCGCACGACTCGTTAAGGGCGAAAAAATAACGCAGATTGCCCTCAAGTGAAAATCAATGCCAAAATTCCTTGTTGATGAGTCCACGGGCAGAAAAATTTTCGGATTGCTGTCAAGAAACGGCTATGATGTGAAAGCGGTATCAGAGATACTCAAAGGGGCGACAGACGACAAAGTCGTTGGGTTTGCGGCAAAAGAAAAGCGGGTGATAATCACCGATGACAAGGATTTTGGAGAACTCATATTCAGGAAAAACATGAAATCCTCAGGAGTAATGCTGCTGAGAACCGCGACCACCGATGCGGACATCAGGTTTGGGCTGCTCAAAAGAGCAATAAGCGCCACGCATGAACCGGAAAAAGAATTCACGGTAATTACGGAAAAAATAATAAGAACCAGAAAAATTCGTTTAGGAAAAAATAACGCTTCGTCACGGTGAAAACACGGTCAACAAAATCAGGCAGGCTTTTGTTCTCGCCGGCGGAAAAGGCGAACGGCTCAGGCCACTCACGGACAATATTCCGAAGCCGCTTGTGAAGGTTGCGGGAAAGCCCATTCTGCAGTACTGCATCGAGAACCTTGTGAAGCACGGCGTGCGCGAAATAATTCTCGGAACAGGTTATATGCACGAAAAAATAGAATCTTATTTTGGCGCCGGGGAAAAATTCGGCGCGGGCATTGTTTACTCGGTTGAAACAGAGCCCCTTGGAACCGGAGGGGCGCTGAAGCAGGCGGAGGAATTATTGGATAAAAAGTTTTTCATGCTGAACGGCGACAACATCGCGGACTTTGATTTTTCATCAATGGCAAAAGAGCATTCCGCAATGAAAGGTTTGGCAACAATTGCGCTTGTCTCCGTTGAGGATGTTTCGAGCTACGGCGTTGCAAAGCTTGAGGGGAAAAAAATTGTTGAGTTTGTTGAAAAGCCTGCGCGCGAGAAAGCGCCGAGCAGCCTCGCGAATGCCGGCGCGTACATAATCGAAAAAAAGGCCATGGAATTTCTGCCTGAAGGCTTCAATCTGATTGAGCGCACAATGTTCCCCGCGCTGGCAAAAAAGGGAAAACTTTTCGGGTTCAAACACATGGGAAAATGGTTCACGACAGACACATTGGAAAGGATAAAAACGGCCGAGAAAGCAATGAAACGGCTTTGATAAGCATGATACGGCCCTGCAGAAAACTTTAAAAACATGTAAACATGTAATACATCAGGTGGTTTTTTGTGAATATGAGCGTAAGGGATGTGGATCCGAAAACTTTCAGGGAGTTCAAGGCAACTGCTGTCGCCTCAGGAGTGAAGACGGGCGCGGCGGTGACGCAGGCGATGAGGGAGTGGGCGGAAAAAAAGGCAAAAAAGGAAAAAAAGGAAAAGAGCTTTTTCGACCTTAAGGCATGGGACTGGGGAAAGAAAAACAGGAATGCGAGCAGCGAGGTTGACGAAGTTCTTTATGGTGGCCACAAATGAGCGTCTTCCTCGACACGAGCTATGTAATTGCACTGGCAAACAAAAGCGAGGCCATGCACGAAAGGGCAATGCAAACAGCGGAGCTGATTAAGAAAGGCGAATTTGGAAGCATCTTCACCTCTTCCTACGTTTTTGACGAGGCCGTCACTTTTACCCTCACAAGGCAGGGCCACACAAAGGCTTTGGCACTCGGAACCTCTATTCTCAACTCAGAAATAACCTTGATTCACATTTCACAGTGGCATTTTGAAAAAGCGTGGCAATTATTTGCCGAAGGGAAGGAACTGAGCTTCACGGATTGCACAAGCATTGCGGCAATGCAGGAAAACGGAATAAAAAACATCGCAACCTTCGACAAGGGATTCACGCAATTCAAGGGAATAAACCCGATTGGGTAAAAAGACGCTTTGCATTAGGGCACACCGGGATGTGGCACACAACCGATACACTCAAGCGGATAAAATGTCCCGCGCCAAAACGTAGCCGGCACTTTCCAAGAACTATTGAAACTAATCAACCAAATTACCAGCAAATAGTTCAAAAAATCGTGAACGGCATCAATTAC
>JBBSVV010000015.1:10857-13909 GCA_038046625.1 archaeon | reverse complement strand
CTGGTGCCCGAGGGCACTAGGCCTCGTCCCCGTAGGGGACAAGGAACCATTAAATTCACCGAATTACTTTATTGGTTTGCTATAGTTATGCCAAAACCATACGCGAGAAAACCTATAAATCCGTTCCACGCAGGCACGGCTCTTTCCTCACAGGGGCATCAAACAAGAAGCGGGATTGCGCCATACAGGAAATCTATTGATTTGGGGCGCAGAAACCCATACAGCACTGCAGGGTCACCTGAAGGAACAATCGACAGGAGAATAGGCCCATTTGCTTTTGAAATACGCGTGAGCAATCAAGTGCCTATCGGGAAAACAGACTACTCAAGCGGAAAACCGATTATTAAAACAGTTGAAACAGGAAGAAAAATGACTACCGGCCGCGTCAAGGATTTGAGGGCTGCCAAAATACCTTACAAAAGGACCGGATCCACACGCAGAAGGAAAAATGCGGGAGGCAGGATTTGAACCTGCGAAGGCACTAAGCCACCAGCCCCTCAAGCTGGCCCAATTGACCGGGCTATGGGACTCCCGCACTAAATTAGGAATAGAAAGAACTTGGACTCAATAACCCTTTTAAAATCTGCCTTCTTTGCTCAAGAGACATTGCCGGCGCGGCGGCACTAATTAAGCCTTTTAACAGTTTCACAACAATAATAGTTTTGTGGGCGAGGAAAAGAAAGGGCAGAATGAAGAGCCCAAACCCAAAAACACGGGCGAGACAAAACTTTTACTCCTCATAGCAATAGCCGTGCTCGGCCGCATATTGATGGAACCTTTTCCATCTGTCGAACCAATAATCCCGATTGCTGTCTACGCTGGCCTGGTTTACGGTGCCGACGCCGGAATATTGGTGGGTTTGTTTTCCTATCCAATCTCGAATTTTTTTATGTTGGGCGGCCCATTCGGTCTGTGGACCATACTCCAAGCCGCGGGCGGCGCGATTTCAGGCGGCCTCGCGGGAAACGCAAAGGAAGTGAACACAGGCGCGCTCGTGACCTACAGCGTAATCGGCACAATCATTTTCGAGCTCCTCCTCAATTTCGGGGACAGGGTACCTTTCGTCTGGCCGTTCTCATACGTACACATAGTTTCGAACGTTATTTTCGCACTCATCATAAGCTCTTTCCTCAAAGAAAAGTAATTTATTGTCCGGAATTATTGAGGTTATTACATGGATACAAAAAGCCAGAACAACATCACGCACCTCGTAATACTCCTGGTGCTCGTCGTTGCATTGCTTGCAGTTCTAATTTTTACCGGCCTGATCGGATGCAACATTGTTCCTGGCGGGTGCGACATTTACTACTCTGTTTTGAAAGGCGGAAAGCCTGATGTGCTCATTGTGTACGGAGACTCCGGATTAGGAGACCACACAAAACTAGAGCAGGCGCTCACCGACAGAGGGGCACTGAACATCAATGTGAGGAGCATGCCCGTTGAAAAAATATCTTATGGAAACATCAAGGAATACAACCTAGTCATTGTTGAGCAGGCCAAAAAAATCTGTTCAAAGGAATTAAAGATATTCGAGTATTACATTAATAACGGCGGAAAACTTGTTTGGACCGGAGATGCGGGAACGGAGCTCTGTGACGGCGATGAACTTTTGAAGGAAAGTGAGCGCACAAAGGGAGGCGCGGATTCTTACATCGGCCCATGGGCGAGGAGAGACGGCGACAGGCAATTATCATTTGACGAGCTCCTTGGCCTTGACTACAAGGGAAATTTGTGCGAGCTCACGAGCTGCAGCGAGGGCGAAGAAAAAGGAAGGATAGAGGTCATTGAGACCTCGCAGAAACTCGTCAAGGGCCTGAGCCCGAGCATCCCATTCAAGTCGGAGTTTGCGGTAACGCAATTGAAGAACGCGGTTGACGTCAGATTGATTGCCGTGCTGGATTATGGGACGAATCTATTGGGGCAGTCAAGCGCACCATGGATGCCAGCATCAAAACAGGATTTCGGCAAAAAATTGCCTTTCATAGTGAGTTCGGGCGCCGGGGAAAGGGTTGCTTACTACGCGGCGCCGATAGAATCATTCATTGATGATTCGGAACACCCGTACCGCGCATTGATTGAGCAGATGTATTACGGAATGCTTTACAGCTGAAAGCAAAAAAAAATAATTGAGCGAATTCAGCAAACAATCCGCGCAAATTGCCGCGAATCACTTCTTCTTGCTGACTGCAGAATTGATGTTCCTGACCAAATCCATTAAGTCGACAGGCACAGCGAGTATAACTGTATTGCTTGCCGTGGGACCCAAGCCGTCAATGGTTTGAAGTGTCCTGAGCTGCATTGCACCCGGACTCTTGCGCATTATTTCCGCCGCCTTTGCAAGGTTATCCGCGGCCATCCTGTCACCCTCAGCCTTGATTATGGTTGCGCGCTTCTCCCTCTCGGAACTGGCTTGCCTGGACATGAGCCTCTTCAAATCCTCCGGCATGTCAATGTCCTGCAATTTAATGTCGGTAACCTCGACACCCCAATTCTTCGAGGCGTTTTCAACAATCTGTTCAATGTCCTTTCCAATCTGTTCCCTTTCCCCGAGAACCTGGTCGAGGCTCATTCCACCCGCGACATCCCTCAAAGCGGTCTGCGCGTACTGCGAAACCGCGTACACGTAATCCTGCACGGAAATAATTGCCTTTGAAGGATCAACAACCTTGAAGTAAACAACTCCATTGATTGTGACAGGCACATTATCCTTTGTAATGACCTGCTGGCGCGGAATGTCTATCGTGAGAATCCTTATGTCAATAACGCGCAGATCATCAACAAACGGGGTTATGAAAGTCCATCCTGAACCCTTGGGGCCGGAAAATTTTCCCAAAGTAAAAACTATGCCGCGCTGGTACTCATACAGGAACCTGAACGACAATATGAAAACAAAAAACAGGTAAATCAAAAGAATTGGAACCAGGAAAGGCATGAAAATGGATGCAACGACAAGCACAAAAGCCGCAATGAGAATAATGCCCCAAACAAGCATTTTTACCCCCGCAGACATGAAGAATACTACGCTGTTAATTGTTTAAAAACGTATTTTTTG
>JBBSVV010000015.1:0-10757 GCA_038046625.1 archaeon | reverse complement strand
AAGGAATTCAGGAAAAGCCCCGCAGATATTGCGGCGGAAATAAATTCGAAACTGAAACTCCCGAAATCATTCTCGAGAAGCGAACTTAGGGGCCCTTACATAAATTTTTTTGTCGAAGAAAACGCGCTCGCGCAGACAGCCCTTAGCGAAACCAAAGCCGGAAAAAAATCCGTGAAGGGCAAAAAAATAATCGTTGAATATTGCCAGGCAAATCCTTTGAAGGATTTCCACATCGGGCACGTGAGGAACATTTGCCTCGGCGAATCCATTGCAAGGCTCCTTGAGGCGCAGGGCAAAAAAGTCCTGAGGGTTGATTATTGCGGAGACGTGGGGCCGCACGCGAGCAAATCGCTTTACGCATACCGGAACCTCTGGAAAGGCGCGGAGCCGAAAAGCATTGCGGAGCAGGGCAAGTGGCTGGGAAAGCTCTACGCAATGGGGGCAAAGGAAGTAAAGGGCAACCCCGAGTTGGAGGAAAAGATGCGCGAAATGGTTGTGCAGCTAGAAAAGGGAGACAAGAAACTCGTTTCGGACTGGAAAAAACTCAGGAAAATGAGCCTCACGTATTTCGATTACATTTACAAAGAGCTTGGAATAAAGTTCGACCGCATAATCCTGGAAAGCGAAGTTGAAAAAGAAGGAATAAAAATCGTGAACCGGCTTTACATGGAAGGCATCGCAGTCAAAGACGACGGGGCGCTGCTCGTTGACCTCACGAAATACAACCTCGACAAATTCCTTGTGCTGAAAAGCGACGGCGCGGCCCTTTACTCAAGCAAGGACATTGCGCTCGCAAAAATGAAGAAGCAGAAGCTCAAGGCGGAACTCTCATACAACGTGGTTGGCTCTGAACAGAAATTCTATTTCCAGCAGCTGATAAAAACACTCGAGCTGCTGAACCAAAGGAAGAGCGAGTACTGCGAAACAATCCATGTCCCTTATGAATTGGTGATGCTCGAGGAAGGGAAAATGGCCTCGCGCGAAGGCAATGTAATCACATACATCGAGCTCTTCGAAAAAGTGTTCCAAAAAACACTTGCCGAAACAAGGCAAAGGCATGAAGACTGGAGCCAAAAAAAGGTTGCAGAAACCGCAAAGGCAATTGCATTGGCGGCAATAAAGTTTGGCATGCTTTCACAGGACAAAAACAAGACAATAATATTCAATTGGGACAAGGCGACAAGCATCGAAGGCGAAACAGGCCCGTTCGTGATGTACAGCTATGCAAGGGCGCAAAGCATACTCAAAAAAGCGGGAAAATTCGCTGCGCCGAAAAAACCTGAATTCAAAGAGGAAAAGGAAAAGGAACTGCTTTCGGTTATTTCAAAGTACTCCGAAAAGGCCGCAGAGGCCGAAGCACAGATGAGCCCGCACAAAATAGCGCACTATCTCCTTGAGCTTGCGTCAACATTCAACTCCTTTTACCATGAGGTTCCGGTGCTTAAAGCGGGAAAAGGCGGGCGTGAATCAAGGCTGCTGCTGGTGAAGGTTGCTGCGGAAACCATAAGGAAGGGCATGGAACTGCTCAATATACAGGCCACACAGGAAATGTAGAGCAGATTAAATTAGTTTCCAAACACACTATTGTAATGCATTCAGAAGGCTTCACGCGGGACCTCGCCGAAATAAGGCGCCTCGCGAGAAAATACCACCCAAATGCAAACCTCGACATGATTGAAGAGGCATTCCGCTTCTCCGAAAAGTGCCACGAAAACCAGTTCAGGAAATCCGGCGACCCCTACTTCTCGCACCCAGTTGCGGTCGCAAAAAGCCTCGCGGAAAAAGGAATGGATGAAGTCGTCATTTCAGCCGCGCTTCTGCACGACGTGCTTGAGGACAGCAATGTAACCGAAGCAAGAATGCAAAAAATCTTCGGGAAGCAGGTTACAGGTTTAGTCAGCGGAGTCACAAAGCTGGACATGATGAGGTTCAAATCAAGGCAGGAACAATCCACGGCAAACGCGCTCAAAACTATTATCGCAGCATCCAAGGACACCAGGGTCCTGCTCATAAAGCTCTATGACAAGCTCCACAACATGCGCACATTAAGGTTTTTGCCTAAGGAAAAGCAGAAGCGCATAGCAATCGACGCGCTGAGCGTTTACGTGCCGCTTGCGCACAAGCTCGGCATACATGGACTCAAGTACGAAATGGAGGACCTCTGCTTTGAAGCTCTCGAGCCAAAAAAGTACAGGGAACTATGCAGAAAAATAGGAATAAAAGTTAAAGCGACAAGCCGCGACATCAAAAAAACCGTGGCGCTCCTCAAAAAGTCCTTCCCGGGGGAAAAATGGAGGTTCGAAACAAAGGCAAAATCAGCATACCTGATTTACAGCAAAATCAAGGTTGAAAACAGGTCTCTTGAAGAAATCCACGACGAGCTCATACTCAAAATAATCGTGGAAAAAAAGGAGGAATGCTACTCAGCAATGGGAAAGGTGCATTCGCTCTTCAAGCCGATTCCCGGAAAAGTGAAGGACTACATCGCGATTCCGGAGCACGGGATTTACGAGTCACTGCACACACAGGTGCTCGGGCCGTCAAAAAAACCGCTCAAAATCTATTTCTTCTCGGCAGAAATGGATGAAGTCGCCGATGACGGGGTAATGGCATTGATGAGGAACGGGAAGCCGGAGAAAAAAGAGCTCCTGGACAAATACTCGAAAATGTTCTCGAGCCTCAAGGAACCGGAAATCAGGAACCCGAAACAGTTGAGCGACTCCCTTAACCTGGGGCTTCACCACCGCGCCATCCTGGCATTTACCCCCGAGGGGGGCATAGTTGACCTGCCGCATGACTCTACAGTGCTTGACTTCGCATTCTTTTACGACGAAAAAAACGCGAAACGCGCCTCAAAGGCAAAGGTCAACGAAAAAATCGTTCCGCTGTGGAAAAAAATCAGTTCGGGGGACCGCGTAAAAATATTTTACAGCAACTCAACACAGCTGGATTCTGACTGGCTTTTCTTTGCGAACGCAAGCAAAACCAAGGGGCTAGTTGAAAAGGAACTCAGGAAACACAAGCCCGTCAAAAAATCCGCAAAAGCAGGAATAAGGCTAAGGGTGGATTCCGTTGACAGGCCCGGAATCCTGTCCAGGCAGCTCGCCATAATCGCGAAAAACGGCCTCGACCTGGAATCAATGAACGCGAGAATGTACGGCGACAGAACCACCTGCACCAACGAAATAATTTTGAGGAACCGGAACGGCCAGAATTTCCAGAAAGCTGTAAAGGAACTCAGGGAACTTCGCGACACGCTGAACGTCACGGTAGACTACTGAAAAGCAGTTCACTCAACAAGAATAGCCGGCTTCAAAGGAAAGGCCTTCTTTGCCTTTTCCTCGGCTGATTTTTCCGCATCGATAACGGAAACCTCGGCGCCAATGATGCCAGAAATATAATTTTTCGAATCCGAGAGCAAAGCAAACTCGTCAATTTCCTTCACTTCCTTCAGCTCATGGAACTTCTGCACAACAGCCTTCACAAACCCCGGAAGCTCCTTGGAAAACGGCTTTGCCTCAGGAAGAGAAGAAGCAATTTTCATTGCCGCGCCGAAATCAGGCTTGTCCATGGAAGAAACTATTTTGGAAAGCACCTTCCACTTCCACTTCGGAGCAACAAAAACAGAAACCTTTTTCGGCGCAGAAATGCCCGCTAGCTTCTGGATGTTCAAAACATCTTCGCGGATAGAGCCGGCCATGCGCGAAGCCGCAATCGCCTTTTCATCAATCAATTTCTTGTCCGCAACAGGCCACTCTTCAAGAGCAACAAGGTTCTTGTTGCCGAGCATGCTCCACAATTCTTCCGCGAGATGCGGCGCGAACGGGGCAAGCAGCCTCGCAATAACCGAAAAGGAAAACCCTAGAACTTCGGGATTTGGAGACCCGTACTTCTGGACTGCGTTAACCAAATCCATTATTTCCGAAATCGCATAATTGAACCTGTAATTCTCTATGTGCTCCGTGACACTCGCAATTGTTTTGTTCGCAAGGCCCAGAACCAAGCGGCCGGAAAAATTGAGCCTTGAAGGAATTTTTTTGAAGGAAACTTTTTTCGCATTTTCGGCAAAAAGCATGTGCACTTTCTGCAGAAACCTGTGCGAAGCCTCGACACCTCGGTCGTTCCAGTCAATCTCCTTTTCAGGGTGCGAAGTGAAGAGCATGAAAATCCTTATGGTGTCCGGGCCGAATTCTTTCACTATTCCCGAGGGCTCTACCACGTTTCCCAAAGACTTTGACATTTTCGCGCCGTCCTTGATAACCATGCCCTGGCTCAAGAGCTTTGTGAATGGCTCCTTGAACTTAACCAATCCTAAATCATTGAGAGCGCGCGTGAAAAAGCGTGCATACATCAAATGCAGAATCGCATGCTCGATTCCCCCAATGTACTGGTCAACCGGCAGCCAGTAAGAAACGCTCTCCTTGTCGAAGGGCGCCTTTGTGCTTTTCGGGGAAGTGTACCGCAGGAAGTACCACGAGGAATCAACAAAAGTGTCCATTGTGTCCGTTTCTCGCTTGGCTTTTGCGCCGCACCTGGGGCACTTGGCCTCGACAAATTTCTTTACGGTCTGCAAAGGATTTCCGCCAAAAGCAAAATCCGCCTCCTTGGGGTTTGGAAGCTCGACAGGCAAATCCTTTTCAGGAACAGGAACCAAGCCGCAATCGGCACAATAAATTATCGGTATCGGGGTTCCCCAGAACCTTTGCCTGGAAATCAGCCAGTCACGCAGCTTGTAATTGGTTGTTTTTTTGCCGAGGCCCTTCTTCTCAAGCCAATCAGCCATTTTCGGGAGCGCGTCGCGGTTCTTCATTCCGCTGAATTCCCCGGAATTGAACAGAACCCCGTCATCCGTGAACGCATCACTGCAATCACCCGGGCTTATCGGCTTGCCGTCTTCGCTTATTACAAACTTCAATGGAATATCATATTTCCGCGCAAACCTGAAATCGCGCTTGTCATGTGCATCGCACATCACTATGCCAGAACCGTACATTAGCGCAAAGTTTGCGGCAAAAATCGGCACTTTTTCATTGTTGACAGGATTGATTGCGTACCTGCCCGTAAAAACCCCCGATTTTTCCTTCTCCTCATTCTCGCGGTCGATTATGCTCTGTTTCTTTGTTTCCTCAATGAATTCCCGAACCTGTCCCTCCATGCCCGTTCCCTTCACCAATTCGGAAAGCATCGGATGCTCCGGCGCAATCGCGAGGAAAGTCACGCTGTAAATCGTGTCACAGCGCGTAGTGTAAGTCCCAATGGCCTTGTTCGAGCCCTCGAGCCTGAAAAAAATGTCGGCACCATGGCTCTTGCCAATCCAGTTGCGCTGCATTGTCTTCACGCGCTCAGGCCAGCCCTCGAGCTCTTCAAGCCCTTTGAGCAGGTCATCCGCATAATCAGTGATTTTGAAGAACCACTGCTCCAAATCCTTTTCCGTTACTTCCTCGCCCTTGTGGCGCCAGCACTTTCCATTGATTACCTGCTCGTTCGCGAGAACCGTGTTGCACTTGCCGCACCAATTTACCTTCGCAGCTTTTTTGTAAGCCAATCCTTTTTCAAATAGTTTGAGGAAAAACCACTGGTTCCACTTGTAATACTCCGGATAGCACGTCGCGATTGTGCGTTCCCAGTCATAGCTGAAGCCAAGCTCCTTCAATTGCAGCGTCATGTCCTTTATGCGCTGCAAAGTCCATTCGCGCGGATCCGCCTTGTTTTCTATTGCGGCGTTTTCCGCGGGCAGGCCGAACGCGTCAAAGCCTATCGGGTAAAGGACATTAAAGCCGCGCATCCTCATGAAGCGCGCAAGGGTGTCGCCGATGGAGTAATTCCTCACGTGGCCCATGTGCAGCTTTCCGGATGGATAGGGAAACATTTCGAGGACGTAGTACTTCTTTCCGCCCTTGGTTTCCTTTGCGCGGAAAGCCCTGGTTAAATCCCACTTCTTCTGCCACTTCTTGGCAATCTGGTTCAAATTCGCAGGCATGACAAATAACACCCTATAAAACAATTTAAATGGTTTTTTTGGCCTTGGTTCAAAGCCTTTTCTTCAGTTCTTCAAGCTCCTTCAAAAACCTTTTCAATGTGCGGGGCAGGTGCTCGGGCTGCGTGGAGAAAGTCTGGCCGGCCATTTTCAATAATTCCTCGTTCGAGCCGCTCGCAGTTTCCTTTGAAACAAGCTCAAGGCTTTCGTCCCTCTTTCCCCTGGCAATCATTTTGCGCGCCATTTTCCACTTCGAGAACAATTCCTCGGCACGGTCGGGCACTTGATTAGGCTTCACGCCGAGAATTTCAGAAACCTCTTTCATCAGCCCGTCAACATTCCCCTTCTCATGCTTCGCAGCCTTTCCCGCGGTATAATTAATCCTCACAACCCCATCCTGAACCTTCGTGGAACCTATAATTTTCAATTCCCCGAGCTCGCCAAGGGTGTTCGCGTGGGTTCCGCCGCAGGCCTCGACATCAGCGCCGATTTTCACGATGCGCAGGTTTTTTCCCGGAACAAAACCGCCCTGATAGATATGCATTCCGTACTTGTCCTCAGCCTGCTCGCGCGGAAGGATTTCCTTTTCAACCTTGAGATTCTTTTTTATTTTCTCGTTGCAGCAATCCTCAATCTGCTTCAATTCCTTTTCCGTGAGAGAATCAAAGTGAGTGATGTCCAGCCTTCCCTTTTCAAGGGTTTTCGCTGCGCCCGCCTGCCAGACATGCGGGCCGAGAACTTCCGAAGCACATAAATTAACGAGGTGCGCGGAGCTGTGGTGCTGCATCAGTTGCTTTCTCCTTTCCAAATCGATTTTGCCCTTCACTTTATCGCCCACTTTAAAAGGATTTTTTTCAAGTTTGTGCAGAATCACGTAATCCTGCTTAAACACATCAACAACTTTTTCATTGTTCATTGCCCCAATATCATGCAATTGCCCTCCAGAAGTAGGATAGAATGCAGTTTGCTCGAGCGCGACGAAGGTATCTTTGCTCCAAACCACTTTCGCCTCGAACTCAAGCAGCTTCCAGTCGAAATAATACATTATTTTTGTTTCAGGAACGCCCTTCAAATCGAATTTCATTTCCTTCTTTGTGGCAACCGCATGCTCTGATTTCTCGTGCCTCTCCGCAACGCGCGCGTAAAAATCATCAGGAACCTCGACCTTAACCCCTTTTTCCTTTGCCTCGCTCCTGAACTGCTCCGGCCTTATCCCATGCGAATCATACATCTCAACCAAGTCATCAACCGAAACAGTGCTTTTCTTGGCGAGCGCGGTTGAAATAATCTGCCTCGAGCGCACCTTGTTCTCGAAAAACTTTTTCTTCTCATTTTCCAAAATCACTGCAACATTATCAAGCTTCTCGGAAAGCTCAGGATACATCGGCTTCAAAAACTTTGCATGCTCCTCAGCCAAATCAGCGAGGTCAATTTTCCAGCCGTAATCATCAATGAAACCCAAAGCGCGCCTCAGTATAATTCGCAAATTGTACCCGCCACCCACATTCGAAGGCAAAGCATTATCATTCAAAGCAACGAGCGCGGCGCGGGAATGCTCGCCGACACTGTAAATCGCGGCAAGAGGAAGGATTTTTTCCTTGAGTTCCTTGACATCAAGGCATAGTTTCTTTGCGATTTGCTGCCAAACCTTTTCAATATCCTCAACCTCGTCCACATTCAACAAAGCAGAGTGAGGCAAAAACTTCTGCATCAGTTTCTCATCAGGCTTGAAACCCGTGATGGAATAAAGCTTTTTCGCGACGCTGGGAAAAGTCGTTTCGTAGGAATTGCTTTTTCCCGTGGTTAACCACGGAACCCTTTCATGCCCTTGCCCCATGTCAAGGACTTTTATGTCCAATTCTTTGTAACCAGAATCCGTTTGCTCGTACTGCATGTAAACCTGGTTCCCTATTTCCATTCCGCGGCAAAAAAACTCCATGCACGGCCCGAACGTTCCCCCGCCGGCCCACGCATCCTCATGCACAACAATTTCCTTTTCAGGAATCCCCATTCCCTTCACAATCCAATTGAAGTATTCATCCCAGTAAAGGTTCTGGTCGTAATCCTGCTTCTTCTCGAAATGAAGCTGGCCCAGCATGTCGAAGCAAACGTAATGTGAACCAGTAATGCCGACATTGTCAATGTCATTGAAGCGCAATGAAAGCTGTGGAATTATCACTGCGTTGCTCTTCGGCTTTATTTCTCCTTTCACAACGTAAGGCTGGAAAGGATATACCGAAGCGCCAACCCAATAAACATCCGGCCTCCAGCGCGCAACAACAGGATAGCGCTTGTACTCGAAATAACCTTTCTTTTTGAAATAATCACGGAACGCCTCCCACGTGCCCAAATAATCATAGCCTTTTTTGGAAGGCGGATTGCCGATGAAAGAGTAGCCACCGGAACATGATGAATCACCACAGACTTTCCACGAAGAATCCTGTGACCAGAAAAACTTCTGGCATTTCGAGCACTGATGGCGAGTAAAGCCGTACTTCTTCAAAGCGGCAACAGGGTAGTTCTTCTCAGGCTCTTTCGAGGCCTTGAGCTTGAACTCCTTCTTGACTTCCTTGTCCGCCTTCATGGAAAAAATTAGGGATAAAGGGTTTAAAAGGGCTTAGAGAATCGGCAGTGGCTTTTTTTCTTTCTTTTTCGCCAAAGTTTTTGCTCTTTTCTTTTGGCTCAACTTTTTTCTTGCTCTTTTCTTTTGGTTCAGCTTTTCTTTTTCTTTCTTTTTCGCCAACGTTTTTCTTTCTTTTGAAAAAAGAAAGAAAAAGGTTGAGCAGCAGGGTGTAAGCCGCCTTCTGTTCCGCGCCGCAAGCCCGCGGCGGAAGGGCGCCCTATCTTCGGCTTGTGCCTCGATAGGCCTTCCATGCGCGAGCCTTGAAACCCATTAAAGCAAGGGGTTTTGTTCCTGTGAAGGAACGGCGCTCACCGGCATTCGACTTAGCCCCTCAGAGAGGGTTGCACCCAACCAAAAGCGCGTTTCATCAGTCAACTGCGGAGCAAAACTCATGCGAAGCATGGGTTGTCGCACCTAACAGCCGAAACTGTTACGTTTCTGTTCTTTTGGACCGCGTCTCCGCGTATGTGTTATTGCGGGTGGGCGGACTTTCCTCAGTTCACGGAGAACCGATGGCCGATCACCTGCTACTCGTATATATTGCGGAAAATTAGGTTAAAAAGTTAACTATTGGCCTTTTTGGGCTCTTCTAGCCCTGGCCCTAGCCTGCGCCCTTGCAAGCCCGGGAGTTGTGCGTGAAGATTGAGCAGCTACTTTAAAGCCAGTTGCTGATGTTCCCTTTCTCCATCCGGGAATTGATCCGGGAGGGGCTCTTCCTCTGTTTATTCGTCTTAGTGCTTGTGGTTTCAACTTATCACCAAAAATATAATAACCCCCAGCAATATAAATGTTTTGAAGAGTTAAGAAGTGAGTTTATGCCAAGATACAGCAAGCACGTGCAGAATAGAAGAACTAATAGTAAAACGCCGCCAAAGGGAAAGCCGCAAAGCCCGTTTACACAACTCAGGCAGGAGAACCAATTAACCCGCCTTCAAAAAATGGAGGAACTCGTGACAAAAAGGGCTGTGCATGGAAAATTCCTCGGCGGCGCCTCCAAGAAACATTTCGATGCAAGGCTGGCAAAGGGACAGGTTCAAATGGCTGAAATAACCGAGTTGGCAGGGCGCGGCATAGAATTCAATAATTCTGAACTGAGAGTGATGAAAAACAGCAGTAACCCGGCTATTCAAAGGTTCGCAACAGAAAGGGTGAGGCAGGCACATGACAGGATATTCAATCTTTCACAAATAGTAGCTAGGGAAGTTGATGCAGCCAGGCTTGAAGCCGCAAGAGATTTTGACAAGCGCAAAAGAAGAGAAATAGATGCACTGGAAACAATACTCGGCAGAATCAAGAGCGAAGTGGCGGAACTTGAACAAATAATGAACAGCTGAAACATATTTCTAAAAAGCCGAAAATTTTCGCCAGCCTGACGTCAAGGAAAAAATAATTTCTTGTTTCTGTAGTTTACTCAAGAAAAAAAGAAACAATAGTTTTCGTCAACGTTTTTTCTCGAAGAGAAAAAAGGTTGTTGTCGTGCATTGGACCGAAAGGTAGGCTTTCGCTTTTTTTCGGTGCACTGTTCCCTGCGTTCTTTCTTTTTAGTGCAAACTTTTTTTGCACTCTTTCTTTTTAGTGCAGGTTCCTTGTGGAATCAAAGATTCCACGAGGCCTCGTACCCTTTGGGTACAAGGTTTCTTTCTCCGCAGGAGAAAGAAAAAAGTGCTATGAAACCCGGTTTATGAGCCCTCTCGGGCTTTTAGTATTGGTGAACTTAATTTCTCGCCGAAGCTTGAAACTTACATCCCCAACCTATCAATCCGGTCTTTTGCCGGAGCCCTCGTCCATAGCCTCCGCACTTTTACGTGCGAAGTTTTCGGAGTGAGTGTCTATTTTTAGGGGCTCCTTCGAGCTTAGATGCTTTCAGCTCTTATGAGCCATGGCGTAGCTACCCAGCGTTTGCCCTGTCGGACAACTGGTTAACCAGTGGCCACGAAGCACCGTTCCTCTCGTACTCAGTGCTCCTTCCCCTCAGACACTCGGCAACTCCAATAGATAGTAACCAAACTGGCTCGCACCGTTCTTAACCCAACTAACGTTCGGTTTTAATCAGTTAACACCTGCACCCTTGGCAGCTTATGCACTGCCAGGATACCAAGAGCCGACGGCGAGGTCGCAAACCGCGGGGTCGATGTGAACTCTCACCCGCGACCACTC
>JBBSVV010000014.1:0-20945 GCA_038046625.1 archaeon | reverse complement strand
AGCACGCGGAATTCCCTTCACACGGTGGAAGATTCACAGGAGAGCCGGCTTATTTCAGGCACGTTCTGAGCTGCGCGCGCAACATGATGGAAAAGGCAGGCATGGAAGCAAAGGATTTCGATTACGCGGTTTTCCACCAGCCCAACGGAAAATTCCCCCAAAGAGCTGCAAAAATACTTGGCTTCGATGAAAAGAAAATCCTACAGGGCTTTTTGACCCCGCACATAGGAAACACTTACTCCGGTGCATCAATGGTTGGCCTCGCATCAGTGCTTGATGTGGCGAAGCCGGGTGAAAAGATTTTGGTGACGAGCTACGGTTCCGGCGCGGGCAGTGATGCATTCATAATGACCGCGACAAAAAACATCGTGAAAAAGCGCGCTAAGGTTCCTTTGCTGAAAGCGATCGAGGAAAAAGAATATGTTGATTACGGACAATACTTAATACACAGGAAAAAAATCAAGAGCTTGTGATGTGAAAAAATGAGAAGCGTAAGCATAATCGGAGCCGGATGCACCAAATTCGGCGAGCACTGGGAAAAGAACTTCAAGGAACTCATAGCCGAAGCAGGCGTAAAAGCTATTTTGGATTCAGGGCTCGAAAGAAAAGACATCCAGGCTGTTTACGGCGGATGCATGGCTTCAGGCCGCTTTGTAGGGCAGGAACACATCGGAGCACTCATTGCAGACCAACTTGGGCTCAATCCAATCCCTTCAACCCGTTTAGAAGCTGCGTGCGCATCCGGAGGCGTTGCGCTGCGCAACGGTTACATAGCGGTCGCTTCAGGAATGTACGATGTGGTTGCTGTAGGCGGAATAGAAAAAATGACCGAAGTTTCAACCGAAGACGCGGGATTCGCACTTGGCGGCGCCGGGGACCAAGAAACAGAGCTTTTTATGGGTGCTTCGTTTCCAGCACTATATGCACTAATGGCTCGTGCGCACATGAATAAATTCGGCACAACAGAAGAACAATTGGCGCACGTTGCCGTGAAAAACCATTCGAACGCCGTTCATAACCCTTACGCGCAGTTCCAGAACGCGGTTACGCTTGAACAGGTAATGAAATCAGGTTACGTTGCCTCTCCTTTGAAATTGCTTGACTGCTCGCCGATAAGCGACGGCGCCGCGGCAGTGATACTTGTCTCGAGTGATTACGCGAAGAAAAACAAGCTTGACAAAAAAGCTGTTGAAATCATTGCATCCGCGCAGGCTTCTGATACTCTTGCGCTTGCTTCGCGCGAAAATTTATACGAAACAAAAGCCGGAAAAATCGCTGGAAAGCAGGCGTACGAGCAGGCCAATTTAACTCCAAAGGACATTGACTTTGCGGAAGTTCATGATTGCTTCACAATAGCGGAAATAATGGCAATAGAAGCCCTCGGCTTCTGCAAACAGGGAGAAGGCGGAAAATTCACTGAACAGGGAAACACAAAAATGGACGGCTCAATCCCAGTAAACACTTCAGGCGGATTAAAAGCAAAAGGGCACCCCGTTGGCGCGACAGGTGTTGCACAGGCAATCGAGGCATACCAGCAATTGAACAACAATGCCGGAAAAAGGCAGGTTAAAGGCGCGGAAATAGGCCTCACGCATAATATCGGCGGTTCAGGAGCAACAGCAGTAGTTCACATTTACAGGAAAGCATGACCTAAGGAGGACTGATGGAAATGGCTATGATACAGACAACAACGGATTTTATACCGAACAAAAAAATTACGCAGATTTTAGGAGTTGTAAGGGGGAACACAATCCGCTCTAGGGGAGTCGGAGGGCACTTTGTGGCCGGCATACAGGGCATTTTCGGCGGAGAAATTTCGGCTTACGTAACCTCCTTGAACGAGGCGCGCGAAGAAGCAATACAAAGAATGGTTCAGGAAGCGGAAAAACTGAATGCCGATGCGATACTAAATGTCAGGTTCGTTACAAGCGAAGTCATGCCGTACGCAGCTGAAATACTCGCATACGGAACCGCGGTCAAACTAGGGTGAAAAAATGGTACAGGGTTCACTGCCGTTGCATTGGAGAAAATACCCTGAAAGATACAGGCTCGAGGGAAACAAAAATACTGAAACCGGCGAGGAGTTCTTCCCAGCGCGCGTCGTAGACCCGAAAGGCGGGAGAAAGGCAAAGCTCATCCCAAAGGAAATGCCGCGCGAAGGAAAAATCCTGAGCTGGACGGAAGTATTCGTTGGCCCTTTAGGGTTCGAGTATGAAACCCCGTACTTCCTCGCAATAATAGAGCTCACGAACAAAGTCAAGTTGCTCACGCAGATCGTTGACTCGGAAAAAGACAAAATGAAGTTCGGCGCGAAAGTCAAAAAGGTTTTCAGGAAAATTGCGGACGAGCACCACGAAGCCGCAATAGCGTATGGATACAAGTTCAAGGTAATTTAAGCGTTTTCCTGAGAGAAATCTGCTGGCTTTAGTTATCGGTTTAGTATCCGTTTAGGTTTTTATATTTTTCCACAATCGCCGGGTCGAACTGGTAAATATCATAGAGCTTCTGGCCTATTTCGGAAAAACCGTTGTCCTGCACGCAGTACCCGCCCGACTTATGTGTTTGCCCGTTAAGGGTTATTTCCATTTGCACTGTTGCGCCATCCATGCAGTCTCCGGGTTTCGCGCTCAAGTCTTCCGGGAGGCTGAAGAAATTGTTTTTCTGCACCAGCTGTATGAGTTCGTCTATTTCAGCCTGGGAAAGTTTCTTGGAAAACTTTTCCTGAATCTGGCCGGTTATTTCAAAATCATAATTTCCGTCAGGGGAAACATTGATTGTTGTGGTATAATCCTTAATCCCTGCCTGTGTAATGGCCTTATACTTCACCGAAAGGTCACTGTTCTGCACGGCACAACCACTGAAAAATATGAGTGCCGCAACAATTAAAACTGCGGCCACCAGCTTAGGCTTCATTCCGGCTATAATTCCATTATCCATACAATATTGGTGGCTGCAGGGCTATTTAAAGCTTGTGAAAAGATGGGCAAAAAGGCTCCAAGCCATTCATCCGCTTGCTGTATTTAAATAATTTTATCCGCTCTCTATTTGAGATTGAAATGCCCGGAATAGGTTACGGAAAAGCAATTTTGTTCGGCGAACACTTTGTGGTTTACGGCATGCCGGGAATTGCGGCATCCATAGAGCTCAACACAACATGCACATATGAGAAAAAAGTGTCCGGCGGAATAACTGCGAACGACCTTGTTACCGGAGAAACAATCAACTACGGCGAGGACAAAGCGAAAAAGCTCGGCCAGGTAATTCAAGTTATCCTGCGCGAAACAGGCATAAAAGAAAAAAATTTCCGCCTTAAACTTTCAACAAACATGAGCCTCATGGGCGGCATGGGTTCAAGTGCGGCCCTTGGCGTCTCAATCCTTAGCTGCCTCAATAAGGAATTTTCTTTGGGCATTGATGACAAAAGGATAAACGAAATAACCTTCGAGGTGGAAAAAGTTTTTCACTCAAGCCCCAGCGGCATTGATAACACGGTTTCCACTTTCGGCGGAATGCTGTGGTTCAAAAAAGGTGCCGCGAACACGGTTGAACAGCTGCAAATTCCAGAGCCTGTCAGGATTGTTCTCATAGACACAGGCATCATCAATGACACGGCAGAGCTCATTGCAAAGGTGCGCAAGCAAAAAGAGGAAAACCCGAAGGAATTCGAAAAAATCTTTGCATCATACTCTGAACTGGCATTGAAAGCAAAAAACGAAGTTGAAAAAGCCGACTGGAAAAAAGTCGGCTCCCTGATGAACAAAAACCAGGAACTGCTGCGCAGAATAGGCGTGAGCTCAAGCCAGCTCGAAAAAATAATCGAGGCATCTCTTGAGTCAGGTGCCCTCGGTGCGAAACTCACAGGCGCGGGAGTAGGGGGCAATGCAATCGCTTTGACGCCAGAAAAGGAACTGCAGGAAAAAGTCTCAAAGAAGTGCTCCGCACTCGGTTTCAAAACATTTAAGGTAACGGCAGGAATAAAACCCTGATTACACATAACTGCTGTTTTTTTATTCTCTTTTTTTCTTTTAGTAATGGTGAGAATCTTATGGCTGCAAAAGGAAAAGGTTACGGGAAGGTTATTTTATTCGGCGAGCACTTCGTGGTTTACGGTTTGCCCGCCATCGCATCGGCAATCTCCAATCACACGCTCGCAATTGTAGAGCCCGGTTCAAAGGGCTTGGAATTCATTGATGAAAGGCCTTCAGTTGAAGGCTACAAGGAAACCAAAAAGCAGGAAATTCAGCGTGAACTCGATGCAATCACAAAAGTTATGAGTATAGATGTCGCAAAAACGCCGCTCAAAATAACCCTTACAGGGAACCTCAAGGCGGCATCCGGAATCGGCGCAAGCGCCGCGCTCGCAACCTCAATAGCGAGGGCACTGAGCAATCATTTCGATCTGAAGTTCAACGACGCGCAAATAAACGAAGTTGCCTTCGAAGCCGAGAAAGCGGGGTCAGGAACGCCGAGCGGAATAGACAACACTGTTTCCACGTTCGGAGGAATGATTTCGTTCGAAAAAAACATGAAGGGCGGCAAAAACGAAATAGAACACCTCAAGCTCAAGGTTCCATTGAGGATAGTGCTTGCCTCAACCGGAATTTCGCAGGAAACGAAAAAAGTCGTTGATGACGTGCGCAAAGCAAAAGAGAAAAACCCAGCTAAATTCGAAAAAATTTTCAAGGATTACGGGCACCTTTACGAAGAGGCGCTCGACGCGCTTGCAAAAGGCGACCTAAAAAAAACCGGGAAATTCATGAGCCACAACCAGAAGCTCCTTGAGGAAATAGGCTTGAGCTGCCCAGAAATAGAGGAGCTTGTTGAAACCGCGGTAAGGCACGGCGCATTAGGGGCCAAACTCACCGGCACGGGAAGGGGCGGGCTCGTGATGTGCCTTGTGGATTCTGAAGCAAGCCAGGACAAGGTATTTAATGCAATACGGAAAAAGGGGTTCGAGGCCGAAAAAACCGAACTAGGTGCAAGGGCCAAACAATGAAAGCAACTGCAATCGCGAACTCGAACATTGCTTTGGTGAAATACTGGGGAAAGAGAAACGAAGAGCTTATTCTCCCGTACAACTCCAGCATCTCAATGACTCTGGATAAGCTCTACACAACAACAACCGTTGAATTCTCGAAAAAATATTCCAAAGACGAACTCACAATAGACGGGGAAAAAATTTCAGGCGAAGAGCTTGAAAGGGTTGAGCGGCAGCTAAACCTCATAAGAAGAACCGCAAAGGTTTCCGAAAAGGCTAAAATAGCCAGCGCAAGCAATTTTCCCAAAGCCGCGGGCCTCGCGAGCTCCGCATCGGCATTCGCCGCGCTTACGCTTGCGGCAACAAAAGCCCTTGACCTGCACCTGCCAAAAAAGGAGCTGAGCATTATCGCAAGGCAGGGCTCGGGAAGCGCATGCAGGAGCATATACGGCGGCTTCGTGGAGTGGCAAAAAGGAACGCTTGAGAACGGGGAGGACAGCTACGCAATGCAGGTCGCGCCGCAGAATCACTGGCCGGAACTATGCATGATAGTGAATGTCCTCACGCCAAAGCAGAAGAAAATAAAGTCCCGCGCGGGAATGGCGCAGACAATCGCAACCTCCCCTTTGTACAAGGCATGGCTCGAAACCGTTGAAAGTGATTTGGAAAAAGTGCGCTCCGGAATACTTGAAAAAAAGTTCCCACTGCTCGGGCAAACAGCGGAAATGAACGCCCTCAAAATGCACTCAACAATGATAACCACTGAACCGCACATAATTTACTGGGAACCGGAAACAATAGTAATGATGAAGGAAGTAATGCAACTGCGCGAGGAAGCAACAGAATGCTACTTTACGATTGACGGCGGGCCCCAGGTGAAGGTTCTTTGCCTTGAAAAGGACGCCAAGAAAATCGAGAAGCGCTTCTCCGAAATGAAGGAAGTCCAGAAAACTTTTTTGTGCAAGACTGGCGGGGACGCAAAGCTGATTGACATGGAATTGTTCTGAATGGCCGAAGAAATTATTGACATAGTGAACGAAAACGACGAAGTCATTGGAATGGCTTCGCGCAGGGAAGCGCATGAAAAAGGCCTGTTGCACAGGGTGGTCCACGTTGTGATTGAGAACTCGAAAGGCGAAGTGCTTTGCCTAAGAAGGGAACTGAATGTTGAAGTGAGGCCCGGCTTCATCAGCAACTGCGCCGAGCACGTGGCCGCAGGAGAAACCTATGAAAAGGCCGCATCAAGGGCGACAAAAGAGGAACTCGGCATAAGCGCCAAAACAATTTTTTCCGGAAAAATCATTCTTTACGACGAAAAAAACCACAACACCATAACAGGGTGCTTCAATGCAAAAAGCGACGGCCCGTTCGAACTGGACAGGACCGAGTTCCAGGGCGCATACTTCAAATCCAAAAAACAAATAAGCACGGAAATTTCCAAGGGGGAAAAGTACTCTCCAGCCTTCATAAAAGTTTTCGAAAATCTTTACGGGAAAAAAGGCAAACCCACGCCGCAGCAAAAAAGTGCCGCGGTTTCCGCGCCAGGAAAACTAATGCTTTCCGGCGAGTGGAGCGTCCTCGAGAACGGGGTTCCATGCATTGTGCTTGCTGTCAACAAACGCGTTTACGCTACCGCAAAGGAATCATTCGAGCCAAGGGTTGTGCTCAAAGATTTCGGAATAGACACCAAATACGCTTTGCGCGGAATAAGCGTTTCGTTCCAGAAAGATGATGAAAGGCTTGCCTTCACAAAACATTCCATTGAAACCGCGCTCAAATACATACAGGCGAAGGGCCTGCGCGTGAGAACCTTTGACCTGGAAACCAAAAGCGACATCAGCGCTGTCGAATTCAACGGCAAAAAAATGAAGCCGGGTTTCGGGAGCTCCGCCGCGGCCGTTGTTGCGATGATTGGCGCCATACTAAAGCTGCACAGCATCAATATTGAAACCGAAACCGGCAGGGAAAAGCTCTTCAAGCTGGCTACAATTGCCCATTATTACGCGCAGGGAAAAATCGGCTCGGGCTTCGACATTGCGGCCTCAACATTCGGCGGCGCACTCATGTACAGGCGCTTTGATGCGGAGTGGCTGCAGCAGGAGCTCGCAATAAAAACCATTGTGGAAATCACCGAGGAAAAGTGGCCCGGCTTCCAGCACAAAAATATTGCCCTGCCAAAAGAACTCGAACTCTGCGTCGGCTTTACGGGCAAGAGCGCGTCCACGCGAATTCTTGTAAAGAAAATGAAGGATTACAGGCTGCATTACCCTGAGGCGTACCTGAAAACAATAAATTCCATCAGGGACATCACGGAAAATTTGGCGGAAGCGCTTGAAAGCGGAAATGGCAAAAAAATCTCCCTCCTGCTTGACGCGAACAGGCTATTGCTCCAGAGGCTGAGCGAGGAAAGCCAAAGCGGCCTCGAAATTCCGGAGCACAGGAAAATGAGCGAAATCGCCGCAAAATTTGGCGCGGTGGCAAAATTCTCGGGCGCGGGCGGAGGAGACTGCTCCATAGCGGTTTGCTTCGACAAAAAAACGGCCGAAAAAATCAATGCGGAATGGAAAAACGCGGGCATGATGCCGGTTGGCGCGGAAATTTCGGCAAGCGGCGCCAAAGCCGAATAATTTTAGGCGAAAAACTTTTTCCCGTCTTTCGAACCGGAAACAATTTTCACGGTTTCTTTGAGCCAAATAGGATATTGTCCGGAGCCATTGCCTATTTCCAGTGCGACCTTTTTTGCAGGCTCGTTCACTATCTTCAATGCATGCTCGGAACTGTGGCTGATTTTTCCGCCAAAGGCCGCAAATGCCGCGAGGCAGAACTCATTCTCGCAGGTGCCGTCGCCATAATCCTTTTCGTAAGAAAATCCACCAAGGACAACAACAGGTATTTTTTCCGTGATGCCGTACTCATCCTTCAAACAGCGGTGCGCCGCTTCTTCCTCTGTTTCGCCGTGCAATATGTGGGTAGTGGGGGCATCAAGGACCCCGCCGCCGACTTTCTTCACGGGCCTTTCATGGAGAATGAGCTCTTTTTTGGAATTGAACAAAAGAACCTGTATTGCGAGGTGCTTTGTCCCCGGGGAAGAGTGCGCGGTTTTCCTGTCAACGATTTTTCCCGTTTCCCTGCCTTTGGAATCAACGCAAATCAGCTTCTGTTGCGGATTGTCAAAAAGTTTTGCGTTCATAAGTAAAACACCGAGCAAAACCAAAATAAATGCTTATGGCAAACCAATAAAGTAATTCGGCGGATTTTCATGGTCTGCTATACCCATAAAACCGCTCATTGCTGCCTGTACTTGCCGCTTATCTTCTCCAAAGCAACCCCTATGGCCTCAACAGATTCCCGAATGGGGGAGGCAACATTATGGCTAAACCCCCTGACCACATCGATTTTTTCCGCATCCGGAGCGACGGAAAACGAGAGCTTTCCTTTCCTGCGCTCCAGCAGGCCCACATCAATGAGCCTTTTCAAATGGTAACGCAGCAGCTTTTCGTCAATCTTTTTTCCCGCGCCCTTAAAATGCGAAAGCAATTCCAGCGTTGTGGGCGCGTACTTTTTCGAGAGCTGGAAGTAAAAAATGCCGTCAAGCACATCAAGGATTGTGGAGCGCGACTCCTTTTCTGAAATCAAGCCGAAGCTCAATGCGAACCAGCGCAAAAGCGAGCGCTTCGTGCTCGCAACCTCGGGCGGAAAATCCATTTTCCTTATGGTAAAGGTTTTCCTCACAAGGCCTGCTTCCGGAAACTCGCTCCCCATATAAAACACCGCTCCAAAAAAAACCCGTTATCAGGAAAGAAAAAGGCTTTTCCAGCTTTTATTTGTTTTGCCTCAGCAGCATGAAGATAATTAACACTGTAATCACGGAAATCACCAAAGGGTTTTCAGGCACCGGGGTTTGCGTTTGCCTCTGCGCAGTAATAATTTTTGATGCGGAATTGTTGCTCAGGTTGGTTTCACTCGCACCGGTGCTGATTCCGCCTACAGTTCCGGTCCACTGCGCAACCTCCACAACCACTTTATAGTTACCAGCTTTAAATCCGCCTGCTTTGGAAAACCTCGCAGTGAAACTTTTTTGGCCGGAGCCACCGAAAGAAAAAGAGGATTCGCAGTTCTGCACCGTGGAATCCGCAACAGGAGAATTCGAGACCGCGTCAAGCAAAGCGCAGGTGACCTGCCCGCCATCAGGGGAAATTGTTTCCGCGGTCTCCTTTTTTATCGAGACATCGGCAACAATGGTGCCATCCTGAACAGAAACATTTCCAAGAGTGACGGAAAAAACGTCGAAAACCGAAGGAACATCCACTGAAACAACCACCTGCTCATTTTGCGGTGGTCCGCCGGCACGCTCCACAATAGCCTCGAATCCATAATCCCCGCCCCTTGAAAACTTAACCCTGACTTTTGGAACCTTGGCATCATTGAAGTTCACGGCAGCGGAGCTAAAATTCTGCACGCCCGTGAACACAATCCCGGAACTAAGAAGGTCCCCGGAGCACTCCGAAGCATCAAACAATTTGTCGGCATCTGAATCGCATGCAACCGCCTTTATTCCGGGGCAGTTGCTTGTGCACCCGAATTTAACATCATTGTTTCCCGGGAAAACGTTCCTCAGTGCAAATTCAGCCGATTCCGAACTTCCAAGGTTCTGTTCCACAAGCCCAAAACCGGAAACGCGGGTAAACGCCGGGGACGAAGGCGGATTTCGGGTGCCTATTATTCCGAAAAAATTGAACGCAAAAATAAAGCGGTCCTTCAAGGTTGTTCCGTCATATAACTCAAGAATCGGGTGAATGATGCCGTCACGCGCAAGAACATCCTTTATGGACTTGGGTGCCGGCGGAAGCGAAATTGTTCTTTGGAACGTTCCAGTTCCGTCAGTTATGTTTCCGGAACCCCACTCATATTCTTGGGCTCCATCATTAACCACAACCTTATAATTCATGTTGCTCGCTCCGCCAATGTTATTCACGTTTATGCCGACCGAATACCCATTGTCGTAAAAAACCCCGTTGAATCCCCCTGTTTCCGCACAGAACTCGCCGCTTGCCGGAATTGTGTTGCTTTTAGCTGTTGCGAGGGAAAACGATGTATCCTGGCCTGGCACCCCAGGAGTCAAGTCAGGGAAAACATTCAGGAACGCACTCCAATAACCGCACTCTATTGTGCTGCTCCACCCCGTTCCGTTTTGCTGCTGCAGGCTTACAGTCACACCGGTTGAGGAATTGGCTGGAATGGTTGCCGTTGCCCCGCCCCAATGTGTTCCCTGTAATCTGCATGGCGCATTGCACCACTGCCCGACAGTTGCCAGAACATCAAATTGGTTATCAGAACCATTTCGGAACGTCATCGTGGCCGAAGGCCCGGCGGAATCGAAATTGTAAGAAGGCAATGTAAGCGATGCGCTTCCCCCACCGAACCTGAAAGCGTCGTCGCTTACCTTATTCACCAGGACGCTGCTGTCCGAAGTAATGACCAAGAATACAATCTTGCTTTTCGCATTATTTGGAATGAAATTCTTCAGGCCGCCGCAGCTGTAAGTGCTGTGCATCTTGTAATATGCCTTTTCGCCCGGTGCAAGAAAGCACGTGTGCCGGGGTGTTGACTCATCGCAGAGCGGAACTGTCATTGCGTCATCCCTGTAAATGCGCATCTCGGTTGAATCGTTCCAGAGCGCAAACCCGCCCCAACCGTTAAAGCCGTCCATCGAGTTAATCGTGAATGCCACGTTGGTCGGGCCCTGCAGCTGGAAAGTCGATGCTGAAGTGTTCTCCACTTCCGCAATAGCTGTCACGTCAAAGCCTAGGGGTGCCGCGGAACAAGCATCAAGGTTAATCGGCAGGTTCTTGCATGTGTTGTTCGCCGACCCTGGCGCCCCGGGTCCTGTGATCTGGCAGCTCTGTGGCGTGGCTCCGGCTGTCCACTGCATGGTTATCTTGTTTATGCACACGCCGTTACCGCACTCTACCGCGGCAAATCCCATGGTGCCGAAAAGAAGAACAAAAAACGCCGTAAAAACCGGCCACAATGCGCGCATAACAAACTTAGAAGAAGCCCGTTCCATTATTTAATTATTCCTAGCCGCCCCGATTTCAAAAATCCGGGAACAACCTCCTCTATGCTACATAATGATTTTGTATTTGTTTTAAAAATACTCAATAATACAAGTATTATCGGTTCCAATGCTCGAAATCAAGGCAACGTTTTTCCCATTCAGGCTCAAGCTTTCAAGGCGGGAACCCGTGCAGCTCAAGTTCTCAATAACCAACGTCGGCAAGGAAACGGAAATGGTTTCCTATGAAGTGAGCACAAACACGGCGCTTTCTTTCGACAGCACGGGCTTCAAGGCGAAAATCATGAACCGCATCGGTTCCATGGAGCCGGGCAAGGGAACAGAACAGTACGCGGACCTTTTTCCAAAGCCCTATCTGCGCGAAGGAACGCACAAAATGACAATCAGCGCAACAGAGCACTACAAGAACTACGATTTCGTGAAGAGGCAGTACACGAAAACCCTCGAACTCATAATAGACCCGTGAAAGAAATCCGCCTGCAATTATCAACGCAAGCTTCAGAAAATTCTTTTTCTCTTCGCAAAAATAAATCCGCCCGCAATTATCAGCACAAGCAAAACAACCGCAATCGCCTCGGGAGGCACACTGAATCCGCCCTGCTCCCGAGGGCCGGGAATTTTTCCAGCGCAGTCCGCATCAGTGCTCTGCACGCAATCAGGGTCGCAAACACTGTCCTTTATTCCGTCGCAGTAATTATCCTTTCCCCCTGAACGGCAATCGCTTGCGCAGCTCCTATAATCCTCATGCATTTCGCAAACATTGTCGCCGCAGGAATTTGTGAGGTAGCCAACGGCATAAGTGTCAAGTTCCTTTCCCTGCGAATCAAACAATTTTATGAACGCGGCGGAATCGCTGTAGCCGACCTGTGCCTGGAACTCAAATGCAGCACCGCTTTCCGGAACCTCTGCGGCGCCCGGCGCCGGCGGCTCGTAAACAATTTCAGGAATATTGAACCTGTTTTCCGAAAGTTTTTTCCCTTTTTCATCAAACACCGCGAGCTCCAGCCACTCCAAACCAGCGCTGTAATTGTTTGCCCCATAAGTGAATCCTACAACACTGACGCCGCTTATTTTTGTTGAACCAACAGAAGGGTCATGCGCAAGGCCGACCATGAAGCTTTTAGGCGCTTCCGAATTCGCCGCCGCGGCAAGGGCCACAACAAAAAAAATAACCATCAAAGATTTTGCATTCAGCATCAGTTTCACCCGCACGAAAACTCCAACTCCTGATTTGTCTGCTGCCCAAGCAAGTACATTCCGTAATCAGGGACAGAAAGGTACTCGCCAACATACCCTGACAGGCTTTTGGCATTACTGGTTATTTTAACTTTCTGCGGGCCCGGACACAGGGATTCGCAATATCCCGCTTCAGTCCCTGTAAACTTCTGTATTGCGGTGCACCCGAACCTTAAATTGGAAAGGTTCAGGAATGTAGTGTCAGCGCCCGTCGAAGACGTCTTGCTGAAATAATTCCCGCCACCAAACATGAGGCCGTCCGAAGAAGCCCTGAACTGGTCCTGTGTGGAGTAGCCGCAGCCGATTGTGAGGCTTCCCGCGCCTTGCCCAATCAAATCCTTCCATGGCGCGATATAAGCACACTCCCCATTGTCCAGATACCTTGCAAATGAAGCGGGGGAAGTGGCATTTGTGTAAACCTGCCTCCATATGGCCTGCCAACCGGCTGACCCGCCGCTGTACTCGTCACTATAACCAAGAATAGCGTGCCCCGCCTCGTGCGAAACAGCCCTGCCGAGCATATACCAGCCCGCTCCGTTGTACTGGTCGGCATCAAGGTAAATCCTCGTGTTCACGCTGCTTAGAACTGCCGGCCTCGCCCTCTGCGCACTAGAAATGCTTGCGCCGCCGGAATAAACCCTCGCAATCCTCACATAATTTTTCGTGGATTTTCCGGTCAATGCCTGTATGTAAGCCAGGCACTCCTGCCCAGTTAAGTTGTTTATGTTGTTTACGTTCGTTTCCGTTTTCAGCGTTGTTTCATGCCAGAGGTTGAACGCATTCTTGCCTGAGCGCATCGGCTCGTAATGGAACAACCCAAAGGAAACCCCGTCAGAACCAGGGCCGCCGTTCCACGAATAAATTATGCCAAGGTCGCTCAAGTAAGTAGCCATGTCAGGGTAATTCCAGCCCGTCACAATCAGATTTATCCTTGCATCCGAAGACGCAACATTATTGCCCGGGATAAACTCGGCGCATGCCTGCACTGGAACCGCGGCAATGCCGAAAGTTCCCGTAATGCTGCCCTCGTTGCCTGCATTGTCCGAAGCATAAAACTCGTAATTATAAGTTCCAGCAGCCGCGTAGCCGGAATTTTTTGTCGCCGCATAAACCCCGTCGTTTGCCGCGCCATCGCCGTGAATTCCGTCATCATAAAACACGATGCTCTCGTTCACGGAGGTGCCCGAGCCCGGCGCCTTCAATTTGAAAATTATTGAATTGGAATTCACTCCGCTCTGCGCATCCGTAACCGTGACCTTGAACGTAACCAATTGGTTCTGCTGGGCATTCGAAGGAACCAAAGAAAAATTAGAAATTGAGGGCGCCGAAGCGTCCTGTGGAACAGAGCAGGAACCATTTGCATTGCACGCTTCCCCTGAAGCGCAGCCGCAAACGGAGCAATTATCCACAAGAACTGCTGAAACGCTGCAGTACTTCGGCTTTGTTGCAGAGCACGAATTAATCGAGGTTCCGTCGCTGCACCCGCACCCCTCATCAATTGTTCCGTCACAGTCATTGTCAAGCGAATCGCAAAGCGTTTCAACAGACTGATAACCGGCGCCATAAGATGAGGCGCCGCACGCGAGCCACCCTAAAGTTGCGCCGCAAACCTCGGTTGAATTCGCGCAAACCCCGAGAGTAAGCGCACAAGAAGGCGCAGTAAGGCCGTTGTCAATGCTCCCATCACAGTCATTGTCAATGGCGTCGCAAATTTCCAAAGCAGGCGCAACTCCACCGGCGCAAACCCCCCATTGCCCGTCAACGCACGTTTGGGTTCCAGGAATACAAGCCCCTATGTTGCTTCCGCAGCTCTGCGTCTGCCCGCTTATGCAGGAACACCCATTATCTATCGTGCCGTCACAGTCGTTGTCCAGGCTATCGCACAGGGTTTCAACCGCCTGGTAATTTGAACCGTAGCTTGAGGCGCCGCACGCCTGCCACCCGGATGCCCCGCCGCAGGCTTCGTTCGAGCCCGCGCACACGCCCTGCTGCAGCTGGCATGAAGGCGCGCCCAGCCCATTATCAATGCCCCCAGCACAGTCATCGTCAATTCCGTTGCAGGTTTCCGGCAAAGGCTGCCCCCCATTGCACACTCCGGGATTTATTTGGCATTCACTCCCGCTCGGCGAGCCGTTGCAGCAGTAGGAATCCTCTATAGGAGTAGAGCCGCACATGCACGCGCTTTCGAAAAAGCCCTCGCCGCAAGCATCAAGCGTTGCGGGATTATTCCCGCAAAAAGCCGCGCACGTTCCCGGGTTCCTGCACACATCTGCCGTTTGCGGATTGCCGTCACTGCAGTCGGCATCGCCTGAACAATTTACTTCGCAGCAAATCCCTTCAACGCAGGTTAATCCCGAACTGCAAACCCCGGTATCAACGCACCTCTCGCAGTTCAATGCTGGGTTTCCGAGAAGCGCCTTGTAGGTGCAGAGGTTCTCGTTGGTTTGGGAAATGGAAGGGCTCGTTAGATTCGTAATCATGTAAAACGTGACTGTGGCAACAATCAGGCCCACGCCGACAATAAGCAAATACTCGAGGCTGCCCTGTGCCCGCAAACCAATAGTGAATTCTCCCATGTTGTTTTGAATAACGGCATTTACAAATAAAAACGTCTTGCGAAGTAAATTATTCTACATAATTAATCTTGGGTTAGTAATAAAAACCGCTTTCGCCATTGGTATTACAAAAGGCGTTACTCATGAACATCAAAAAAGAAAAATGCAGGGAATGCGGCACAACCATACAGAGTTTCAACATGAAGAACCACCTCATGAACCACGCGCTCGAAAAAAAGGCGGGAACCCACAAAGCATAATATTTTACGGATTTACAGGTCGATTCTTTTACACTGGTGCCACTGATGCAAAAAGTCTCGTTTGCAGCAAAAGACGGAGTGGAAATAAAGGCCAACTACTTCGAATGCGCCGGAGAAAAGGCCGTGCTTCTGCTCCACCAGAACAGGATGTCAAAAGAATCGTGGCAAAAATTCGCGCAAGAGCTCAACGCAAACAATTTTGCCTCGCTTGCAATAGACCTGCGCGGCTACGGGGAAAGCGTTTCCAAAAAGGATGTGCGCACGGGAAAAACCATTGCACTCAATTACCAGAATTTTTCAGAAAATGATTACTGGCCCGCAATGATGAACGACATCAATGCCGCGAAAAAATTCCTGCAGGAAAACGAAAAAACCGAAATTTTTGCCATTGGCTCTTCCATCGGCGCAAACCTAGCATTGAACGAACTTGCTTCAGGAAGCGCAAAAAAAGCCGTTGCCCTCAGCCCCGGCCTGGACTACTTCGGAATCGACACCGAATCAATCGCTTCAAAAATCAGGAAGCCATGCCTCATAATCGCGTCCTCGGAAGACCGTTACAGTGCAGAGAGTTCGCAGATGCTGGTGCGCCTCATAGGAAAAAACTCGTCCTTAATCCTGCTTGAGAATGCGGGCCATGGCGTGAGCATGCTCGCGGCAAAACCGGAACTAACCCAAAAAATAATGGATTTCCTAAAACGCTGAACAAAATTCAGTTTCCGCCTTTTCAAGGGCCCTCATAGGCTATGTAAAGCGCCGGCCTCTTTGTGATGTCGGAAAATTCCTTTGCCGCCATCGCATCCTTGCGCACCGAACCAGAAGCCGCGCGCCTCTCAATCACAAAGCCCTCATACCTGTTGCCCGCGCCGATTATCTGCTGGATTGCGGCAGCGAGGTTGCCGGAATTGTAATCCCCAACAGGCTTTTCAAGACGCATCTGCGCAACTGCGGCTCCCGAATAGGTTGAGGCAAGATCCCCGGTCCCGAATTCCCCGGCAAGGTTTGACCACGGATATCGCGGCTGTGAACCTGAAACATTATCCTTCTTGAGCCACGAGGTTCCGCCGTACTGGTCATAATACCCTGTCCCGGAACCCTCAACCCACGTGATTGAATCATTAGGGGGAAGCGTCTGCGCGAGGAAAATCGGGAGGCCGCCAGCCTCATCAAAGGACGCGGAAACCGAAGAAAGCTGCAAATGAGCGTCAATCACCTTTGCGTTCGCGGGAAGATTTGAAACATCAAACCAGTAGATTCCCGCATCCGCAAGATGCCTGTAACCCATTGCATCTGCGGAACCGCGCTCATAATAACCCGCGTTCGCATAATCGGAATTAAGGCTGGCGTCCTTCATGCCCGTGTAATTCGAGATGCCCCACTCAGGCACAGGCTGGCCGTACTGCAGCTTCACTTTCACGAGCTTTGATTCATCAACGGCAAGAACTGTCACGACAATATTTTCCGAATCGGTTCCACCGCTCGAATCAGCAACCGAAAATGCCATTGGATACGTTCCTGCAGAGGTAGTTGAAGGAGTCCACGAAAACAATCCTGAATTCACGTCAAACGAAGACCCCGAAGGTGCACCAGAAACCGAGTAAGTTAATTTGTCGTCAATGTCAGGGTCAGAAGCGGAAAGCTGCAGATTAAGAGTCTGGCCCTCATAAATGCCCTGGTTCCCGATTGATGTGAGCGAAGGCGGCGTGTTCGATACGGTCGAAGCGCTCGCGCTTGGTGATTTTGCGGATTCATTCCCGTAAATGTCATAAGCTGAAACTGCGTACACCAAATCAGAGCCTCCGCCGAGCCCGGTGTCAAGGAAATAAGTGCCCGTCGAAAAACCGATTGCGGAACCATTCCTGTAAACAACATAACCGAGCACGCGCTGGTTGTCAATAGAAGCGCCCCACTTCAGCGCAACCCTTGTCGAAGCAACCGCCTTGGCCTCGGGCAGTGAGGGAACCGAAGGCGCCTGCGAATCGAGGCCCCTTTCAAATGCGCCTATGTCCGGGGCAGAACCAGAAAAAGAATCCGTAATGCCGGGCATTGCGATTCCGGTGTTTATGGCGGGGCTCCCGGAATCAGGAACCATGAATGCAACTCCAGAACCGGCAGGGAAACCGGGAACCGGAATTTCACTCATCTGCGGCTCGGCAAAGAAACCATTTGGCTCCTGCGGAATAATTCTCTGGTCGGGGCAATCGAACTGCAGTGGCGGATTGGTCGGGGGAGCTACGCTGCACCTTGACCAAAGCCTGTCTGTTGGAGTTGTTGGGTGCGCAGTCCATGCCTGGAACTGCGCGAAAGTGTTAAAGCACTGCATGCTCTGCTCTCCCGCATACGCCCATCTCAAAATATTTGCTGTGCGCGGAGTCCACCACAAATCATTGTCATAATCATGGTTCATGTGATAGCGCTCGCACGGAGAATTGGTAGGGGTCCAGGCGCCAATAAGCTGGTCATCGCCAATCGCCTCAATGATATTGGACCTCAAAGTGACATCGCGGTTCCGCGCCGCAATATCGAAATATATCGCGGAGTTGGTCCACCAATCGCTGGTTCCCTTCTTGAAAGAATTGTGGAAATAAAGCACGTTCCTTGTTTCGCCGTTAACATTCGTGTTCAGCTTGACGGCGCTTTCAATGTACGCATTCGCGTGGTTGCGCACCGCAAAATAAGGCCCGGGATAAGCCGGCGCGAAAGTCATGGGATTAACCGCGTTCGCAATCAAATTATTGAATATCCTTGCATTGGCCGTGTGCCCGTCCATTTCAATTGCGTCATCGGAAACCGTGTGAATGATGTTGTCATAAATGTCCATCTCGCGGTTCGGCCAAGTATTCAGGACATCGTCATCCTTCAAGCCAACCAGAGGCGACATTCCCTCGTCTCCGCCAGGAGCAATTCCGTCAGCAACGCCGGTAATCAAATTATTCCTGAAAGTAGTGTAACCGCCGACAGTGTAGTTCTGCTTTATCCCATAATACGTCTGCCTCTCGGCGCCAGCCACATTAAGGAAAGGCCCGTGGTCCAAATCCGCAATCAAATTGCCCATAACAAGGTTGCCGCCAATTGTCCTCCCCAAAGGGGACTCATCGGAATGCTGGATGAAAATCAGCGCCTCGCCTTCAGGAGCGCCCGCATAATCCGTTAACCTGTTGCCGACAACCTCAATGTAATTGCCCCCGCGTATACTTACAGGCCCGGCTGACTCCACATTCAAACCGTAAATCGTAATGTAAGAAGACCTGCTCACATTAACGTTTCCCTTTATGAGTGCGCGGTCAAGCAAATCATAACTCATTATGACAGCCCTTCCGGAACCTGAAAACACTTTTCCAGAAACAGAAAAACCAGTATAGGTTCCAGGCCTCAACAAAACCCTGTCTCCGGCCTGCAAACCGCTCAAAGCCGAAGCGAGCTCCGCATCATTCGAAACAACAACAGTTCGTTGCGCATTCGGAAGGCTCCACTCAGGTTTTGTTTTCAAGGAAGCTGTTTCCTCATCCAGGAAATTCCCGTTCGCATCGAACACCTGCACCTTCACATCATAATTCGTGTTCCCATTGAGATTGAAAAGGCTCGATGCCAAATGCGAAGCATCAAACCTCACGAAAGGAGTGGCTTCCTTGTACGAACCCGAGCCGCCCGCCCCCACAAACAATTTCGCTGTTTCCTTGTTGTTCAAAGTCTTGAGTTCCAGGGTAACGCCGCCGGAAATAAAATTCCCGTAAGCCTCCAAGCCCGCAATCACGTCCTGCTGCCCCTGCGGAGGAACAGTATTGTTCGTGTCCGGAATAGTTCTGTTGGTGTCCGGAGGCAATGTGCCATTCCTGTCCGGAGGCAGTGTCCCATTATTATCGGTGTTCCCTCCGCCGTTGCCCCCGCTTCCGCCAGAGTCGCCTCCGCTGCCGTCTCCGCCGCACGCAAGATGCCAGTCATCCCCGAGGTTCTGTGTGTGAATTCTCATTCTGTAACATTCCTGCGCAATCGAACACTGCCACGCATTGCCGGTTTGCCCATCACAAACATCAGCAAGGCACCGGCCGAAAAACTGTTCAATGGCATCACAACCAAGAGACCCGCCGCCATCATTTAGCCCGGGGTCTATCCCGCCTCCGCCGCCTTCATCAGGCAACGGGGCATATGTACAGCGGGAATTGCATGCGCCCGCATTCATGCACGAATCAACGGTTTCCAAATTGCCATCATAACATTCGGCATCCGAAAAACACGCAACCATGCAGCAAAATCCACCCACACAACTCTCCGAGCCAAGGCACGGAATTTCAGCAGAACACGCAATGCAACTTGAATCCGTGCCGCCGACAAGCTGCCCATAACGGCATACAGACGACTCAACGCCCTGCGTTGAAGACTGGTTCAACCCGAAGTAAAAAAAAATCGCAAACACAACGACAAGCAAAGCCCCGCCTATAAGCAAAAGATACTCCAGGCCTCCTTGCCCCCGAAATGCAGAAACCACAAAAACCGAACCATGGAAATAAGGGCTCCCTAAATAAAAAACTTAACTGTTTTGCCGAAAGCCGACCCCGGAAAAACACGGCATTCAATTTTTCCTGAAAAAAAACTGTCCGGCGCCCCTTCAGGCTACGCACAAACAAATTTATTCCACAAAGCAATAACCCATTAATGAACCTGCCCAAAAACCCGTTCCGGGAAAATGATTCATCTGCGCTCTTCCTCATAGCAACCAACATCGCCACAATAATTGCAGCGCTCATTTTCAACTGGGGCCTGCTCACAATAATGTGGGGTTACTGGCTACAAAGCGTAATCATCGGGTTCTTCACGGTATTCAAAATACTTTTGGCCCGCGAAATAATTCCGCCAACCGTCGATGGACTGATTAAAGGGGAAAACCAGCTCAAAAAACTTTTCGGAGTAATTTCGAAGATTTTTTCCGCATGCTTCTTCGCGGTACACTACGGCGGGTTCCACTTCGGTTACATGGTTTTCCTCCTGATTTTCACTTTATACGGGCTCGATGGAACCGGAGTCGGCATGGGCAATGTGGACGCATTGGGAATAGCTTTCATGGGTGCGGCTTTCTTCATATTGCACTTCTACTCCTTCGTGCACAATTACCTCTGGAGGAACGAGAGGCAGACCGTGCAAGACGCATTCGCAGAGCCCTACAAAAGGATTTTGCCCATGCACATAACCATAATCCTCGGCGGAATCTTCATCGGCATAATACCCGAATTCGCGGAAAAGGCCACGCTCGTGCTATTCATGGCGCTCAAGACCGGTGCGGACTACGCGATGCACAAAAAAGAACACGAAAAAAACGCGGTGCAAAAAACACCAAACCCGAATTAAGCTACATAACGACGGTGAGGCAAAGCTTAATATTCGTTCGAGCGGTTGAAATTAATGCTAGGTGATTTATTTTGGCTCCGAGAAAACCGGTTAACAGAAGCGCAAGGTCTCTAAAAAATTCATGGTTCCTGCGGGGAAGCAGAGTGCAGCTTCAGGCAGCTCAAGGGGCTGGAATGAGGGCGGCAGGCAGAACAATCAGGGGTGCTGCCAATCTGGCTGATACGATGGGCTTACGCAAAACAAGCAACAAGCTTTGGAATGCCGGCACCAAGCTTTCTGCGCGCGGGAAAGCACGTGCCAAAATGTATGGAAGGGCAATAAGGCTGCCCGGCCATCGTGGGCCCAATGTTCTCAAAATTCCGAAACCAAGCCAGGTTAATGAGAGGCCGGCAATTGAGAGGCGAAGGGAAAACCCTCGTTTATTTGAAGTGCCGCCAAAAGCCAGGCCTAGAAAACAACCGTAGCATTTTTAGAAATAAACCAAAGCGTAATAATAGGCT
>JBBSVV010000013.1:0-14585 GCA_038046625.1 archaeon | reverse complement strand
GCCTGCCCGCGTTGGGGGGGCACACGCCTCCGGCAGTGCCGCCATTACTATCGAGCCCAAGCGACCTTGTACCCATGGGCACGAGGCCTCGTACCATACTGGTACAAGGAGATAGTACTCGCTCCCAACCGGCGAAAGGGTTGCGCGTGGCTGTTACGGGAAGCAACGGAATGGTGGGAAGGGAGCTCTGCAAAAAGCTCGCGCAGAAAGGGTACGTTGTCAGGCAATGCACCAAAGACAATGCGGATGTGCTCTCGCCTGAAAAGCTCGGGCAGGCATTCAGGAACATTGATGTGGTTATTCACTGCGCCGCAACGCTCGATGAGGAATCAAAGGACCTTTATAGGATAAACGTGAAAGGAACCGAGAATGCATTGGAGGCAAGCGCCAAAAACGGCGTGAAACAATTCGTTTTCCTCAGCAGTGTGGGCGCATACGGGGATTATGAAGGGCTCAAGGACGAGAACTCGCCATTGAAGCCGCAAACGCCATACGAGAAAAGCAAGGCCGAGGCAGAACAAAAAGTGCTCGCGTACCAGGAAATAATGGCGGTAACAATACTCAGGCCCGCGCTTGTCCTCGGAAACAACAGGTACTGGCGGCAGATAATTGCAACCGTGAAAAAAAACTTTCCGATGATAGGCGAAGGCAAAAACAAGTGGCAAATGGTGTGTGCAGAAGACCTCGCGGAAGCAATACTTATATGCATTGACAACGAAAACTGCTACGGCGAAATATTTGTCGTTGCGGGAAAAGAAACAATGACACTCGAAGAAATTGCAAACACAATCAGGGCCGAACTGGGCATGAAAGGCCAGCTCAAAAAAATACCCGTATGGCTGGGGATGCTGATTGCTTACGCGAACAAAATCCTGAACTTCAACCCGATGCTCAAGCCGGATTACGTGAAGAGGATGCAGCGCGAAAGGATTTACTCGACAAAAAAACTGGAGCAGGCAGGATGGAAAGCTAAATACCCGTTGAAACAGAAACTAGGCGAGCTGATCAAAAATTGATAAACAGAACTTTTAATTAATCTACAAAGCCATTCTTCGGGAATTCCGGTCTGTTCAGCGCACGCTCGCTCAAGCGTAAAAGCTCCAGAATGCCCGAACTGCGGAGTTGAAATGGCAATTAGAAAGGGAAAGTTCGGGAGCTTTTGGGGCTGCAAGGCATTCCCAATGTGCGATGGGATAAGAAAAATCTAGTAATCCCTGATTGCTTTTAACCCTTTTCTTGAAAGGGCGATTGCTTCCCTTGTCAGTTCATTAGCGCTTGAAGGCTTGCCAAGAATTTTACTGCCAAACAATGTTTCCCTGTCAAGCAGTTCCTGAACACTGTAATGGCTTGCTCCCAAAATGACTAATGCATTCACTTTTTTCCCTTTAAACTCTGGGCTTCTTCGCAAAGCATTCAGTTCTTGGGCAATTGTCTGCCCAATTCTTGAATCCCGAATCCAAAACCATTCAGCTTCTGCTTTTACTGCAGTTCTTTCCTCTTCTGGAGTTGCTGGCCTTGAAAATCTTTGCATTTCAGCCCGCAAAAAATTCATTCTTTCAATTTCTTTTTCAGAATAGCTTTCAGCCATTCTTACAGTCAAGCCATGCCTTCCAGCCAGTTGTGTTCTTTCTTCAACAAAGCCTTCAAAAGCAGTGGTCTTGTTGCGCAAGTATTCTGAATCTAATGCTGCCGGATTTCTCAAATTGTAACGAATTCCACGGTAAAAGCTCAAGTCTGAAAACAAGCCGTAAGAAGAGTCAATTTTTTTCTTCAACAGTTCAAAATCTGCCTTGCTGTCTTTTGACATCCATGCATTAAAGTTTCTTCCAATCATTGCCCGTAAGAATTCTTTGTACCCTGAGTCACCATTGGCAATAAGCTCAAAATTGTGTTCTTTTTTCCAGTCGGAATTTAATTCTTCAAACAATGAATCAACATTCAAGAAATTTCCGGGACCGCCTTTTTCTCCACGTTGTCTGATTTTTTTAACAATTTCTGCAATTTCTTTCTTTCTAGCATCAAACCCAGCCTGCATTTTTGCAAGCGCCTTGTTTTTGAAAAACTCTTTGGCCCTTGCCGCACGCTCGTTAAAGTATTTTTCAATAGCTTTTTTTTCACCAATTCTTATTCCACCGTCTTCGAAAAAAACCACATTGTAAGGCTTGCCTTGTCTTTCTGCATTCTGCAAAGTCTTCTCAACAGCTTCAAGATTAGTGCTAAATTCATGAGTCGATAAGAAGACATTAGCTTTAGGTTGCCTTGCCGCAATAATTCTTCCGGCTATTGGAATTCTTTTGGCGTATCCTTTTCCAAAATAATGCCCTGCAGCAAAATGCCCTCCAACTGCGACTGAAGCCGCAATCCCTGCAGCAACCCCGAGTCTTTTCAAGCCCTGCATTCTTTTAGGCCTTAATGCAAGCTGCTTGGGCATCATTGCTTTTGGCTTTTTGAAAAATCCCATAATTAACTAATGCAAATTGAAAGATTTAAAGCTAGGCTTCTCTTTCCTTGTTTCTTTCCTCAAAAGCAATTTGGGTTTCCAACTCTTTAATCATTTCCTGCACTGCTTCATTTTCCTTTCCTGAAAAGAAATTTTCTGCCCTTTTGCCTTTTCTCATAGTGCCATAATCAGAGCCATAATCCACAATAGTGCTTTCGTCAATTCTTCCATTATCAGTAAGCCTGAACTCAAGGCAGCTCATAACTTTTCCTTTCCCGCCTTGGAAACGGAATCGACAATCCTCTTCAAAGTAAATTTCACTTTCGACAAATCATTCGACTGCTCCTCAACCGCGGTCCCCACATGAACAATGTCGGCACCAGCTTTAATGGACTCATAAGCATACTTCTCATTCCTCACTCCGCCAGCGACAACCAAGGGGATGTCAATCATCTTCTTTGTATAAGCAATCATTTCAACGGGGGCGGGTTCAGGGGCGCCTCCACCCGACTCAAGAATAGCCATGTGGGAACCCAGGTACTGGCCCGCCAAAGCAGTTATTCCTGCCAAGTATGGAAGCCCGCGCGGAATTAAATGCGCACGACCAACCCAGCCAACAGCCCTTCCGGGCTCTACAATAATGTATGATGTGGGAATTATTTCCAGGCCTGTTCTCTTTATCGGCGCTGCAGACGCAATCTGGGCGCCCGTGATGTAATAAGGGTCGGTGCTGTTCAGCATGGACATGAAATAAATCGCATCGGCATGCTTCGAAACAGAAGCAATGTTTCCCGGAAAAAGAATCACGGGCAGCGAGGAATTATCCTTAATCTGGAGAATCGTGCTGTCAAGCAATTCTCCCTGCGCACCGACAGAGCCGCCAACGGCAATAGCCGAGACCCCGCACTCCTGCGCGATTTTCGCAATCTTTCCCGCAACAACAGGATCCTGATTGGGAGGATCTATAACCGTAAAAGCCATGCCGCCCTTTTCCTCAATGGATTTCAGAATTTCCTTGTAAACCTTGCCGAAGTGGTTCATGAAAATTACTAATAAACTAACCCAAGAACCATATAAAAAGGTTGTGAAGCTGCCTTCGAGAGCGCAAAAACACACGCAAAAAAGTTGAAAATTCTTGGAAAATGTAAAGGTATTTATTCCCAAACGCATTAGTTTTTTGGGGCAAAAAATGAATCTTATAAGCGAGCCGGAAAAAGTAAAGGAACTGATTGCCGCAACGAGCGGCAGGAGCGTTTCCGAGGTAGCGGAAATGATTGAGGCAAAGAAGCAAAAGTTCTCGGGGCTTTTGACCGATTCCGGCGCCGCATTCATGATAGCGAAGGAGCTCGGAGTTGAACTGGGAAAAAATGCGCCGGCAGAGCACACAAAAATCGGTGCGCTCAAGGAAGGAATGGCGAACATTGACATTGTTTGCCGCCTAAAGCAGGGGTTCGCGCCCAAGGAATTCGAAAAGAACGGAAGAAAGGGAAAAAGGCAGAACATAATCATAAGCGACAGCTCGGGAGAAATAGGCGCAACGCTCTGGAACAACGACATCGAAAAATTCCTCGAACTCGGAATAGAAAAAGGCGAAGGCCTGAAGCTCGGCAACTGCTCCGTCACAAGCTACAAGGGAACGCTTCAATTGAACATGAACTACAACAGCTCAATCGAAAAGCATATGGAAAACGGCGCGGAAGAAGCAAAGCCGAAAACAACCGGCATAACCGACCTTGACATTGGCATGGACAATGTGGATGTGCGCGTGAAAATCAGGAAAATGTTCCCCGCAAAGGAATTCGAAAGCGCGAAAGGAAAGGGAAAAGTAATGAACTTCATCATTGCGGAAGGCGTGAACGAAATAAGGGCAACCGCGTGGAACGAAATGGTTGATGAGGTTGAGAAATTCGGCGAAGGGGACAATGTGAAAATCGAGGGAGCCTACACAAAAGAAGGAATGAACGGAATAGAGCTTCATCTGGGCTGGATGGCGCGAATTTTGAAGGATTCCAAGGCAGAGAATAATTAATCCGCACCGGCAACCAACCCCGCTAATTATTTATAAAGAAGCGGAATATTCTATACTAAGCATTCGTGCCAATGGGCAATTCCCAAGCCATGGGGAAAAAGACCTGAAAAGGCATTGGAAATGCAGGAGGAACCATTATGGCGAAAGAAATCAGGGAAGTGGAGGATTTGCCGGGAGTCGGCGAGGCGGCGGCCGAAAAACTGCGCGCCGCGGGATACAGGACAATTGAAAATATTGCAGTTGCCTCCCCATCGGAACTAATTGAAATAGCAGGATTGGGGGAAGGGACAGCCGCCAAAGCAATCAAGGCTGCACGCGACGCGCTCGAAATGGGCTTTGAATCCGCGGACATTCTCGCGGAAAAAAGGAAGCTCGTCGGAAAACTCACCATGGGAAGCAAGGAAGTGGACAAGCTCATCGGAGGCGGCATTGAAACCCAGAGCATAACCGAAATCTACGGCAAGTTTGCAAGCGGAAAGTGCGTTTCAAAAGACACTAAATTATTCTACTTCAATCCCGACGAAGCACACCTGCGCAGCATAGAAGAAATTTACAACAATTATGCAGTGAACGAGAAACAGTTTGACGGAGGATTTTTGGCGAAGCTAAAAAACCCTATAGAGGTAATAGGCGTAGATGCAAGAGGCAATCCCAAAAAAGCCTTTGCCTCCAATCTATTCAGGGAACACTGTAAAGCACTTGTGCAAATAGAAACGGAACGCGGAGCCTCATTGGAACTGACGCAGAATCACCCGTTGCTTACGCTCAATAAAGACGGGGTGCAGTGGAAATCGACCGGCCTTCTCGAGGAAGGGGATTTCATAGGAGTTCCGGAAAAAATAGGTTTTGAAGGCAAATCAACCATGGAAACAGATGACGCATATTTCCTTGGCTTATACGTGGCTGAAGGGTGCGCAAACCCGTGCAGCATAACAATATTCGACAAAAAAGCGCAGGAATGGATTGTTTCCTATATTGAAAAGCGCTTTGGATACAAGCCAAGCTTTAATTCAAAAGAGAACCTGATTATTTTCCAAAAACCGACAAAAGAATTCCTCGGCAAACTCGGAAAAACAAATGCATACACCAAATTTGTGCCGGAAGAAGTGCTGACTTCCAAAGAGGAAACGGTAAAAGCATTCCTTGCAGGATACCTTGACGGGGACGGCGAAGTGAACAACATAATCGCGACCGGCACGAGGTCAAAAAGCCTTAGCGAAAGCCTTGCATATCTGCTTTTAAGAATCGGGGTTAACGCAACATCAAGAACTTCGATGAAGAAGGGAAAAGAATTCTACAAGAACTATGTTACAGAACCAAGGGCAAAACTTGCAATGGAAAGCATGATGAAGGAATATAGCCTGCTCAAAAAAAACAGCACAATAACGAGCAAAAAAAACATTTCAACAAAATACGGCATTCCGCTCAAGGCAATAACTCCGGCATACAAAAGAATTTACTCAAAGCTTAGCGGCTCGCACAGAAGGTTCAACAAATGGGGAAAAAAAGCAATGGTTGAAAACCACCAGACGCTTTTCAAGAGTTTCTTTGGCAAAAACCCAATCATGGAAAGAATAACCAAAAAAACTCTCGGAGATATGTTGGAGTTTTTCCAAAAAAGGATAAGGGAAATTGGCGAAGCAAAAATATTGCTCTCAGAGCCCACTCCTAAAAACGTCATGAAAGCGCTTTCAATAATGCCTTTTGAAACAGCGCAAATAAGCCATGAAATGAGGCTCAAAAAAAGCACTTTCCAGAACTACATCACAAGAAAAATGAACGAGCAAAAGGCACGCGAAGTTGCCGACGCAATCGATGCAATGGCAACAAGGCTTTTGCAGGAAGACGAACTCAAGAAGGATTTGGGGCACCTCTCGCTCGTCCTTGAATCACAGGTAAAATGGGAAAAAATCACTTTGATTAAGGAAAAGGAATACAACGACTGGGTATATGACCTTGTCGTTCCCGGAGTGCACAGCTTCATCGGAGGCAACAAACCAGTGTTTTTACACAACACCCAGTGGTGCTTCCAGACGGCAGTAACCGTGCAATTGCCAAAGGAAAAAGGCGGGCTGGGGGGAAACTGCCTCTACATTGATTCTGAAAACAGCTTCAGGCCGGAAAGGGTATGGAAAATCGCGGAAGCGCAGGGACTGAATCCGGAAGAGGTTCTCAAAAACATTTTTGTGGCAAGGGCATACAACTCGGACCACCAGATGCTTCTCGCGGAAAAGGCGGGGGATATGATCAAGGAAAAAAACGTGAAACTCCTAATCGTTGACTCGCTCATGGCGCAATTCAGGGCGGAATTCGTGGGAAGGGGCACGCTCGCGGAAAGGCAGCAGAAACTCAACAAGCACATGAGGGTTCTCCAGAAAATAGCCGAAATGCAGAACGTGGCTGTTTTGGTCACAAACCAGGTAATGGAGAGGCCGGACATACTATTCGGCGACCCGACCACGCCGGTTGGAGGGAACATCGTGGGGCACGCGTCAAAAACACGCCTTTATTTGAGGAAAAGCAAGGAAGACAAGCGCGTTGCAAAGCTCGTTGACTCTCCATCATTGCCCGACGGAGAAGCCATTTACAGGGTAACGGAAACAGGAATAGAGGACGTGTGAATTCAAATAATTATTTCAAGCACATCAAGCGCGGCACAGATGCATTCGGCTCCGAGCAAAGACGAAATGCTGGGCTTTGTCCTGCCGTTATCGCCTGAAACGAATTCCTTCACGTACATTCCATGGGAAGCAAGCACAACCAAATCAAAGCGGTGCGCAGCAACGGCCGAAACCTGCTTTATTTCCGCGTATTTTTTTCGCTCCATTAATGCGCGCCTCTTCTCAACGCGCTCGGGGGTAAACTGCAAAACATCGAACTTTTTTCCCGCAAGCCCGAGAATTTTTTCTTTTGGAATAGGCGAAGCGGATTCGCAGTGCGCGCAATAAATTTTTTCGAACACCGCACTCTTGAAAAAAACTATTTTATCCTTTCCGCAAAACCCGAGGCCGTGCACGGCAATCCTTCCTTCAAAAGCGGAATTTATTTCTGATTCAAGGAGTTTCAGCTCTGCGGAGCGCTTTTTCGGAGAAACAACCTCAATCACAAAAGGCCTGCCGTTTCCAAGCATAAGAACATCCGCGTCCTCGCGACCGCACCCGTGAAACCTGGATTCTTTAGATTCGAAGGCAGGCAGGAAAAATTTTTCAAGGAGTTCCTGCACTGAATCCTTGGAAAGCTTCCCGGAAAAAGAGCAGAATGCACACCCTCTTCCTTTGCACTTGAAGCAATAGTGGAAAGTCTGCGCAATCCCCCTTTCATATTTGTTGTAAAAGCCCTCGACGAAAACATTCGAAGGCGTTGCTTCGGCAAAGTGCTTTTCAAAATCAGCCAGCACGTAAAGGTCGTGAATTTCGGCAGAACCTAATGCGGCGGAAAATTTGCGAACAAGAAAACCTGAAACCTTTTCACGCAGTTCCGGCTTCTTTTCAGGATCGGCACTGGTTACCCCTACAAAAAAAGTGGAAAACTCTATCTTGGAAACAAGCGCTTCCAGAGCCGCAAAAAGGCTTTCATCTGAAGATCCGAATGATTCCCTCATGAATAAAAATTCTGCAAAAAGGTTTAACTCGATGCCGCAAATGCTTAGAAATCGTCAGGGGAAAGGCCCTGCATCTTGATGCTGCAAATCATCAACGGCTTTATGCCGTTTTTCTTGAGCTCCGCAATGAGCTCATCTGATTCCGCGCCGGGATTGAGAACAACTTCGGCAACCTTTGCGCCCTTAAGCTCTGGAATGATGCCCATGGTTACCTGCGAAGGAATGTAAATTGAAACAAGATCTGTTTTCTGGGGAACATTTTTTATTGAAGCATAGCACTTTATCCCCTCGATTTCCGCTTCTTTTGGATTCACGGGAAAAACTTTCCAGCCCAGCTTTGTGTAGGCGCGCACGCACTTGTTGCTGAATTTTTCCCTGTGGTTCGAGGCGCCGATAATTGCGATGGATTTCATTTCCTCACCACGCGCATTTCGACGCGCGCCATAAGTTCAATCATTTTCTTACTACCCCTTCCTTTACTGCCATTGCGGCAACCGCCTTCGCAATTTTCGGAACAATACTTTTGTCAAGCGCCCCGGGAAGAATATTATTGGCTGAAGGCTTTTTCACGCACGAAGCAAGCGCATGGGCAGCTGCAATGCGCATTGAGGGAGTTATTTTTGTGGCTTTTGAATCGAGCGCGCCCCTGAATATCCCAGGAAAGGCAAGCACATTATTAACTTGATTGGGAAAGTCGCTTCTCCCGGTGCCGACTATTGCGGCGCCCGCATCAACGGCGTCCTGCGGCATTATTTCAGGAACAGGGTTCGCCATTGGAAAAACAATGGCTTTTGGAGCCATACTTTTTATTGCGGACTTGTCAAGAATATTGCCTTTGCTCACTCCGATGAAAACATCCGCGCCGGCCAAAGCGTCTTTCAATGAGCCTCTTTTCTTTTCGCGGTTGGTAAACAAAGCCATTTCCTGCTTGTACCTGTTCAGGCCCGGCCTGCCCTCGTAAATTATTCCTTCACTGTCAACCAGGATTATTTCCTTCGCGCGCCTGCAAACGTTATGGTCATAACCCATGCATAATAAAAGCCGTGCAACCGCAATTCCGGCGGCCCCCGAACCGCTTATCACAACTTTTACCTCTTCTATTTCCTTTCCGACAACCTTCAAAGAATTAATTAGGGCCGCAAGAAGAACCGTTGCCGTGCCGTGCTGGTCATCATGCATAACCGGAATCCCGAGATTCTCAAGCTGCTCGCCGATTTCGAAACAGCGCGGCGCTGAAATGTCCTCTAAGTTTATGGCACCGAAAACAGGGGAAATGGATTTTACAGCTGAAACAATAGCATTCACATCACGGAGCTTCAATGCAATCGGAAAAGAATCAATTCCCGCGAACTCCTTCATGAGAAGCGCCTTGCCCTCCATGACGGGCAAAGAAGCCTCGGCCCCGATATCGCCAAGGCCCAGAACGGCGGAACCGTCAGTGATTATGGCTACAGTGTTGCCCTTCATCGTGTACTCGTAAACCTTTTCAGGATGCAAAGCGATTTCCATGCACGGCGCCGCAACACCAGGAGTATAAGCAAGGCTCAGGTCCTTCATGGTTTTTATTTTTATTTTGGAATTTATGGAAAGCTTTCCCTTAAGCTTCGAATGAAGCTTCAGCGCATCGTTGTCCAAAGTGAATCCCTAGTTCTGTTCCAAGCCCAAGCTTGCGGAATTATTGTTTATGAACTCGTAAGCCGAAAACGCGGCAATAACACCTTCAGCGGCGCCCGTGATTGCCTGCTTGAAGTGCCTGTTGCATACATCACCCGCGGCAAAAATTCCGCCCACGTTTGTTTTTGAGGATTCATCAATTATTATTTCCTCAATTTTATTGACCTTCACTCCGAGCTTTTTCGCGAGCTCTGAATTCGGGGTTGCGCCGATTTCAATGAAGACACCATCCATCGCAAGCAAACCCCCTTCCATGAACTTTACTCCCTTCACATTTTTGTCGCCGAAAATCTCCGAAACGTTTTTTTTGGTGAGAACCTCGATTTTCTTAGCCCTCTGGACACGCTCGCCGTTTATAGGCTCGGGCCTTATTTTGTCGCCCCTGTAAATAATGTAAACCTTTGAAGCATGCTCGGAAAGGAAAAGCGCTTCCTTTGCCGCGCTGTCAGATCCCCCAACAACTCCGACAACTTTATTTTTGAAAAATGCGCCGTCACAAACCGCGCAGTAAGAAACGCCCTTGTTTTCGAATTCTTTTTCCCCGGGAACGTTCAGCCTTTTTCTCGATGTGCCGGTTGCAAACAGGATTGTTTTAGCGGAGTACTCCTCTCTTTTTGTCTTCACAATGAATTCCGGTTTCCCTTTTTTCTCAACATCGATGACTTTCGCGTCAATGATCTGCACTTCATTCGCTTTCACATGCTCCTTTAGGGTCTCCATCAAATCCCAGCCCGTAATTGAAACAATGCCCGGCCAGTTTTCAACTATGTGCGTATTGATTATTGTGCCCCCGATAATTTCTCCAATGACAAGGGTTTTAAGCCTGAAGCGCGCAGCGTAAACCGCGGCAGGAAGGCCTGCGGAACCCGCGCCGATTATTATCAAGTCATATTTTTCCATGCGCAACACTTCACTTTAGGCGCAAAGCCTCTTTAATCGCTTGCTTGTCGAAGCCCACAATAACTTTTTTCCCGATTTCAATTACCGGAACGCCGCTCTGGCCGCTCTTCTCAATCATTTCCTCGGCCTTGCCTGAGTCCTCGGAAACATTGTATTCATTGTACTTGACATTGTGCTCGGCAAAAAACTTTTTTGCCATCCCGCAGTAAACACACGCGGGGGTTGAGTAAATAGTCACTTGCTGCATTTGAAACCAATTGAATTAAGGCACGCTGAAAATAAAAAGACTTTGCCGAAAGAAAAAAACGGACTTACGTGAAGGAAGAGAGTTAAAAAAATAGAAAAAAACCCGTGGATTTTATCCCGCGAGTTCTGCGTCGATTATCTGCTGGAACACCGAGTAAGGCTGTGCCCCGACAACTTTCTGGCCGTTGATGAAGAACGTAGGCGTTCCTGAAATGCCTGCATTCTGGCCGTCGCTGAGGTCCTTGCTTATCTCGGAATTCCTTGAACCGGAATCAAGGCACTGGTTGAACTTTGCCGTATCAAGGCCCAAATCCTTGGCCCACTGCTTTTCTGAAGCAACGCCCAAAGCGGCTTGGTTCTGGAAAATCTTATCGTGATACTCCCAGAATTTTCCTTGTTCCTCGGCGCATCCTGCGGCCTCCGCAGCCTTCTGCGCTTCAGGGTGGAAGTTCAAAGGGAAATCCCTGTAAATGAGCTTGACTTTCCCCGTGTCAATATAGTCCTTCCTAATCTGTGAAAGAGTGCCGGTATAGAACCTTTCGCAGAACGGGCACTGGAAATCCGAAAACTCTATGATTGTGACTGGTGCGTTCGCATTGCCTTCAACAGGGTCGTCGTCAGCCAGGGCCTTCATGTCTATTGTAGGAGAAGGCGTTGGAGTCGGCTGTGCCTGTGGCGCAGCATTTCCGGCGTCTCCTGAAGGCACATTATTGCCTGAACCCGAGCCTGAACCGCTGCCCGCAGCAAGACCAGAATCCTGGACTGCTGTCACAAAGCCAGTCATGCTTTTGCTCACGTCAGCACCCACGAAAAAAAGCGTTCCTGAGAGTATAAGCGTGGAAACCAAGATACTCAAAGGCAGATACATGTTTTGTTCCAAACAAAAAACCTCCTTGTTTTAACTAATTAACATGAATATGTTATATACTATGGGTTTCCGGGGTTTTTAATCTTTTCCTCAGAACCCATTAATCCCTTACTGAAAGGTATTTAAAACCAAGCATTTGATTAGCCTAACCAAACGCATTCAGCCGAGCTTCGCATCAATAAGAGCCTTCAGCTGGTCAAAACTCATGGCGGAAGCATACTTCTCGCCATTGATGAAAAAAGTGGGGGTCGAATTCAGGCCTATGGAAAGCGCGAAAGAATAATCGGAAGCGACTTTTGAAGCGTACTTGCCCGCATCAAGGCAGGAGTTAAACTGTGCGGAATCAAGGCCAATGCTGGCGGCATACTGCTTGAGGTCGCCGATTTTCAGGTTCTGCTGGTTCTGGAATAGCTTGTCGTACATTTCCCAAAACTTTCCCTGCTCGGAGGCGCATTCGGAGGCCTCCGCGGCCTTCTGCGCGTAAGGGTGCAAAGAGCTCAATGGAAAGTGCCTGTAAGTGAACTTCACTTTATCAGAATATTGCGAAAAAGCCTGCTCAACAGCGGGATAGGCTGCGCCGCATGCAGGGCACTGAAAATCGGAAAACTCGACAATGCTGACCTTTGCGTTTTCATTCCCGTGGGTATGGCCGCCAGCCTCGAGCTTTGCAAGGTCAATCGAAGGCCTCGGATTGAGCAGGAAAAGCGCTACAACCGCAATGCCCGCAACCACAACAAGAACCGCGAGAATGGTGTAAAGCATGCCTCCACCCTCGACCTGCTCCTTCTGTTTCTTCATTTCCTTGAGTTTGCTCATCTCCACAGAACAAACCGCGAAAGCTTTAAAACGAAAACGCAGGAAACTTCAAAAGACGCTGAAAAGCGAAAAGAACGCATTTTTGACCCGAAACCTTTAAAAAGAATCTTAACGATTGTTAATTAGTGGTATTAATGGGCTTGACATTTCCGTGCGAAATCATAAGCTGGCATGTGCTGCCTGCCGTGAGGCGGGAAATAACGAAATACCTTGTAACCGAAAAGCAGGTTACGCGCAAAATAGTCTCGAAAAAACTCGGCCTTACCGAGGCCGCGGTATGCCAGTACCTCAAGGCGAAGCGCGGAGGAAACTACAGCTTCAATGACAGCGACCTCAGGAAAATCAAGAAGATGGCCGACATAATGATGGAATCCGACAAGGGCTTTGACGGCCTCTGTGTGGTCTGCAAGGAATTTGATGCGCCTTACGAAATGATGGAAAAGAACGGCGTCCGAAGAGTGGCGCTCTGAATTTTATTTTAATTCTTAAAAATTCTTAAAGGATGAAACCATGCAAGGCACACTCGAAATAAAAGGGCTACACGCAAGCGTTGAAGGAAAAGAAATACTCAAAGGCGTGGACCTGAAAATAAGGCAGGGCGAAGTCCACGCAATCATGGGCCCAAATGGCTCTGGAAAGAGCACGCTCTCGAATGTCATAATGGGAAACCCCACCTACAAGGTCACAAAGGGCGACATCCTGTTCAACGGAAAAAGCATTCTCGCAATGCCGCCCGAGGAACGCGCACGCCTTGGTTTGTTCCTTTCTTTCCAATACCCTTTCGAAATTCCGGGGCTTTCATTCAGCAGGTTTCTGCACGCGGCATACAAGGCAAACCACCCACTCGAAGCCATAAGCGTCGTGAAATTCAGGCAGATGCTGAAAGAGGCGTCACAAAAACTCGAAATCAAGGAAGACGTTATGGACCGCGAACTCAACGTCGGGTTTTCAGGCGGGGAAAAAAAGCGCGCGGAAATACTCCAGATGCTCATGCTCAAGCCAAAAATAGCCATACTCGATGAAACGGATTCAGGATTGGACATCGACTCGCTGAAGCTTGTTTCAAAAACCGTGAACGAAATGAAGGGGAAGGATTTTGGGGCGCTGGTTGTGACACACTACAAAAGGATACTCACCCACCTGAAGCCCGACAAGGTGCACGTGATGCACGCGGGAAAAATAATCACATCAGGCGGAATGGAACTCGCGGAGCAGCTCGAGGAAAAAGGATACACGGGCCTGCTGCACGAAAACGGAATAAAGGTTTTGGAAGTGAACGAATAATGGGCGAAGAAAAAATGAAGAACGCGGGAACAAAGCAAACCCTTGACAGGAGCAAGGAACGCGCATTGGCGCAGGTGGATTACTCCAAATATGATTTCAATTACGGCACGAAAAACTATGAAACTATTTTCGCCAAGGGCCTGAACGAAGAAACAGTCAGGAAAATATCCGAAATAAAAAAGGAACCAAATTGGATGCTGGACTTCAGGCTCAAGGCATTGAAGGCATTCATGGAAATGCCCATGCCGAAATGGGGCGCAAACCTCGGGGAAATAAATTTCGATGAAATCATTTACTACATGAAGGCATCGCAGGAAAACATGAAGAGCTGGGACGACGTGCCGAAAGAAGTCAAGGAAACATTCGAAAGATTGGGCATTCCTGAGGCGGAGAGGAAATTTTTGGCAGGGGTAGAGGCACAGTACGATTCCGAAGTGATGTACAGCAGCATACGCGAAGACCTCCAAAAAAAAGGCGTAATATTCATGTCAATGGACCAGGGCCTCAAGGAGCACGAGGACATAGTGAAGCAATACTTCGGAAAAATAATCCCCTACAATGACAACAAGTTTGCCGCACTGAACAGCGCGGTATGGTCAGGCGGAAGTTTTGTTTTTGTGCCAAAAAACGTGAAAGTGGAAATACCCCTGCAGGCATACTTCAGGATAAACGCGGAAAGCTTCGGGCAATTCGAAAGGACACTCATCATTGGCGATGAGGGCTCGCA
>JBBSVV010000012.1:0-5465 GCA_038046625.1 archaeon | reverse complement strand
TGCTTTTCGCTCAGCTCCTTTTTAGCTTCAAAGTTTTTCCCGCCCTGCACGTAATCTATTGCCCCGTCTTTTGCCGCGCGCTTCAAAGTGAGTTCCGCGATTCCAGAGCAGGGAATTATTTTTATGTCCTGAAATTTTTCTTTGATGCGCTTTATGTTCTCCCGCGCCTGTGGAATGTCCATTTTGTTTGCGGCAACAACAATGGGCTTGGATTTTTTGCGGAATGTTTTTGCGAAGCGCATTTTGTCATCCTCGCTCCACTCCGCCAATCTTTTTTCTGTGAGGCTTGTGTGGAGCATTGCGTACTCTATGTTTGCAGGTGTCGCCCCGATTCCGGAAAGGTTCTGCGACATCACTTCAATCATTTTTGTTTTTGATTCGAATGGGATTTTAGCGAATTTTGCCCAGTTTTTTTCTATAATGCCTAAAAACCACAAATCTATTTCCTCTTCAAGAAATTCTATGTCCTTCAATGGGTCGTGTGTTCCTGCAGGCACCGCGTCTCCCTTTTCGTTTGTTGCGCCCGCAGCGTCAACCACGTGAATCAGGACGCTTGCCCGTGATAAATCCGAAAGGAACTGGTTTCCCCTTCCTTTTCCTTCATGCGCACCAGGAACAAGACCCGCGACATCAATGAGTTCAACCGGGACAAAGCGCACATGGTTGTGGCAGAAGCCCGTGCGGGGGTTGCATTGGACATTGAAGTCCTTGTCCGCGCATTCAACCCTCACGAATCCTATTGCCTTGTTCGCCTCGATGGTTGTGAATGGATATGCCGCCATTGGCACGTCCTGCATCGTGGCCGCGTTGAAGAATGTGCTTTTTCCAGAGGATGGCTTTCCCACTACTCCTATTATCATTCAAGAATTAGATTTGGAAAGGATTAAATAGGTTCGACTTGTTTTCCATTAATATGGGTTTGCTCGGGAATTTTTTCGGTAAAAAAGAGGAAAAAGAAGAGAAAAAAGTTGAGGGCTCTTCTTCAGATGGGAAAGGAAAGTATCAGCAGGCCTGTTCTTTGTGCGGCAACCCCGGCACCGACAAGAAGTGGGCGGGGCAGTATTGGCACGTGAAGTGCCTGCGTCGAAGCCGAAAATTTGCTCGTGGCATGCTGTGACAGATTTATTTGTTATGTGATTTATTTTCACTTGTTGTTGAAGTTCTGCTTGAAGAATCCAGCAACGAATCCCAAAGCCGCGCCGATTTCAGCGAGGTTAGGATTCACGATTCCGAACTGCATGAAACCCTTGAGTGCCATTGGCCCTATTACTGGGAATATCTGGAGTATGAATCCTGTTATTGCGCCTATCACAGAGCCGATTATTGCGAATAAGAATATTGCAAGTATCCCTATTATCACGACTCCGATTCCGAGTATTGCTCCTGCTATTCCTCCGGCTGTTCCTTTCATGAAGCCAAAAATCATTTTTTCACCCTCCCATATATGTCCTCATAACGTGTAATGTCATTTTCGTCAAAATGCCCGAAAGAAATTTCCAAAAACCTCGCTTTGCGCGAGGCCATTATCCTGTGCTTCGCTTTTTTTGGCACAATGATTGTTTCGCCTTTCCTGAGTTTCTTTTTTTTGCCGCTGATTGCCGTTATGAGGCCTTCATCCAGCGCAACCCAGAGTTCGGACCTTTTTTTGTGCGACTGCAGTGAAAGGACTCCGCCCTTGTTCACGGTGATTATTTTTACGGTGCATTCCTTGTTTGTGGCGTATTCCTCGAACTTTCCCCACGGCTTCAGAATTGTCTTGTGCTTTGACATCGCTATTATTGGATTAAAAATGTTTAAATAGTAATTCCTGCTTTCATTCTTTTATATGCCTTTTTTCGGAAACTTGTTCGGTGTTTTCACGGGTTCGAAGCCGGTTGAAAAAATCGTTTTCGACAGGCCTTCAATGAAGAGCGCGGCCATTTCCTATGCTGCGGTGTTCGCAATTGTTTCGCTTCTGCTCATAGTGGAATCGGCATTGTTCCTGCTTGCATCCTCAATCCTGTCCTCTGTGGACGCGGTTCAGGCAATTGTTTCCGTGCTGATTTTCTGCGCCGTTGCGGTTATTCTTGCCGTGGTTGTGCTTGTGTTCAAGTTCGCGTTTGCGTACGTGTGGGCTTCGCTGCATTTTTTCCTTGCCTCGTTTTTTTCGAAAAGAAGCTACAATTTGTCCGACTTCAATGCGATTGCAATAACCCTGTTTTCTTCCGTGAACATTGTTTCCGGCCTGCTGCTCCTCATTCCGGTAATCGGCTGGATTGCCGCGGTTGCCGTGCAGTTTTACGGCGCCGCGCTTTTGCGCAGGGCGGTGAGGAATTATTTCGGGGTTTCGGCCGACCAGGCCTCAATCATCGTGCTCGTTTTTCTTAACCTAGCGATGCTAGTGTTCGTCATTATTGCGGCAATTGCTTCGTTCGTGCTCATTGGCTCGAAAATTTTGTAGCGCGTAACCAAATAAACTTCATCTGAATATTTTTTTCGTCCAGTTCGGAATTTTTTTTGCGAAGTCCGAGGCAACGAACCCGTAGCCCATTTCATTTTTGAGTTCATCCCCTATCTTGCCGTTCACGAATGCGGCGGCTCGTGCGGCTTCAAGAGGTTTGGCGCCGAGCGCAATGTACGCGCCGCACAAACCCGCCAAAACGTCTCCCGTGCCGCCTTTTGTCATTCCCGCATTCCCTGTATTGTTCAGGGAAACGCTTTTTCCGTCTGAAACCACGTTTGCGTATTTTGGTGTTTTAGCCTTGAGGAGAATAACACAATTGTGTTTCTTCGCGGCTTCTTTCACCAGAATGATTTTTTCCCCCGGATTTTTGTCCGCAATTTTTTTCCCCGTGAATTCGAGGAATTCGTTTTGGTGCGGTGTGATTATTGCGTTTCCTTTGAGCTTCATTCCTTTGCATGCGCGCAGAGCATCCGCATCTATAACGATGGGCTTCACATTTTTTTTCACAAATTCCCTGCAGAACCTCATTGAGGCCTTTTCCTTGCCGATTCCCATTCCGATTACAATCGCATCTGCCTTTTCAGCGAGTTCAATTGCCTTTTTCATGTGCTTAGGGGCAAAAAATTTTCCGGAAACCTTTTTCACGATTAAATCCGGGGAGTAGGAATTTATTGCGAAGCCTGCTTTTTCAGGGGCGAGGACCGTAACCAAGTCGGTTCCTGCTCTTAGTGCCGCGAGTGAAGCCACTGCCGCGAGGCCCGGCGCGCCAACCAAATCACTCGAACCGCCTATTACGAGAACCCTTCCGTTCTGGCCTTTATGCGAGTCAGGTTTCCTTTTTTTGAAGATTTTTTTTATTTGCGCGAGGCTTGTCGTTTGAGTCATTTTTGCCCGATAATGCTTTGGATTTCCTTCTTTAAAATCGTGCTTATTTCGCTTCCGGAAGCCTTTCCCCTGAGCTCTTTCATTGTGTCTCCCATTAAGGCCGCGAACGAGTTCATTCCCTTTTCCTTCACCATTGCAGAGTTGGATTGGACTATTTTCCTTATTGCCTGTTCCAGTTCCTTTGTGCCCGCGCTTCCGTGGCCTTCGCGCTTTACAAGCTCCTCAACGCCGATAAAAGGGTTTTCCGTGGCTTTCGTGAGCATTTCAAGTGCAACTTCTTTCATGATTTTTCCACTTTCCATTGCCTTGAGGAATTCCTCCAAGCGGGGTTCCGTGAACGAATCCGCGTTTATTCCTTCGCGCCTCGCCTCAACAAGCGTTTCGAGCAGGAACACGGCGGTTTTTTTTGCGTCGAACTTTTCCTTCTGGACAAGCCTTTCAAAGAATCTCGCGTAGTTGCTCAGCTTCATTTCCTCGCAGTGCTTTTCGTTGAGGCCCCATTTTGCGTACAATTGTTTTCTCTGCTCCGTTCCCAAAGGAAGGTCTTTTTTTATTTCTTTCAGTGTTTTTTTGTCTACAATTATCGGGTCCAAATCCGTTTCAGGGTACATTCTTGCGGCTCCGGGCAGTGGCCTCAAATATTCGGTGTTTCCGCCTTCAATTGCGCCGCGCGTTTCTTCAGGCACCCCTTCGAGGCATTGCTTTGCCCTTTCAAGCGCGGCCTCTATTCCGTGCAGTGCTTTTTCCTGCGGGCCGGCAATTATGATGAATGCGTCCCCGCTTCCGCACCCCAATTCCTTGCGAACCGCGTCGACTTCGCTTTGTGTTATCCCATAATTCGGGAGTTCATCGCTGTGGAACAGGCCTTTCAAACCGGTTTTGGTTTTCACGTTGTCCGATAATTCAGTTCCGACGCGCCTGTTTGGCTGCAGCTCCTTTCCAAGAATTCCCGCGAACTCCGGGAGCTTCAATGCCATGATTGAATCTTTTTTTTCAAGCGTGCTTTTGAGTATTTTTGCCCCTGTTTTTTCGAAAATCTTTCCGATGTTTTTCGGCTCGAATTTCAATAGTTCTTTTTTTGCGCCTTTTTTTTCAAGTTCTTTTTTTGCGGCAATGAGGCTGTATTGCCTCTGGATTTCGCGCCTCACATACTCGTCAATTATTTCGAGTTCCTGTACTCCCTTTATCTCCACGCGCGCCCCCTCGCGGATTGAAACGTTCAGGTCCTGCCTTATTGTTCCCAAACCGCGCTTTGCGCGGCACGTTATCCTGAATAATTTTCCTATTGCGCGCGCCGCTTCCTTCGCCTCTTCCGGAGTTGTTATGCTCGGCTCGGTTGCCAGCTCAATCAATGGTATTCCAAGCCTGTCGAGCCTGTAAACGATTTTTTCGTTTGTTTTTTCCACGGGGCGTGCCGCATCCTCTTCCAATACAATTGTTTGTATGCCTAGTTCCTTATTTTTCATTTTTATTTTTCCTCCTGTTGAAACGAGCATCGTCCTTTGGAAACCAGAAGTGTTGGAGCCGTCTATCACGGCTTTTCTCATTGTGAAAAGCTCGTCAAGGATTTTGCTTTCGGCTAAAAGCGCGACCTCGAGGATTGTGTGCAGTGCTTCCTTGTCGCATTCCTGCGGCGGCTCCTCATCCAATTCAACGAGCGAGGTTGTGTCGTTGTACCCTTCGTAAACGTAAGTGAGCCCTTTTTTAAACGCCTCCAAAGCAGCCTTGTCGTATTCCCCGAACTCCGAGACAACAGGCCTTAGTTTCCTTTCAACCCTGTAATGCGGTGAATCTTCGCGGAGCATTGAAGGGGTTCTGCTGAACAGCTTGCCTGTGTCGAGCTGCTGGTGGCACTCCAGGCCGCATTTTAAGCCGAGCGCCTTGTAGTCGAAATCCATGTTACCATTAGATTTTTCCTTGCTAATGTTTTTTATTCGTGTTTACTTAACTTTAGTTGGGCAAATAATGCGCGAATACCTCAAATCCAAGATTCACCATGCCGTTGTCACAGGCGCGGACGTGAATTACATTGGCAGCATCACAATCGATTCCGCCTTGATGAAAAAGGCCGGTTTGGAGGAGAATGAGAAGGTTCACGTGTGGAACCTCGCAAACGGAGAGCGCATTGAAACCTATG